>JBAWWJ010000116.1:0-24136 GCA_037146815.1 Planctomycetota bacterium
GTTCGGTTGTTTCGAAGATCGATGAGCGTTGGTTGGGAGTCAGATCACTCGTTAATTGAGCAGGGTAGGGGGGAGCGACGGCAAACAGATCTCCAAGATCGTAAATGCGTACGACCATCCCCGTTTCTGCCTTGCGAGCCCGCGCGGCACCGATCTGAGTCACATTTCGTTTTGGGGGAGCACTTTCAATCGCTTCCAGTTGCTGGTGCAACTCGGCGATCTTCTGCCGGATTTGCTGAACATCGTCCTGAGCAGAGGCAACCGTCGCCAGACAAATCGCACTCAAGACCGCAATGCGCCGAATCATGATTGGAACTCCCGGAAATGGATTTGGTTGATCTGGTCTGCGAATAGTTCGTTAGGTCCGGCGGTATCTCGGCAGAGATTTGTTGAGCCGAGATTGCCAGTATGCACGGGTCGAATTTGTCGCGGACATCAGATTGGAGTTTTGGATGTCGATGCAGAGTAGCAAACCTGCCGGGGAGATTCCGAAGGAATTCCACCTCAATTTCGGATTTCTGTTCCACACGTGGGATGATGGCCGATCTTGAAATTCGAACTCGAAAGTTGCCCCTCCGAATCCAATCGGACATCATTTCAACGAATCCCGATATTTACTCTTGTCGCAAATCCCGCATCATTGCAAAATGACACAGCTTTTCCAAAAGGCGTCTTACATTTGATTCGTGAGTTTTCTGTCTTTACTTCCAATACTTTTCGTGGGGAGGGTTCGGTACTATGTCTCGAAATCGACGCACACGCGGTTTCACATTGATCGAACTGCTGGTGGTGATTGCCATCATTGCAGTTTTGATTGCGCTGCTGCTGCCAGCAGTGCAACAGGCTCGTGAAGCGGCTCGCAGGTCCCAATGTGCCAACAACTTGAAGCAACTTGGCCTGGCCATGCACAACTACGAATCCAGCAGCCGATGCTTTCCGCCAGGCAGTATCGGCCCCATGAATGGAAACTCCAGTTTCGCCGCACCCTGGGCGGATCCCGGCGTGGGAGGTTGCTGTCCGTGGGGACATTTCAGTTGGTCGGCAATCATCCTGCCGTTCGTCGACGGAGCAAATGTTTATAATTCAATCGACTTCACGGTCCCTGCCTACACGTTTTCCATTATCGAAAATGGTGCTCAGCGAGGCCCGGCGGGTGATCCCAAAAACAAGGTAGCAGCCAATTCACAGCCACCCGTGTTTGTTTGTCCGTCTGCTCCACGCGTACAACCCGTCACGCAACACAAGGACTATGGCATCAATGGGGGGACAGGAACCTGTTGTCCTGAGCGAAGTCAGGCTGGGATGACTGGAATCGGGTTTGTGAACAGTTGCATCAGGATCGGGGACATCACGGATGGGACCAGCAGCACCCTGATGTTTGCCGAACTGGCTCATACCACCAATCACAGCTGGATTGATCGCAACACAGGAGCAAATCCGTTTCTATGGGTTCATCACCCGTCGCAGGGATATGTGGATGCAACCCCACAAGACCTTCCTGATAACCATTCGTATAATAATCGGGCTGCGGAGTCCCACCACACGGGTGGTGTTCAGACTGTCATGGCGGATGGACACCTGAAATTCATCAGCGATAACGTCGACACCAATGTCTACGTTGCCATCTTCACCCGGTCGGGCGGTGAAGTCATCGGCGACTACTGAGTTCTAGTGCCAAAGCCCCACCGAGGTTGCCCCGATCTCGGTGGAGCGTTCCTGGCAATCTCCCGGTTCATCAATCGGGATCTCTCGTCAGTCTGGTGAACTCCACGTATTGCGAATTCAATTTCAAGAGATCGATGGGAATACCCCTCATGCGCGCTGACCGTTGGCAAACGACCATTTTCCTGTTCGCTGCAATCGCCTGTTCACTCAGTGGTTGTGGTCGTGCATCCAATGCCCCGAAACTTCACGCGGTATCAGGTATCCTGACAGTCAGTGGACAGCCCGCTCCAAACATCATTGTCCATTTCGTCCCAGCAAAAGGTCGCCCCAGTACGGGAGTCACTGATGCCAAAGGGGCCTTTGAGTTGAAATACGAAAAAGATGTTCTCGGAGTTGTTCCGGGTGACCACAAGGTCTGGATCGAATACCGCCCCGGCACGCCTGCCGAAGAAATGGCAATGCGAGAAGGGAAGTCGTCACTCGCCAAAGAAGTCCTGGAGGCCCTGCAGAAGTTTGCGACACCTGAAACGAGTTCCATGACCGTGAAAATTGACGGACCGAAAAAAGATCTGAAGGTCGAGTTGTAAACGCCAGGGATTCAAAGGTTTTCAGCCGTGAATTGAATGGGCAGTATCGCCAGACCGTTGAAAATCCAGTCGGGCGATCAGCCCGTTGAAAATCGGCAGAATCCGCCGTTCCCACAAATCCAGCCATTCGCTAGGATCGCCCAAACTGCTGTCGGTGCTTGGCAGCGGTGCGCAAAGACGACTCCAGGGAAGGAGACGGGATTTATGTCCGGAGTGACAATGGCGGACGAAAAACGGCAAGTGGCGAAGTCCGAACGATCCGTACGTGAAATCATCGAATCGGCTCGATCGGCTCAACAAGGTCGAACGAAAGCCATCGGCAGCCTGGGCGCCTGGGGTATGAGCCTTCTTTCTGCCGCTCTTTTGTGGTGCTGTTTTACCCCGGTCAACGCCAGTCCACTCGCCTGGATTGCACTCGTTCCGTTACTGCTGCTCGTCCGAATCGAAGACCGGACGCGCTGGATGTATGTCGCGATCTACACCGGCAGCCTGCTCGGGCAACTTGCCACATTCCAATGGATGCGGCTGGGGGACCCCACGATGTATATCGCCTGGGTCGCGCTGTCGCTTTACGTGGCGAATTATGCGGTTGTCTTCGTTGCCACCACTCGCGTGGCCGTTCACCGCTGGTCGGTTCCCCTGGTCGTCGCGGCTCCGGTTGTCTGGACGGGGCTTGAATATGCCCGCGCCTACCTGCTGACCGGTTTCTCGTGGTACTACCTGGGCCATTCTCAGTATCGCTGGCTGGAGTTCATTCAGATCTGCGATCTCGTCGGGGCCTACGGGGTCAGTTTTGTGATTGCGGCCAGTTCCGCAGCACTCGCACTGCTCGTTCCTCATTCCTGGCTGATCCGGTTCCGGCTGGTCCCGGCATCAACGGGTCCTGTCACCGCATCAGGTTTGACACTGGGTCAACTGGGGCAAGTCGGCATCGCGATCTCGCTCTTCGGAACCACACTGATTTATGGGTATGTGCGCCGCGCTCAGGCCGATTTCCAGCCGGGCCCGCGAGTCGCCTTGATCCAGGGGAATTTCCTGGCGTCACTGCGAGTCGCACCTGCTTCGGGGGACGAAGTCTTTATGACGCACCTGAAGTTGATGGCCCAGACCGTTCGCGAACAACCTGACCTCGTTGTCTGGCCCGAAGCGATGTTTCCCTGGCCACTGATGGAAGCGGCAGAAGGAATGACGGACGAGCAACTTCAATCCGTGGCTCCCTACGCACGCCCGGAATCATGGCGAAATAACGAAGTTGCGAAGATGCTTGTTCGCGAAAGCCAGCGTTCCGGCGCGGCACTTGTTATCGGAATTAACGCGGCACTGGCCGACCCGAAACGAGTCCATCAATACAACTCAGCAGCATTCGTCCGTCCGGATGTCGGGTTGGCAGGGCGCTACGACAAGTTGCATCGCGTCATTTTTGGGGAATACATTCCCCTGCGTGAATCGTTGCCCTGGCTCGCCAGGTTCACTCCCTATCGAGGCGACTTTGGGATCGACAAGGGCAAGGGGGGGGCCGTTTTCGAATATCAGAAATGGCGAATGACCCCTGTCATCTGTTTCGAAGATACCGTTCCGCATCTCGTACGTGGTCTCGTCGCTGCTGCATCCGAAAACGAAACGGGTAAGCCTGTCGATTTGCTGGTGAATGTGAGCAATGATGGCTGGTTCCATGGATCCAGTGAACTCGACCAGCACTTGATCACGGCGACGTTTCGAGCGGTCGAATGCCGTATGCCGCTGGTGCGAGCCGTGAACACAGGAATCAGCGCCATCATTGATGGCGACGGAGCGATCCTGGACCCCGATGTCTTCATCGACGGCGACGCCCGCAAGAACGCCCCTGCTCCGCCACGGACTAAGGCACGTGACCCGCAGACGGGAACATGGCACAAGCAACTCAATGCAGCGTTGGTTCATACAGTGCCGCTCGACCCCCGCCAAAGCCTGTACGTCCGGTTCGGTGACTGGTTTGCCGGCCTGTGTTGCATTGCAATGGTGCTTGCGATGCTGAGTCATCTGGTGCCGAAACGCGGCCTCAGGTTCGATCAATCCGCCGGAACGCACTAAAACTAACCGAGCAACTCAGCAATCGCCTGGCCATTTTCGATGACATTGCGCGGGCGGCCGCGGTTATCGAGGTACGTCACGTCGCGGGGAACTCCCATGTGATGGAAAATTGTCGCAGCCAGATCGCCGGGAGTGACGGGGCGTTCCTTGATCTGGCCGGCGTCTCGCTCTGTCGCTCCAATGATCTGGCCGTGCCGCATCCCGCCGCCAGCAACAGTCATCGACATCACGACCGGCCAATGATTGCGACCGTCAGTGCTTCCCTGGGTTCCGATTTGTGGAGTTCGGCCGAACTCTCCCATGGCCAGCACCAGGACATCCTCCAGCAACCCTCGTTCGCCCAGGTCGCTGACCAGTGTTGTGATCAGGTGATCGAATACCGGCAACAGTGGTCGCAATCCGTTCCAGATTCCACCATACGGGGGAATATTGTCGCCATGCGTATCCCAGGTTCCTGATGCTCCATGGTGACTCAGGTCAATCGTCACGAAGCTGACACCTGCTTCAACCAAACGTCTGGCGAGTAATGCCTGCCGCGCCCATTCGTGGCTGCCATACTTCGCCCGGACAGATTCTGGCTCCCGCGACACATCAAATGCCTCCCGGGCTGCAGGGCCTGTCACCAGGTCGATCGCCTGACGGGTAAACCGATCCGTGGAATCCATCGATCCCGACAGATCCAGATCACGGCGCAGGCGGTCGAGGTCCGTGGTGAGCAGCCGACGCGACTCCAGGCGATCAGGAGTCAATCCCACGGGTAATTCGAACAGTCGTCCGACATCGTTTCCCAGGAATGGATCGTAGCTGTGTCCCAGGTAGCCTCCCCAGGCGACATGGGAACGGGATTTCATATTGAGGACAACATAGGGTGGGATCTGCCGGTTTTGAGCAGTTCGCTTGCGAGCGATGATGGAAGCCAGTGCCGGAAACTTATCGGCTTCGCGATTGATTCGTGGTTCTGCAGCTAAATTCGCCGTCTGCATCACCATGTTGGGTTCATGGTTTGAGAACCGGCAATCGACCGAGCGAATCACGGTCATCTGATCCATCATTGCAGCCTGCTTTGGCAGGTACTCGCAGAACTGCACTCCCGGCAACGCCGTCGAAATGACGCCAAATGGGCCGCGAATTTCTGTGGGAGCATTCGGTTTGACATCCCACGTATCAATCTGACTGGGACCGCCTGTCATCCAGATCAGGATGACGCTCTTCTGTCGAATGCCACCAAGGTCTTCTTTCGCGGACAGCAGCTTTGGCAGCGACAATCCCGCCAGTCCAGCGAGGCTGGCCTTGAGCATGCTGCGCCGACCAACCACTGTCAGCCCTTCACGCTCATGCCCATGCAGGTGAGAGAAAGGATGCTGGTTCAAATGGGAATGATTGCTCGCCATCCATCACACTCCTGTTTGCGACCGCCAACGGCCATAGGATACCGTAGCGGAACGCGTTGGCGAAGGCCATTCAACGACTGGTAATTGGCATCATAGGATGTCGTTGCTCTCAGCCGGGCGGACGGCCGGAACGACGCTCTGCTGGCGGGTAGCTGAACAGTTGTGCCCCCACCGGGCCACGGGGGCGGACCGCGCGAGCCCGATAGTCGTCTCTTCAGCCGGTCGTGATTGCAATATTGATTTCCTCTGGACTTGCCCCAGAGTTACCAATGAATCATCTTGACCTGAAACCAGATCACGACCCGGACGGTTTCATCAATATCGGATTTGCCATGAGCCCACTTCGCGCTTCAGTCTTTCTGCTCATTTTGCTTTTTATCGTTTTCGGAGTCAGCCTTGCAGCAACGGTCACTCTGCTGCCGGAACAGGTGGCCACCCATTTTGACGCAGCGGGTGTTCCCAACGGATGGATGAGTCGGACATCACATCTGGTCTTTATCTCGCTGTTTGGTATCGGATTTCCCCTGCTGATCATCGGGATCTGCTGGAGTGTCAGATTCGTCTCGCCCGTGACGATCAATATTCCGCACCGTGATTACTGGCTCGCCGAAGAACGAAGGATCGAGTCTGTCGACTTTGTCTTTCGACATTCAATCTGGCTGGGATGTCTTGGCGTCGTATTCATTACAGGCCTGCATTGGGCCATGGTACTGGCCAACCGCCAGCAGCCGCCGCACCTGTCGACAGCAATTGCTTTGGGAGTTACTGGTGGATTTTTGGCAGGGGTGATCGTCTGGGTCATCTTCTTATACCGACGATTCCCGGCTCCACCAGCAGACTACAAAAAGCCGCCTGCAGAACCCGACGGAGGTAGCGTCACTGCGGCCGCAATCCTCCTCAGTCTGATGTTCGGAGCAGATGCATCAGCCCAACAACCGGCAATGATTACGGTGGAAGGCCAGCCGCTCGCCGCAAATGTGACCCGTGTTCTGGAATCGTATCAGGCGCTGGGATCACCCTTACCGAAGGAGCTTTCAGGCTCGTTGAAAGAAGCAATTCAGGCTCGTGATCCCGAGCAGATACAAAAGTTGCTGGACCCGCATGTTTTGTTCACCGTGCATATCAATCCCGAATCCCGCGTGAAAGTGCAACGCGGACCTGCGAGAGCCGAACTTCAACAGTTTGGATTCACGCCGGTTCTTGTCAAGATCCTCAATGACAGCACTGTCACGAAGCGTCTGCGGATGTTGAGTCCTCAATCCGGCGCTGTCTATGCAGGAGTCGCCAAGCTCAGTATGCAGCGCCAGCAATCGCTGGAATTGATGGCGAATGAAAATACGTCCCGGTCGACGGAACGCTTCTTGTCAGTCGCCATGCACGATCAGCCACCGATGCTGGATCGACTGAGCGGCCTGGAGGTCGAGTACGCGATCGGACTGATCCTTTCGACAGAGAAGGGGAAACGCGAAGCGAACATTGGCTTTGATCTGGGTGACAGTGAACAGGATCTGGGATCTCGTGGTGAAACGGCTGTTCTGTTCAACGTCAGCCCAGCAATTCCCGTTCGACTGTCCGTACTCGACGATGACGGCACCCCGGCGACCGCTGCACTGGTGATTCGCGACAAGCAGGGACGGATCTTTCCACCACAAGCGAAGCGGCTTGCTCCCGATTTCTTTTTTCAGCCACAGATCTATCGGGCGGATGGGGAAACCGTACTGTTGCCTCCCGGTGAATTCACCATTCAGTCGGGGCGCGGCCCCGAATATTGGGTCCGCACCTCGAACTGGCTCGTTGAACCTTCTGGAAAAGTCCGGCGAAATCAACCAGATGCGACGGCCAGAGTTCAGGCCGCAGCGTCCGACTCAAACGTCCTTGAGGTTCGACTGGAGCGTTGGGTCAATCCTCACAAGTCTGGCTTCTACTCAGGAGACCATCACATCCATGCTGCGGGGTGTGCTCACTACACATCTCCGACTGAAGGGGTCATGCCCGAAGACATGATGCGACAGGTAAAAGGGGAGGCTCTGAATGTTGGCTGTGTGCTGACCTGGGGCCCCTGCTATCGATTTCAGCGGCAGTTCTTCGGACCACGCCCTCATTCACTGAGCGAGCCGCTGACGTTGCTCAAGTATGACTTGGAAATCAGTGGCTTCGGTTCGCAGGCACTGGGACATGTCTGTCTGCTCAACCTTCAGGATCAGACGTATCCCGGTTCCGACGGGACCGAGACGAAAGGCTGGCCGCTGTGGACGACACCCGTGATGCGCTGGGCCAAAAGGCAAGGGGGAGTCACCGGTTATGCGCATTCCGCGAGTGGCCTGGCGATTGAACCGGTTCCTGCAGCGAAGCGATTACTCGCTCGATGCGATGTCGACGGAAACGGCAAGGTCTCCGTTGCCGAAGCGGACGGCACATTACTCCCGGAGCCATTTGCTTCGATCGATCGTAACAGTGACGGCATGATTGATCTGGCAGAGTTAACGGAGAGCCACAATCGCGTGTCGGATCAACTTCCGAACCTGGCGATTCCGGAAATGAACGGTGTCGGTGCGATGGAAATCTGCGTCACAACGGCCGAAGGGGTCTGTGATTTCATCAGTTCCATGGACACGCGGCGCATCCAGGAATGGAACACGTGGTACCACATTTTGAATTGCGGGTTCCCGCTCAAGGTCAGCGGTGAAACGGACTTTCCCTGCATGAGCAGTCGCCGCATCGGCCAGGGACGCGTTTACGTACAACTGGGGCAGGTCACGCACCTCGACTACGCCGCCTGGTGTCAGGGACTGGCGAATGGTCAGTCGTACGTCTCCGATGGATTTGCTCATGCTCTGCAGTTCCAGGTCAATGATCAGTCCCCCGGCAATGTTCCTGTCACACTCGCCGCGAATGGCTCGGTCACCGTCAAAGTCAAAGTTGTATTTGCACCGCAGACTCCAGAGACCGTCGCACAGGGGATGATTGTTCCCGATGCCGGACGACGGCTGGTCGGGGATACGGTGGAACTGCACGGTCCACGTTCTGACCGGCTCGTAACCGGTGGCGAACGCCTGGTGGAAATCATCGTCAATGGGCAACCGGTCGCCTCACAGAAGGTTGCCGCCGATGGCAAACCTCATGATCTGTCGTTTGAGATCCCGATTTCGCGGAGCAGTTGGGTCGCACTGAGGCACTTTCCTCAGTTGCACACAAACCCTGTCAACGTCATCGTGGCAGACCAGCCCATTCGAGCCTCGCGTGCGAGTGCCCGATGGTGCGATGATGTCATCGATCTGTTATGGAAAAACCGTCAGAAGGTCATTCCGGAAGCGGAACGTGTCGAAGCATTCCAGACGTTCGAGAAAGCTCGACAAACATATCGTCAAATCGCTTCGGAATCTCCTTAAGTCACGATCAAGGAACCTGCCACATGTCACGCCGATTCTTACTGGTGCTGAGTTCGATCTGCCTTCTCAGTCCGATCTGTCGCGCCGACGTGACCGATCCCCGGCCGATCTTCGTCGAAGGATATGCGGGCAAAGTCAGTTACAAGCCGGGTGAAGAGCTTTCACTGCACGTCTCGACCAGTGCCGCGAAATTCGCCGTCGAGATCACTCGCCTGGGCGCCAGACCCGAAGTTGTCTTTTCGAAATCGGATGTCCCTGGAACAGAGTCACCCGTTCCCGAAAATGCCTCGTCCCACGGTTGTCAGTGGCCTGCAGCCTTGAAGCTTCCTGTCGCGGAGACGTGGCGCAGCGGTTATTACCACGTCACGCTGAAGGTGGAAGATACCGGTGGCAAATTCTTTCAGCGGGGAAAACGGACGGCCGAGTCGAGTTGCTTCTTTATCGTTCGACCCGCGCAGCCCGGTAAGAACTCAAAGATCCTGCTGCAACTTTCTACGAATACTTACAACGCTTACAACAACTGGGGCGGGTTCAGCCTGTACAGCTACAACGGTCGGGCGAACGTGCAGGGACATCGAGTTTCGTTTCAGCGACCACCGGGCAGTCAGTTTTCAAACTGGGAGTCACCGTTTGTCTCGTGGGCGGAAAGCAATGGCTACACGTTTGACTTTGCGGCCAACTCCGATCTGGAATTCCATCCCGATGACTTGAAGGCGTACAAGCTGGTCCTGAGCGTCGGGCACGATGAATACTGGTCTGCCCCGATGCGAGACCACCTGGAATCGTTCATCGCCGCAGGTGGAAATGTCGCGTTCTTCAGCGGCAATACCTGTTGCTGGCAAGTCCGCAGTGAAGATGCAGGCCAGGCCCTGGTTTGCTGGAAGCAATGGTTCAATCTTGATCCCCTCTATCGCAGTGGTGACCATAGTCTGCTGTCGACGCTTTGGAGTCACCATCTGGTGGGACGTCCCGAAAACTCGATGACGGGGGTCGGTTTCCTGTTCGGGGGCTACCATCGCAGCCACGGACAGTACATGGATGGCAAAGCGTCCTATGCCGTTCATCGCCCGGACCACTGGCTGTACGAAGGGACAGGCCTGAAGCAAGGGGACGAATTTGGCGGCAAGGACACCATTGTCGGCTACGAATGTGACGGGTGTGAATTCGAAATGAAAGAGGGGCTGCCGGTCCCGACGTACAAGGATGGAACACCTGCAGGATTTGTCATCCTGGGGAGCTGCCCTGCCAAATGGCATCCGAACGACAGTGTCTTCTATGAGGCGTTTCCCAAAGATCGGATCGGTGCCGCCGTGCTGGGGTCGTACACTCGTGGTGGGACAGTCGTCACAGCCGGTTCAACGGACTGGGCACACGGACTGCGAGGCAAGGACCCGGCAGTCGAACGAATCACGAAGAACGTTTTGGATAAACTCGGCAAGTGAAGAGGGAGCTCGTTTCGTTGATACGGCCGAAGTCGTCCCTGGGTGCCACGGTCTTGGAGTCTTCGACAAGGCCGTGAATGGCACATTTGAATTGTTTTTCGTTGTCGGCACGGCCTTGTCGAAGACTCCAAGACCGTGGCACCCGTTAAAGCCCAACGGCCGCAGTGTGGGGAAAGGATTCCATTGATACTCGAATTGCTTGAATACCTGACCACTCCCTGTTCGTGGACGGCGCGGAAGCTGGGGTATTTGAATGGCCAGATCGGCATCAAGGTCCGACATCGACAGTGCCGTCGGGCGTGGAAAGCTCATCTGGAAAAGACTCGACAGGTCATTCGTGCGGCGATCCTGGATTGTCCCCGGCGTCGCAAGGCGGTTGTACTCGGTTCGGGACTGCTGCTGGATGTTCCACTGGCGGATCTGGCTGCCACGTTTGATGAAGTCGTCCTGGTTGATGTCGTCCACCCGATCAGCGTCTACCTGACAAAGCTCTGGTACCGCAACGTGCGACTGGTGCGGGCGGATGTGACCCAGACGGCTGCCGAACTGGCCAAGGTCGCTCACAACCCGGCACTCCCGTTGCCGCACGCAGTACCGCAGTTGTTTTGCGATGACCCCGACGTCGACTACGTCGTGTCGGTCAGCCTGCTGTCTCAATTGCCGTACGTTCCGACTTACTATCTTGAAAAGACCGCGCGGAACGAGAACGAGGTCGAAGCCTATGCGCGTGATTTGATCGACAGGCACCTGGATTATCTGCTGCGGTTGCCTGGTGTCGTAACGCTGATTACCGATATCGAAAAGTTGAAGATCGACAATCACGGCAATATTGTCGAGCGATTCGATATCCTGTACGGCGCGACATTGCCGTGGCAGACGATTGAGTGGACATGGGAACATATTCCGCTCAAGCATGTTTCTTCAGACTTCGCGTATCATCGGCATGTCTGTGCGGTCCAGAACGTGAAGTCCGCAGCGACAAAGTAAATAGAAAAAACTTTCATCAAGAGAGAATGCGACATGGATCTTGGGTTGAAGAATAAGGTGATTCTGGTGACAGGGGGAGCCAAGGGGATCGGGCTGGGGGTCTCGCAGCTTCTGGCTGCCGAAGGAGCGATCCCGGTGATCGTTGGCCGTAATGACGCCGATAACAGGGCCGCAGTTCAATCGATTGAAGCGGCGGGAGGTCAGGCGTGGGCTGTCACGACCGAATTGAATCAGACTGAGCAATGCCGACATGCCGTGGAAGCCACGGTGGCACGATTCCAGCGGATCGAGGGACTCGTCAACAATGCCGGGATCAACGACGGCGTGAATCTGGAACATGGTGACACAGAACGGTTCATCGCATCGCTGCGGAAGAACCTTCTGCACTATTATGAAATGGCACACTTCGCTCTTCCGGAACTGAAGAAGTCACGAGGGGCCATCGTGAATGTCGGTTCCAAGGTGGCCGAGACTGGCCAGGGAGGAACATCGGCCTATGCCGCGGCAAACGGCGGGCGCAACGCCCTGACGCGTGAATGGGCGGTGGAACTGGCGAAGTACAGCATTCGCGTGAATGCCGTCATTGTTGCCGAATGCTGGACACCGATGTACGCCACCTGGCTGGCAACGGTTCCCGATCCGGAAGCGACTCGCAACGAAATCGAAGCACGTATTCCGTTTGAACATCGCATGACGACCTGCGAAGAAATCGCGAACATGGTCGCGTTCCTGCTGTCCCAGCGTTCCAGCCACACGACTGGACAACTCATTCACGTTGACGGCGGATACGTTCACCTGGACCGATCCGTGACGGCACTCACGTAGGTAAGGTGGTGTTGTCGCCGGTATCGCTGTTTTTTCAGCAGCGAAAATTCTGGCTGAGCTCTGGTCATGAGTGTTGAATCGGAAGTTCTGGACGGCACCCACGGCACTGCGTTATCACACAATAAATCGCCCCAGATCCGTTGTCGATCGAAGCCATTGAAATGCAAATAGGCCAATAAAACCCATGTTTGCACATTATTTTTATTGACAAGCTGCTCAATGGTACCATTCCAGGATTTCGTGATGCGACTTCGACAATGGTTAAATGCAGTATTCACTCGACTGAATAGCTTGGCAACGTCGCGGCGCCGCCCACGGCGGCGATATCGAAGGAATGTGTACTACGCCTCCACCGTCCCGGCGATCATCGAAACGCTTGAGGCGCGGCGCCTGCTGAGCGGCGTTACTGCGGCACCAGACTCATTTATGGTTGTTCACGACCACGAACTGAATAACACGTGGGGAAGCGTCCTTCAGAACGATTCAGGTTATGACGACACAATGAGTGGAAGTATGCTGGTCGCATCACAGGTGTCTGGACCTGGGCACGGTACGCTATCCCTCAATTCCAATGGAACGTTTCAATACACACCCGATGCGGGCTATGTGGGTACCGACAGCTTCACGTACGCCGCTTCGATCGGTGGAGCGACCGCCACCGCCAGCGTCTCCATCAGTGTTTTGAATAATGCACCCTATCTTTATACGTCCGGTTCGACATTCATGGTCTCGCATGACCACACGTTTTCGACCGGTTGGCCCGTCGTGTCCGCCTACGATATCGACGGCGATCGGTAGCTGATTCGTATTTTGATTTTGCCACAGCGACGCCGAATTTCGGCATAGATACTGCGAACGGACTGCTGGTCAACGATTCCGATCCAGATACACCACATGCGAACTTGACAGCGGTCCTACAATCACAGGCATTGCATGGATGGGTGGTGCTCAACGCGGATGGGTCGTTTACGTATACTCTCGAGGACACCTCGTTTGCGGGCGATGACACGTTTACGTACAAAGTTCTGGATGGCACTGACTTCAGTTCGGTGGCCACGGTCACGATTCAAGTTGCACAATTGAGAATCAAGGATGGTGACGATTTTCCATTCGGAGACGTTTTCGCCAATGATGTTACCGGCCAGACTGCAGCAACGACCGATGGCTTCAAGAAGTATCGACGATTGGAACTCGCAAATGCTCACGGTCATGCGATCAAAAACGTCAACTGGACCGTTTCTGGAGACGCGATCGCAGACTATAAAATCAAAACAAATACGGTCACCGAACTTACCCCTGATGACCTGTCCGCAATTTCACTAGCTTGGTATTGGGTCGCGGAATCCGATTTGCAAACTGTGACGGTTACAGCGACCGTCGATGGAATCGCTGGCACAGCGACGACATATTTTGACGCCATTCGCCCGTCGGCGACCGTCGACGATATCATCATGAAGGATCCCGTGGTTTACACCAAAATTGAACAGGGGGCTTTTGGTCCAATCGAATCCACTTTCTTCGGGCTTGGTGGCGATGGTCAGAACGGCATTACGCTTAACCCTCATGGTAATGGTACGTTTGCTTGGATTCAGGTACTGGACGACACATACGCGACACGAAGTAAGGATGGCTACGTGGAGTATAATCGGCACTTCAATTTGTACGATTCACCGATAGGCGACGTTAGATATCCGACAGGCAGTACCCTAACGGACTCACCACGCGAGCCATTTCAATCCGCTTGGGATTCGCAATCTCGTGCAGATCACTTTACCGCGTACTTGATGTGCATGCCCACCAATGGCGGTATTTATGTTCCTGTCGGAAAGGTTGGATGGACATGGAGCGCGACCGTCTCAAAAGCGGCAAATGGAACATTTAAGGTCGATTCTTCCTCGAAGTCAAATACCGATTTGACTGATGAAACATCGTATCCACCGCATTGCTCCGGTCACACAGAAGACCTTATTGTCAATCCAGGATGGCAGGTCGCCTCGTGACTCGGGAGATTTTCAATCGATTCGATAAAGGATTCAATATGAATCTACAATGCGCATCGCATTTACATCTTAGCGTCGTCATTCCTGCAATGTGGCTTATTTTCTCTTGTCTCGCGCATGCCGACGAGGCCTTTGAGATTGAGGCCAAGGAGTTGCTGCCAGCACATACCTATCAATATGACGGAGAGGAGTTTTCTGCTTACCTTTCGTGCGAGGCGAATCATTTAGCCGCAGACGAATTGATAACATTGGATGTTGGTGTTGAATGCCTCTCCTCGGGGACTTACCTCCCTCTCGGGAATCCTTTCCTCGAACGCGATCTCCCCACATGTCTCGTCGTCTGTATCTATGACTCTGAGGGGAAGTTCGTCGGTTCCATTCCAGAATTTGATACACCCGACACCGAACGAGCGAGGCTGGAGCGACTTTCGATGACGCTTCAGACAGACCTCAGGGCCAATGAAGTCGTGGGCGCAAGCGTCTATTTGTCCACGGGACCCGTCAGTGCTTGCGATGGCAACAGACTGACGCTGTTTCTACAGAAGCCAGGAACCTATACGCTGCAGGCAGTCTGTGCCAAACGAATGTTTGACATACCACAGCAAGGGAGTCTCTCTGCGAATCAGCGTTTTGAGCGGATGTTAAAGCAGCGGACACAGAAGCAATTCGTCGGTGAGGCCTGTCGATCTGCTCCCATCACAGTGGTTGTCGCGGGGGAAGCTGAGAAGACCAGACCGACGAAGCCGAGCTCAACTGACCCGGAATCTCCTACCGCCTGTCGACTCGAACATGCTGGCTCAACAAACGATGGCGAAGCACTCGTGATTCTTCGCCACACGAACACCAGCCATGCCGATCTGTATCTTCATGAACCGGTAATGAGACTCACGAGAGACATCATGTCACCCGTGCGGATGTGGATGAGGAATACCGAAGGTGAACTCTTGGTCGATCTGTCGTATGCGAGGGCGGCTTGGCAATATAGCGGCTCTCACCCCATCGTGCGGCTTCCCCCCGGTGCCTTTATCGCCAAGAAGCACAAGGTTCCGAAGACATGGAACCATCTCGGCCGTACGCTCCAGGCTGGGTACTCTGAAGACTTCTTCATGACCAAGGCTTACGCCGAATATCGTCGCGATGGCGGACGGACGCCGCAGGGTGTTTCGAGCGAGGATTACTACAAATTACTCCTGAAAGATCGTCTGCGTTATCCGGTGAAGTCAAATCTTTTGGAACTGCCGGCGGTCAATCCTGATCGAGACGGATTTCATTGAATGTCGAGCGATTTGTTTCGGAATGGAACTCGACAACGCGCAGATGTTTTGCCTACGGATTCAACAGATCTCGCAAGTGGAAATGATGCTTGCCGAGTTTCCCGCCGTAGTTCCCTGCAGTGATCCTCAGGACGCCTGCAGATGCTGCGGCAGCATGAAGGCCGCGTCGCATTGCTGATTGAACGGCATCGAAGCTCAGGCCATCGATCACGATTTCATAGACGGCCTGACAACCCTTCGGCAGTTCAGACTCCGTCACGCCGCGCAGCGTCGGACAATAGGCGTCGTTCGTGCTCGCCTTCAGCTTTGGATACTTCGAACCGACCTTGCTTCCCGAACGGACCAGCCCTCCTGGAAAAGGCAGTGCAACATCGGTCCCCAGGCGAATCGCATCGACAGCCGCTTCGGCTGCCTGCAGTGCCGTCGCCGAGTTTGTCCCGCAGATCAACAGGTTACCACCGGCCACTCCAGTAATTGTGCCGAAATAGTCCTCACACAGGAATTCACCATCCATCACCGGAATGCGCCAGAAGCGGCGGTCTTCCAGTTTTTTGGACTTCTGGAAGGTATCCCCGAAATAACGAATTCCCCCACCAATCCGGATTCGCTTTTCCTTGGGGCAGTCGAAGATTCCATTGAAACAGGCGGTTGTGGGACAGGTGAGAATACATTGCCCGACCCGCCCCTGCAGTGACTTCGCCAGACTGTCCGTACTGAATCCAAACACCAGCACCGAAACACCCGGTCGACCGTCCGGCGTTTCATCTGCGGGGATATGCCGTTCAATGGCTGCTTCGACATCACAGGCGATTACGCTGGTGGCGTTGCCACACAGAACCGTCGCCGCGATTTCGGCCCACTTCGCGTTGACGGCCGTGATAATGAGTCGAGCCCCCTTGATCGGGAATGCTTCCGCAAACGTGTCGACGATTTCGACGCCGTTGAAGTTCAGCAGGGCTGGTGTTGTCGCGAGGTCCGACGTCATCTGGATGTCCGGAAAATTCTGGTTAGCGTGGAGGAATCACGCACGATTCGTGCATGTAATCGAGGCCGACCGGGTAGTTGCGCCACTGAATGGAATAGTACTTTTCAAACCACTCCTGGATGCTGCTTTCCACGTCGTGATCATAGTCAGGCTCAACATGCAATGTCTTGCCGATCAGCGGATCGCGGATCTCACCCTGCTCGACAACAACCCGACCCGACTTGATCACCAGTCGGGGAAGTTCGAACATGGTCTCTTTGTTTTCGTGCGGCGTGTAGATCGTGATATCCGCGTCGGCTCCGACCCCCAGGTGCCCCTTGTTCTTGAGCCCCAGGATGCGTGCCGGCCCCGCTCGCGTGATGATCGCAATCTCGTTCAACGTGTATTCGCGAGTCATGTCATTCAACGTGGAACGCTGCAGGAT
This sequence comes from Planctomycetota bacterium, assembly GCA_037146815.1. Lineage (GTDB taxonomy): Bacteria > Planctomycetota > Planctomycetia > Planctomycetales > Planctomycetaceae > Schlesneria. The sequence continues at coordinate 17,040 of JBAWWJ010000116.1, forward strand.
TTCGATCGGACAGCTTTTCAGAACATCCTGACGATAGGTTCGGTCCATCAACAGGCGAATGATCTGCGGATATGCCAGGAAGGAACCGCCGTTCGGGTGATCGGTACTCATCACGACTCGCCAGGGATCGTTGACGAGCAGGTACCACTCCAGCCCGATCGCCCATTGCAGAGAATGGACGAGCGATTTGTTCTTGTACTTGATTGGCGTGATGCCGCAGCCTGACTCCATTTCGGTATCGCTGCTGAACCACTTGCCGCCATAGACCTTTGACAGGAAGTAACCGAGAGGTCCGTCTCCGGTCATACTGGTCGTTTCGCCAAACAGCACCTGTCCGACGTCAACCGTGATGTTGGGGTGCGAATTCACGTAGTCTGCCAGCGGTATGACCTTGCTGTTGAACGTGTTCTCATCGCCATCCCCGCCACCATAGCTGTGGAACTGCACATGCGTCAGATGCCCGCCGTGCCCTTCGAGGGCCTGCATGGTGTCGAGGGTCGTGTGCCAGTTTCCAGGCATGCCAAGATTGTTGCAGTGGATGTGGACCGGATGCGGCAGACGTAATTCTGAGGCGGCTTGAGCCACGCCACGAATGATCTGTCGGGGTGTGATGTGAAAGTGATCGACATCTGAGTCGAGCCCGCTGACGTTGCCGGCCTGATGTGACTTCCAGACTTCCACACCACCTGGATTGACGAGCTTTGGTGCAAACCCACGTGTCGCCGTCAGCAGCCAGCCGATGAAGGCCTTGAGCTTTTGTGGCTCGTTCTGGGCGATCGACTGCATCACAAAATGGTTATTCCCCATCAGGACATAAAATCCCTTGTCCAGGCAGGGGGTATCATCGAATTCCTCGTGAGCGTGGCGGGCACCAAGAGGCGGGACAGCCGCATCGAAAGCGGTGGTATAGCCCAGTCCCGCATACTTGTAGCCCGTGGCAAACGTACTGGGGACACTTCCCATCGAACCGCTGTGAGCGATCGAAGTCCGCCGCATCTGTTCGCCACGACGCTTTTCTTCCGGACGCATTTTGCGGGCGACGTTGACCTTGGGCCCTGCGATATGACAGTGCATGTCGATCCCGCCCGGCATGACAACCAGACCTGCCGCATCAATCGTGCGTGACGGGCGGACAGTCGGATCAGTGGGGGCTTCGACGATCCGTCCGTCGGCAATCCACAGGTCGCGCACCTGACCATCGACCCCATTGGCCGGGTCGTAGATTGTCCCTTGCGAGATCTTCAAATAGTCCATGTTGGGCATTGAGTCGAATCTTTGCTGGGTGGAAAGCTGTCGGATTTCCGCAGTAGACGGCGAGTGACTGGCTAGCTGGTAATCCCCTTGATCAGCTTGACCCGCTTTTCGATTTGCGTCAGGACTTCGAAGTCGCTGGGGTGCGGCGAATCAAACGCAGGACGCAGTGGAATCGGAACATCGTCCATGCGATAGACGGTTCCGCCGGTGTTGATTCCATACGTTGCGACCGTAAAGGCTACGGCTGCAGCCCGCGTTGTCGGCGTCTCTTTGGCATCCAGCGCGATAAACGGGATCTTGGCCAAGTGTTCACGAGCGGGCTGCGAGAAATTCGCCATTGGGTCACAGGCGATCGTCATCGCACTGTCCGCTTCGCCGTTAGCCAATGTGTCCGACGTCGTGTATTCGCCGGGATTGAATCGCGGATAGCCACGCGAATGGTTCACGCCAAAGGGATAACCGGTTCGCCACGAGACCACGTTATCGGCACCCGACACGTTTCCATGTCCCCGGTTTGCCTTGGCGGCAAAACGAGTGAATGCGTTGAGATCACGAGTCAATGCCAGCAAGGCTTCGGTGTTGGCGTGCTTGCCTCGCGTCATTGTCAGTCCCATGCCGAAAAAGATGACGCCGAACTTGGCTGCTTTCATCTTGTCCATCAGTCCCTGCCAGACCGAGAGTTCGACCCCGGTGTCTCGCAAGACCGCTTCGGGATCGAGTTCGACTCCCTTGGCGAGAGCCCGCAGCGCCCACAGTGCCTCGAAGTCGGCACGTGGTTTGATCTGGATAAACTGGTCGGCGGCCTTGGCACTCTTGGTTTTGCGCACATCAATCAGCACACAGGTACGGTCCTTGCGACCATTCGGCAGAAACATCCCTTTGGGCATCAGGCTGTAGCGAGTGAAATGGCGCGGGTGACTTTCGGCAGGGTTGGAACCCCAGAAAATGATCAGGTCGCCACGATTGGCCACTTCACCCAGCGAACAGGTCACTTCACCGACCCCCTGGAATGCCATCCCGGAGGGACCGTGGCAGACGCTGGTGGTGGTGTCGATCGTCCCGTTGATCCAGTCGACGATACTGACCGCGACCCGCTGAGCTTCGCAGGGGGAATCGCTGAGGCCGTAGACGATCGGGTATTTTCCATTCGTCAGAATCTGCGCCGCGCGATCGTAGCCCGCTTCAAGAGTCGCTGGCTTACCATCGATCAGGCAACTTGGTCGATCTTCGATACTGTGACTCAGGAACCAGGCCTTGCCCAGCACGCAGGCCCGCTTGGCCTCGGTGATGTGATTGTCCTGCACCGTCAAATCGATGTCATCACAAACGCAGCCGCAAAAAGTGCAGGTTGCATCTGTCACGATCTTCAGAGCGCCCGGGACGGCGACCGTTTCAGTGGAACTGACCATACGAATGCCTCGTGAGAAATTCTGAATCATCGAAGACGGTAAATCTATTCGAAACTCTATTCTGACTCGACCGACGGTCAGACGCAACCACAATTACAAAAGGAGGTTCTGTTCACAGGTATCGGCTTCTGTAATGGGTTCTGGCCAGCAAACGACGTCAGCTCTTCAGAAATCATCCCTGGGAAACGACTTCCAGTTGAACATCCATCCCTTTGCTGGTGGGCATCCCTGAACCGTGGGTGTCCCCACCCATCAGGCGGCTGGAAATATCACCGTAAGCAATGAATAGCATTCCGTTCGGAAGCTCATCCTTTTTCGCTGTGGAGACAGCCACTTCCACCGACTGACCTTCCTCGCTGGTCAGCCGAACAAAATCGCCATTGGCCAGGCCAAGGCGTGACATGTCGCCGACGGCAACCATCAGCGTGTTGATTTCACGCTGGTATTTTTCCTGGAATTTTCCCTCGCTGATTCCACACCCCTGATCGCTGGTCCTGCCGGGAATCAGAATAAATGTTTCGGCCATGCGGTGATTACTCATGCGTTAACGAATACGAAAATCTGTCACCAGATCGTATCGAAGTGTCGGACTCGAGGCCATGCCAGAATTCATCGACAAGCCACAACAGTCGAAATGAACGGGGCTTAGATGCATCCTGACGTCAATGGTGTCGCGACGAAGGGAATGAGAATCTGGAAACACAAAAAGACAGAGATCGCCAAGGATTCTCGGCGATCTCCGTCTCATTGTGTTTCAGGCACGCCTGCTGGCAGTCAGCGACAACTGAAAAGAATCACGTTACTTCAGCTTCGACGAAGCTTCTTCGGCGGCCTTTCGCACGGCTTCATCACTGTCCTTTGCGGCGGCCTTCAGAGCATCGGCAGCTTCAGCCGAACCTTTTCCGATTTTGCCCAGGGTTCGTGCAGCTTCGATCCGCACGTCGTTACGGGGTGAACTTTGCAGGGCGACGATCATCAGTGGGATCGCGGTCTTTTTCGTTTCTTCGTCAGGGGCGATCTGGAGCAATGCCCATGCAGCAACGGTCTGCTCGTGATGAATCCGGCTATTCATCAGGCGTCGCAAAGCGGGAACGGCATCCTTGGCTTTGGGACCAATTCGGCCCAAGGCAAAACAGGCGGGACGTCGTAGCGACGGATCTTCACCGACGATCAACGCGATCAGATCGGCTACTGCGGGCTCACTGGCGGGGCCAATTTCTGCCAGGGCGATAATTGATTCGGCGCGAACTTCCGTCGACTCGTCACCAATCGCCTTTTGGAGTTCTTTCACCGCTCCGCTGGCCTTGGGGCCGAGCTTTGCCAATGCCGTGGCTGCTTCCAGGCGAACACGAGGGCGATCAATTGACAGGGCTGCGGCCAGGCGTGGGACCGCGATTTTCGCGTAGTCTTCGTTTTCAGGATCAAGTTGCAGCAGCGACCAGACACTCGCCAATCGCAGCAGCGGGTCTTGAGCTTCCAACGCACTCTTCAAGGCTGCCGTAGCTTCTTTTGACCCGATTTTTCCCAGCGAGAATGCGGCAGCCCCTCGATAGGCAAAGTCCTTATCGTTCATCAGTTTGATCAATTCTGGAACCGCCACTTTCGCCGCAGGTCCAATTCCAGCCAAGGCCAGAATGGCTTCCCGGCGTGTTTCCACTTCTTTCGCGTTCAGCAATCCGATCAGAGCGGGAACTGCTTCGGCAGCGTCAGGGCCAATCTGGCCAAGGACGGTTACGACAAGTTGCTGGAACTGAGCAAGCTTCAACTTTTCGAGCAATGGTGCGACGGATGGCTTGCCGATTTGCCCCAGTGCACTCGCAGCGGCGATCGTCACAGATCCCTTTTTATCGTCCATCGCAGCAGCCAGTGCAGGAACAGCAGACTTGGCACCAGGACCGATGCTTCCCAGAGCCGTCGCGGCATTGAGTCGCACGAATTCGTCCGCATCTTTCAGCAATTTCGTCAAATCATCGACCGCAACTGCTGCCGCAGGACCGAAGTCAGCCAAGGCTGCAGCGGCGTGGGTTCGTACTGCGGGCTTGGCACTGCTCAATTTTTTCACGATGGCGGGAATGGCAGCCTTGGGGTCCGCTTCGACAGCCGACAACGCTCGCATGGCGTGCCAACTGACGTCATCATCCGTTGAAGCAACAGCAGCCAGCAGTGCATCCGTCGCACCCCTAGCCCCGGGGCCGATGGCGGCCAGAGCATCAGCAGCGCGAATCTTCACCTGAGGATTTGGTCCCGAAAGAGCGACCTGTAGTGCTGGAGTTGCGGTTGGTCCGACAGCCGTCAGGCCCCGCACGGCATCGTTGGCAATTCCAGGAACCTGAGCCAGGCCAGCAATCAAGACTGGAATCACTGCAGCAGTATCCGCTTTATCGCTGGAAATATCTTCAATGGCAAAAGCTGCAGCAACGTTCGTCGCGGGATCTTTCGACGCCATCAGTTTTCGCAACTGCGGCAGCGCTGCCTTGGCGTCTGAACCAAACATTCGCAGGGAGTCGACCGCCGCGTGCTGAAGAATCGGGTCCTTATCAGAGAGGACACTGATCAGGGCGGGAACCGATTTGGCAGCGTCGGCACTGATGTGCCCCAGAGCCATCACAATTTCCAGCCGCAGCGCAAGATCTTCGTGGCTGAGTGATTTGATCAGGGCTGGAATCGCAGCGGCAGCTCGAGGCCCCATTTCACCAAGAGACTGTGCGGCACCGACTTGAGCATCAACCGACCCCGATTCCAGTTGCTTGACCAACCCCTGAAGATCGGCTGCAACGGCCAATTGGGACGCACACGCTACAACCACGACCGCCGTCAAAAAACTTCGCCATTGCATGTCACGACCCTTTGGAGTGCTATCAAAGCTTGAACGGAGGATGTCCGCTGGATACAACTAACCATTGTGAACACATTTGGTAAACGAGTTGCCACAGGCAATTCTATCGAAAGTGGCCACCGGGATGCCACTGTTCCCGTATGCTGAAAAAGTTACTTTCACCCGCATTTCCATTTCGCCGGTGAGAAAAGAGGTTAGCTGACATGAATCGAGTGTTCGGAATTGTCTGCGTTTTGACGATCAGCACACTGTGTGGTCAGGCTTCGGCCCAGAACCGCTGGTACGCACCGCACGTCGGTTACGGTGGGAATGGCGGATACGGCGGATACGGATTCGGTGGAGGGACTACACCTGCATCGGCAGCCGGGCATGCCATGGCGGATATGACCCGATCGCAGGGGATGTACAACGTCATGACATCGGCAGCGATGGTCAACGTGGAACAAGCCCGTGGCGAATACATCCAGAATCAGAAGCAGTGGACGGAAGTCTACATGATGAAGCAGCGAGTCGTGCAGGCGGAGCAAGCCAAGCGACTGGAAGAGGCCCGGGCCCGCAATGCCCGCATTGCCGAACAGCAGGCCGAGCATCCTTCCAGCCTCCCCCCGCGACTCAATAGCAGCGAACTGGATCCCGCGACTGGTAAAATTGCGTGGCCGTCCGCTCTGATGCGCGACACATTTGCCTCACAGCGCAAAGAAATCGAAGGATTGTTCGAAACGCGTGCTCATACTGGTTCGACCTCTGAACTGACAGACGCGATCTACAAGAAAGTACGGGGCATGCAGGATGAACTGCGAAAGCACATCCGCGACCTCGTCACGCAAGAGTATATGGAATCACGAAAGTTCCTGGATCGCCTGTCGCTGGAAGGCCGATTCCCCGTCGGCTGATCTGGTGATCGTGCCCCTCTATCACCTCGCGATGACAATCCAACAATCTTCGCCGCGAGTCATCGTGCTCGGTGGGCCGAACGGGGCCAATGGTCAAGGCGGGTTTGGCAAGGGTGCAGTGTCAATCGCAATTCTTCCAAGGCTCGACGGCGTACGGCACGTGAATCGTGGACAGGCGGCGTGACCTCAGACAATTTGTAAGTCCAACCCTGCTTCCGCCAGGCACCCGGGGTCATCAATTCGCGAGCCCCCGAAATCATCGTCAGCACGATAATGAACAGCAGCCCCACAGCACCACCAGACTCAACGCACGTCGATAGTCCAGTTGCGGGAGCAAGTCGATATCAGCGCGTAGCAAATTCCAAAGCCGTTTGACGACCTAGGCGCTGATCAGAACGCCTGCGGTAAAGAACGACAGAGCTTGCCAGCGAGCGTCCATTGCCCCGACAGGGCTTCCCGAATTCCAGCTTCGCGAAGCGTCGACGTTATGTTCCGCGGTCCAGGTTGTCGGGAGCGGGGCCGGCATCACTGCCATGGAAGGTGCCTGAATGAACCAGACCACCATGACAATCAGGGAGCAGAATCGGAGTGTCGACACGATTGTTCCCTCGGGACGACCACATTTTCAAACGTCAGTCGTTTGGCTGGATTCGCACTCGTTGCCGCAATTGCTCGCAGAGTTCGTTCAATTGAGGCAGGTCGTAA
>JBAWWJ010000117.1:0-23937 GCA_037146815.1 Planctomycetota bacterium
ACCGTTTCAGCCCCTGGACCTGCCGCCGCAAGAGCGCGTGACCCGGTTGAAGGTCCTGGCCGACAAGGTCGCAGCCTGCGTTCGTTGCCAGGAACTCGCCTCAACTCGGACGCAAACGGTCTTCGGAGTCGGTGATCCGAATGCAAAGATCGTGTTTGTGGGTGAGGCCCCTGGAGCCGACGAGGATCAACAGGGGGAACCCTTCGTCGGTCGTGCAGGTCAATTGCTGAACGACATCATCAAGGCCTGTCGGTTGAAGCGGGAAGAAATCTATATCTGCAATGTGCTCCGTTGCCGTCCCCCCGGAAATCGACTTCCATCGATCGAAGAAGCGGGCAACTGCCGCGAGTACCTGGACGGCCAGCTCGCGATTGTGAATCCCGAATACATCGTCTGCTGGGGCTCAACCGCGGCAAAGAATCTGCTGGCCTCCGAACTGCCCATCGGTAAGATGCGAGGCAAGTTTTATGAATATGGTCGCTCCAAAGTGATCTGCACCTACCACCCGTCATACCTGCTACGCAACCCTGCCGCGAAGAAGGATGTCTGGGAGGATATGAAATTCCTCTTCAAAGACATGGGGATCGATCTGTCCGCGAAGTAGATATGCGAACGTGCGGTGACTACTGCATTGTCATGCTATAACTCGGGGAATGGATGGTTGGGACGGACTGATGCGGGATCCAGACATCGCCTGGTGCGCAGTCGATACCACGGGGCGAGCTTTTGGGGGTGTCACGGTCATGGAGCCCGCGACCAGGCCGTGTCTTTTGGAATAAATGATTTCGACTTTGACGCTCGGGATTCTATGCGATCCATCGACGAGGCAAACGCAATAATAACATTAGTGCAATCACATGGATTCTACGCCTGGTTGCGTATAACTGACCCCCTTGGCACACAGATCTTGTGTTGCTCCAAATTAACTGATGGTACTTATCACGGGACGTCGTTTTGGATTGCTCTTATCCACGACATCTGTATTCTCGGCAGCTTCGGTTATCGTCAATGGCGAGCGCCGTCGCAACAGGATATTCTCGACTCCGCAATCGAATGGCTTAGAGCGGAATCTGGGCCGGGAGCGCCACCGTCGAGCGTGATCCATCTCTACAAACTGGAAGAATTTGAAGACGACGAGTTTGATGAGTTTTTGAAGACGGGAGTAGTGCCAGAGAAGATGTGATGTCAAAGGCGGATATGGAGACGGGCCTTTCGCGAAGACTCTTCAACCCCGGCGGGGTGCCAAACATCGCTTTGGATGTCTGCGTTGTAAAGCAACACGAGGGATTGACTGGCGGTGTTCAACCCAGCGACGAAGAAACCCACCGCTGGGTGGCCGCGATTGCCCGTATTCGGGCTACCGGGGTCGCAACGCGACAAGAAGCTTTGCACAGATCCCCATCGTTTTGAAAGCTTCTTGTGGCTTCGTCTCCCCAGTGCTGAGTGCCAACCAGACGTTGATTTCGATGCACAAATCAGCCGGAACGCGCTAGCGTCCGGTTCCGACAGTCGACGCGTTATATGCATATCAGCCGGAACCGGACGCTAGCGCGTTCCGGCTGATGGTCGTACATTCATCCTTCGGTTCATCCCGCCGGGGGCGCGGTCCAAAAATCGGACGAATTTCGGGTTCCACGGTCTTGGAGTCCCCGACGAGGCCGTGTCTTTTGATAGACGCAATTTCACAATCGATTCCACTTCAACTCTGGAATCCTTGGCAGTTACTCCCTAATTCTAGATCGTCGGGTCGATCCTCCGATCGATGACCTCTCGCGACCTTTCAGGTCGCACATTTAACTTTGTTTCCCGTTTCACAGGGCTGAAGCCCTGTGCTTTGTTCTTTTGGGCCTTCAGCCCACAAGGATTGCCGGGTCTCGACAGGTTGAAGTGCCAATGACGTCGGAAGTCGGATGAACCGGAAGACGTTGGTAAACTTCATTCTTCCTGGGCCTACCGGGGCCGCGGAACGACACCAATCCACTTTATTTGATGCATCAGATTTGTGGGGTATGTGCAAGCGCTCCAGCCGAAGTTTGAAAAAGACGATTGTCCTGCGTCCCCAAACGCGTGTTGTTGTGATGCAGGATGGCATTCACTACTATCGTAGGATGCACCCGAAACGTCCCAATTCGCCTTCGCCACAACGGCATGACAATCGTCGTCCGCCGGCCAGTCCTGCATTTGATCGGCTGATTCAGAGACCGGTTTGTCCTGAAGACGATCGGCCTCTTCCGAAAATCGTCGCCAAAGGAGCGGTCTGGCATCCGTTTCTGTTTCGTCGACAGTTGGGTGACTTCGATCCCAAAGCTCAACCCGGCGATCTGGTCGAAGTCGTCAACACTTCCGGAATCACCCAGGGATTTGGACTCTTCAATCCCAAGGCGGAAATCGCAGTACGGTTGCTACGGACAGGGGTCAATCAGCCGGACGATGTCTGGTGGTCGGAACGGATGGAATCGGCAGTCGCTCTGCGGCGGGAAGTTCTGAAGCTGGATTCCGTCACCGATGCCTATCGCGTCATCCATGCCGAAGCGGATGGACTGCCGGGCCTGGTCGTCGACAAGTTCGGCGATGTTCTGGTCGCCGAATGCTTTTCGCTCGGGATGTACCAGCGGGCCGAAGCGATTCTGTCGATGCTGGAACCGATCTGCGGCACCCGGCATGGTGTCATGCGACCCGGCCCGAATTCGATTGATCACGAAGGTTTCATGGCGGTTCCCACCGGTTCCGAAGGCCTTCCCGCCAAATCCACGATCCAGGAATTCGGCACGCAGTTTCGAGTCGACTTTGCCGGTGGGCACAAGACAGGCTTCTATTGCGACCAGCGGGATAACCGCAAGAAATTGGCAGAATTCTGTGCTGGCAAATCGGTCCTCGATCTGTGCTGCTACACCGGTGGGTTTGCCGTCCAGGCGAAAAAACTGGGGCAGGCGGAAGATGTCACCGGCGTGGAGCTCGATGAATCCGCCGCGGCACTCGCACGTGACAACGCGAAGCTCAACAAGATTAAGCTGAACATCGTCCAGGCAGATGCCTTTTCCTACATGCGTGACATGCTGCGCAACGGCAAAAAGTACGATGTCGTGGTTCTGGACCCTCCCAAGCTGATCCGGTCTCGTGATGAGATCGAAGACGGACGGCGGAAGTATTACGACTTCAATCGACTGGCAATGCAGCTTGTTGCCCCCGATGGCATCCTGCTGACGTGCAGTTGTTCGGGACTGCTGGATCTGGCCGAGTTCTCAAAAATCGTCTGTGCCGCGCCCGAATTCGGGCGACGCGTTCAAGTGTTGATAAAAGGTGGTGCCGCCGCCGATCATCCGATCGCGACAATTTGCCCCGAAAGTGAATACCTGAAAACGATGTGGTTGCGACTGGAGTAACCTGCGATGAACAAGGCCTTCATGCGTGAACCGGATCAGGTTGACGCTCGTTGCCCACGCTGCCACTCTGTCGGACATGCCGTCGGTCCCCAGACGCTGAACGCCCGTCTGCCAGAGGAAGCCCGTAAACGACTGGCCGAATCGGCGTACTTCTGTCCCGATGAACGCTGCGACGTTGTCTATTACGATGATTTCGAAAGCGTTGTCCTGCGGTCTGTGATCGCAGGGCCAATTCCGATCAAGGATCCTTCTGCTCCACTGTGTGCCTGCTTCGGATTAACGAGAGAAGAGATCGAAGACGACGTCGCAGAAGGGGGAGTCACACGAACTCGAGCTGCGGTTCAGCGGGCTCAGTCGAACGAGGCCCGCTGTTCGACGATGGCCCCGAACGGTCGATCCTGTGTGCCGGAAGTACAGGGCTATTATTTTAAGTGCAAACAACGCGGCTAAACCGGAGCTGATGGATATCAGCCGGAAATCCTGCGTTCCATGAATGGCTTCCGCCAGCGTGACTCATTCGATGGCCTTCCCCATGACCTCGATCTATCTCGATCACAATGCCACCACACCTCCTTCTTCCGAAGTGTTAACGGAAGTGTCGCGCGTCATGCGGGACTGTTTTGGCAATCCTGGCAGCCGGCATCACATTGGCCGCAAGGCTCGACAGATTCTGGAGCAGAGTCGTGAATCCATCACCCAGATTCTGGGAGCTCAGCCGTCTGAACTGGTTTTTACCAGTGGCGGAACAGAAACCAATAATCTAGCGATACAAGGTCTGACGCAGGGGCCGCCGGGAACAATCGTGCTGTCACCAGGAGAGCATCCGTCGAGTCTTGAGGTCTGTCGCATGCGGCAGCGGCAAGGATGGCGGCTTCATGAATTGCCTGTCGATTCTGCTGGACGCTTGATCATCAACGATCTTCCCGCTGACACGCGGCTGGTAACAGTGATCCTGGCTCACAACGAAACCGGCGTGATTCAAGAGACGCACGGGTTGGCTGAAATCTGCCAAGAACGGGGGATCGCACTGCACCTCGATGCTGTCCAGGCCATCGGCAAAATTCCTGTGAATTTTCGTGCCCTGGGTGCGACGACGTTGAGCTTTGGGGCTCACAAGTTTCAAGGGCCACGTGGAATTGGTGGGTTGCTGATTCGCGACGGTGTCAAGTTCGCGTCGCTGATGCAGGGAGGGCACCAGGAAACAGAGCGTCGACCGGGCACGGAACCCGTCGCACTTGTTGCCGGGATGGCATTGGCACTGAAAACCTGGTCGGCAAATGTTGACGACTGGACAAATCGAGTTCGCCGGATGCGTGACGATTTTCAGCGGAAGCTGTGCGAAGCCTGTTCTCCTGCGGTGGTAAACGGTGCCGACGCTCTGCGACTTCCCAATACCTTGAACATCTCGTTTCCTGGGGTGGATGGCGAAGCTTTGCTGGTTGCGCTGGATTTGGCAGGGATTGCATGTTCGCTCGGAACCACTTGCGCCAGTGGATCTTCCGAACCGGCCCCGATTCTGGTGGCGATGGGTTTGAGTTCCGATTTGTATCGGTCGGCCGTGCGATTCTCGTTGAGTCCCCTCAATAGCCCTGAAGAACTTGAAATCGCGGCCCAGCGGATTGCCCGCGTTGTTGGATCGCTTCGCAAATCGGAATCCGCGTAGTATCATTTGACGTGTCTGGTCACTTTGCTTCAGACAATGGTTGATGATCGCGATTCTGGCCCACGGCTAAGAATTTGGGCTCGGTTAAAACCGGACGCTAGCGCGTTCCGGCTGATAGGTCAAACAACCACTGCCTGGCTGAGTACCGACAGCGCGAGAATGTCTGCTCTCGTGCTGCTTCTCAAGGAGGAACCTCCGCAAACGGACGCTTGCGAACTCGACTCATGAAGGTCGGTTCTCGATGTTCGATGCGCTGGTGGCTCGCAGCCAATCTGTGATCGCGATGGCGGAACTGTTTGTTCCACTGCCTGAGCAGGCGTTTGCGTACGCCGCATTGTCACGATTGAGCGGTCGTCATCACCAGTCAAATACCGTCGGCGGTCTGACGTACTTGTCTGGCCCAGAAGGGAGCGGCAAGTCATTCCTTGCTCGTAACGCCATCCGCGAAACACGACGACAACAACCCAGACTGGTATTTGCATTAGCAGGCGCGAATGACCTTGCCGAGGCATTGGTCACTGCCGACCAGTCTCAAAGTCTGGCTGATTTGCTGGAACAATTCACCCGGCTGAATCTTCTCATTTGCGATGATCTGCAGCAGTTAGAAGGAAAGAGCGAACACCAGCGCCTGCTGCTGGAACTGATCGATCAACTGAGTCAGCAGGGGACTCACGTCTTGATCACCAGCCGCAAACTTCCCGGTGAACTTCGCGATTTTTCGCCACGCTGGGTCAGTCGCTGCCATGGTGGACTGTGTACTTCGCTTCCGATCCTGAGTCGTGACAGTCGGATTTTTTTCCTTGCTCGACTCATTGAAACAGGGAGATCAGGCAATCCTCGCAAATCATCGGCAGCAGAACAGCGTCGAACGGGATCTGGTGATCAACGACGAACTGAACATTGCCCATTAACGTTTGCCGAACCGGTGCAACCAACGATTGAATGGTTAGCCGATCACGGTCCCGCGTCGCCACGCGATATCGTGACCATGTTGAATCGACTTGCCGAGCATTCGATGAAGCGGCCGTCGCTGATTGATATTCCACTGCTGCAGCAATGGATGTCTGAAGAACTTCCAGCAGAGATTATTTCGCTTGATTCCATTGTTGCGGTCGTGGCGAGTGAATTTGGAATCGAACCTGCGGAACTACGATCTCGGTCACGTCATCAAAGCCTGATTGTTCCCCGGCAATGTGCGATGTTTCTGGCTCGTGAACTGACTCAGCGGCCCCTGGAATTCATCGGCCAGTACTTTGGCGAGCGGACTCACACGACAGTTTCTCACTGCCTCAGCCGCTTGAAGGAACTGCTGCCACATGCCCCGACACTGCGACAGCAGGTTCAGCGTTTGCAGAAACGTATCGCCGAATTACGCCGCGAAGACTGCGCGTAACGATGTTGGCAGGACTGTTGATAACTCGTTCGCGATTTCCGACGTTTCCCACAGTTTTGAACATCGTCACCAGGGTGATTCTGTCGACTGTCAACAACCCGCCAGATCACCGTCAGACTGCACACACGTTCTCACAGCACAGTCATCATTTCGTCAACAGCGATGTCATGTGGAGTCTGTTTTCTAACCCTTGACCTGTATTGCGATTACGAATTCTCCACAATCGACAATCCACAGTTTTCAGGCCCCTCTAATACCACTGCTGCTGGAATATTCCATTGAAGAGAACGAAGGCCAGAAAGGGAAACTCACGTTCATTCCTCTGTCGTTGGCTCGATCAACTGACGAATTTCCGGAACCGTTGAATTGATTGACGGGGATTCGTTCATCCAGAAATGTCGTCGACCCGCAGCCTTTGGATCCACAATTGTCAGCGAACGGTTTGCCAGCACCTGGATGATAGCATCCCAGTAAAGTCGCTGAACTGTTCCCCGTGGAGATTTGACATACTCGGCACGCAGGCGTTCCAGCCGACCAGCAGACGACAATGCCGACGTTCGGCGTTCCGAGGCTTTGACACGAGCCTCGTCCAGAACTGCTGACGCATTTCCTGACAGGATTGGTGATCCATCCGTCCGTTTCCCCATCAGCTTTTGCCACAGGGCATCATCCAGCGTCCAATCGGATTCTTGAGTGCCATCGCCCGCCGGACGATCTTCCAGGGGATTCCTGGCGTGATTCAACAACCGAACTGCTTCTTCACCAACCGCCCCCAAGAGAATTCGATCGGAATAGGCCTGAGCCTCATTGATCAGCAATTCGCGGTCTTCCAGAGCATCAGCCACCTGACGGTATGCGGGGACAACAGGTTTTGGGGGATGGACATCCAGCCATTGCAGATCGATGATCGTGATTCCAAGATCGTACTCGTCAATACGTCTCTGCAATCGCACCAGTGATTGACGTTCGAGTTCTCGTCTGCGGTCGGTCAGAAGTTCATCCAGCGACGCCTGAGCTGCCAGATCACGCAGGACCCCTTCTGCAGTGGCTCGCAGGACATCGTCAGGTCGTCGAGTTCCGCCGAACACGAATTGTCGCAAGCTGCTGACTCGATAGGTCACCTCCGCCGTCATCTCGACAGGTACCTCATCGGCTGTCAGTAACAGTGATTCTTCTGCAGTTTCACGATCGTCGTGAGCACTTGTCCATTCGATGATCCCGGGGCCGATTTCGTTCGGCACAGAACCGATCGGCTTCTTTCCACGTTGAATTTCTGGTGTTCGGAACCCGATCCCGACATTGCGGACTCGATCCACCGGTTCGCGAACCAGGCGTTCCAGTGGCCAGGGCCAGCGCCAATGTAACCCTGCGGTCAGAGATGTTTCATATCTGCCGAATCGAATGACCAGTGCTTGTTGATCCTCTTCAATCAGAGTGACCCCTGACAGCATCCAAATGAGAAACACCGCGGCACCCGCAAGTTTGCACGTCAGTTGCCAGCGTTCCAGGATCCAGAAAATCCATCGGGATGGAGAGGCCGATGTTGTCAGCCAGTCGACCAGTTCCAGCAGGCGTGATTGCCAGCGACTGGCCGCTGTACCTGTCCAGCCGTCAAACCAGAGCAATCGCATCGCATTGATCATCACCGCAAGCGATGCGAGTTCGTGGAAGAGTGCTCCCCCCACGGGACTCAGCCAGCCCACCGAACAGGCCAGCACACCAAACGCATTCATCCCAAACGCGAACAGCAGAATACTTTGCCAGATATTGCGAACGAGAGCTCGCGAGAGTCGCAGCAGACCGGGCAAGGGCCGTAACGGGTCACCCAGCAGCAGAATATCGCCCGCTTCCGCTGTCAGATCCGCTCCCGCCCGACCAATCGCCAATCCGACGTCAGCGGTGGCGAGAGCGGGAGCGTCGTTGACGCCATCTCCGACCATGGCGACGCAGCGACCTGATTGGCGACTTTGTTCAATCCAGTTTGCCTTGTCGACCGGAAGTTGTTCCGTTGCGACGTGGTCGAACAGTCCAAGAGCTTGAACCACGGCATCGGCCGGTTGCGGTCGATCACCTGTCAGTAGCGCAAATTGTGAGATTCCGGCATCATGCAGTTCGTGCAGAACCTGCAAAGATTCGGGACGGATTGTTTCGCGAACTCCAATGATGCCGACAACCTGGCCATCAATGGCGACGACGAGTGGCGATTCCCCCGCCGTTTCGCGTTGTTTGAGAAGCGAGGCAATCTCGGCCGAGAATTCGATTTCTCCCCGATCAAGCATGCGGCGGTTTCCCACCACAACGAGCCGCATTGCTTCTGCATCAGTCTCTGATGATTCCAGAGTTCCTGCGAGATCCTTCTGCATAACTGTGGCAAGAACCCCTGCCCCAGCAAATGATTCAAACTCGGTTGGCGTTGCGACTCGCAGTCCGCGGGCCTCAGCCGTCGTGACCAACAGTCTCGCCAGCAGATGTTCGCTTAATCGTTCAGCCGTTGCTGCGGCTCCCAGCACTTCCTCCGCAGTCAAACTGCCTGTCACAACGATTTCACCGAGGGCTAATGCCCCCTGAGTCAACGTGCCGGTCTTGTCGAATGCGAATGTGTCGACACGAGCGAGTCGTTCGAGCGATTGCGAGCCACGAACTACGACCCCACGTCGAGCCAGCCAGGCCAGCGCTGCCATCACGGCTGCAGGGGTTGCCAGAACCAGAGGACAGGGACATGCCACCACAAGCACGCCGAGGGCGGGTAGAACTCCTCGCTGCCACGTTCCTCCGGCAATCCGCCAGCCGATCAGTGTCAGCAATGCGGCGCCCAGCACAGCAGGAAGAAACCAGCGAGCCAGTCGATCGACCGTTCGTTCCAGGTCGGCTTTCTTGCTTGCGGCGGATCCAACCAGATCTGCTACTTTCGCTAGAGCGGTATTGCTACCGATTTGTTCGGCAACGATCGTCAGCGGACCAAACTGGTTCAACGTACCGGCAAAGACTTTATCTCCTGCCGACTTATCAACGGGAAGACTTTCACCGGTGAATGCACTCTGATCGACAGCCGAACGTCCCGATACGACCTTGCCATCAGCCGGAATTCGTTCACCAGATCGAACGATCAGAAAATCACCGACGCGGACTTCGCCAATGGGAACATCGCGTTCACGTCCCTCTTGTGTCAGATGTGCCATAGCTGGCTGCAGGGCAAACGTCTGACGAACGGCCCAGCGAGCCCGATCAATCGTGTACCCTTCCAGGCTTTCACCGACAAGAGAGATGAATACGACGAGTCCGGCTGTCTGATGTTCTCCAAGAACGATTGCTGCCAGACAGGCAATTGTCAGGGCCAGATCTGCCCCGATTCGACCGGAAAGCAGACCATCCAGAGCGTGATACAGAATTCTCGATCCCCCGATGACAGCAGCGATCAGGGCGAATCGATATCCGAACAGGGTATTACGCCACCCGGGAATTCCAAAGATTGTCGCACTGGTACCGGTACCAGTGCTGGACGTCAAGAACCAGTCAGCAGCCAGCAATCCAGCGACTGCTGCTGTCAGAACGTACAGGGGTGCGGAAAGGTAATGAAAGCTGCTGCGCGTCTGGCTGCCAACCGCCAGCGGATCGCCGCGTAACATTTCGCACGTTGATTCAGGGATGTAATGCATAGGCCCCTCAGTCTACGGAGTGTCCGGGGGCGCGTGCCAGACGTAATAACTGCCGAAGGACAGATGAGGAACACTCATCTCCACTGATCAGACAGAGCGTAAATCAGCGGCGATCAGTGTTCCAAATCTCTTCCTTCACCAGAAGGTCAAAGCGTAGCGTCGACCTCAGGTTACAAAGCGAAACCAGAAAAAGGTTTGTGATCTGTTTCGTCAGTTACTTTACCGCTGAGGTCAGGTCAATTCTGACAACTGGTCGAGTGCTTCCTGCATCTCGCGGTGATGACGCTGAGCCTGCAGTACGTAGCGTTGCAGCGAAGTTTTTAACTCAGGAACCGAGTCCAGGTGTTCTGCGTCGAGATAAAGCTGGACCGCCGCCAGTGATTTGGTGAGCGTTCGTAACCGTTCGCGATGACGATTCGTCAATTCTTTGACAGATGAACGTGCAGGCTTCGGAGAATCTTCGATTGCCCCAGTACGCAGAGTCTTCAGACTGAGTGACGCGGCAGAGACTTCTGCCTGGAATGGGCCCAACTGAACGAGATCTCCGAAGTCGAGCGACTGAAGCAAAGTCGACTGTTCGTTCACCCGCAACGATTCCTCATCCGCCAGGTTGATCAGCCACAAGCTCGTCGGGGTGCGGTACAAAGCGGCCAGCACTGCGGGGATGTCAGCATGATCGAGGCGTAATTTGCACTGCGATCCGCAACCAATCAGGGTCAATGGTCGGTCAACCGGCCAGAAATTGTCGGATTGTTCAACGCCCGCAAACGTCAACTGGACCTGAGGAACGTCACTGGCTAACTCCGCACTCTTTCCCAACGGATCGAAGTCAACCTGTGGATCGTCGCTGTTTTGCGACTGAATTGACTTGGGCGTAAGTGACGGAAGATTTTCTGAATCGATGACCGAGAGCTGGAAAGGACCGACCGCGACAGGTTCTTCACCGATCCAGATTCCCAAAGCAGGTGATTTTTGGCTGGGCATCCCGAGCGTGCAGCAGAACAATTGTCCGTCGATCCACTGCAGATACAGGTGCCGCGGCAGGACAGCCGGGTGATCAAACTGGACATCGCAGGATGGATTTCGACCGATCAGAACAGACGGTTGATTCAAAGGGACGATCTGTGCTTCGTGACCCGCAATTTCAACCCGCAATTCGGTCTCAGTTCGTCCGCCGGATTCCCGAAAGAGTTGCTGACGAATGGGTTGGAGATCGACATTTGGTACGGATGCAGACCTGACAGTTTTGACCTCAGCAACCGTTTCTGTGCGTGAGAAAGCCGCGACAGTGTCGGCGGGGTTTTGAGAGTTTTGCCGCAACATCATTCGGCGTCGGCGTTGCACAGCCATTGCGTCGCGCACGGGTGGGGTCTCACATCAGGCAAAAGACTTGGGTGGAGCAACACTCCATTCGGGCTCCATCACCAACGTAATCGTGCGCCATAGGGTGTGGTCTGTCAACATGTTCCGACGGCGGGGAAGGAACTTATTGATGCGTCTGTAGCGATTTGAGGGGTTGTCGGAGATAGGCAAGCTCGATGCAGGACCTTTGACCGTACCGAAGCGGTCGATTGACCGACTTCACCTCTTCCGTTCCGTTTGGGTCATCAACAGGTGACTTCTCCGCAAAGGTCGGTTGTGCGACCCCCTTTGCTGTGGGAATCGCTGCGTGGCACCGCCGCAACACTGTGACGTGGCAATTCGGCGAGATTCCGTGTTTAATCAGGAATTCACAACCTGATTTTCTCCCCGTCTGAACTGTGGGACTCGTTTTTAGTCACTCGGTTCAAACGGTTCCGCCCCCTGCCCTCCCACGCCTCAGGAGATCCTCCCGATGTCTGGTGACAACATTCAGAGTGTCCTCCAAGAAACCCGCAGTTTTCCACCCCCGGCGGAATTCACTCGCCAGGCGAATATCTCCAGCGAAGCTCAATACCAGGAGATGTGGCAGCGAGCCAAAGATGATCCTGCCGGATTCTGGGGCGATCTGGCTCAAAACCTCGACTGGTTCAAGAAGTGGGACCATGTCATTCAGGGAGATATGCCCGATACCAAGTGGTTTGTCGGCGGCAAACTCAATGCCAGTTACAACTGCCTGGATCGTCATCTGACTACCTGGCGTAAGAACAAAGCGGCGATCATCTGGGAAGGGGAGCCCGGCGATACTCGTGTTCTCACGTATCAGGACCTGCATCGCGAAGTCTGCAAGTTCGCCAACGTCCTGAAGAAACTGGGCGTGACGACTGGCGACCGAGTCACTCTGTACATGCCGATGATTCCCGAACTGGCGATCGCAATGCTCGCCTGCGCCCGGATCGGCGCGACTCATTCGATCATCTTCGGTGGATTCAGTGCCGAAGCGGTAGCCGATCGCAACAACGATGCCCAGGCCAAGCTGATTGTCACAGCCGATGGTGGCTGGCGACGTGGTAAGGAAGTCCTGCTCAAGCAAGCGGTCGACGAGAGCCTGGAGAAGTCTCCGACGGTCGAACGAGTCGTCGTTGTCCGACGGACCGGCATGCCGATCCACATGATTCCAGATCGCGACTACTGGTGGCACGACCTGATGTCCGATGTCGACGCGGATTGCGATGCCGTTGAACTCGACGCCGAACACCCGCTGTTCATCCTCTACACGTCAGGAAGTACCGGAAAGCCCAAGGGGGTCATGCACACTACCGGCGGATATACGCTCGGCACAATGATGACTTCGAAGTGGGTTTTCGATCTGAAGGAAGAAGACACCTACTGGTGTACCGCCGACATCGGCTGGATCACCGGACACAGCTACATCGTTTACGGTCCGCTGGCGAATGGCGCCACAACCGTGATGTACGAAGGGGCTCCCAACTGGCCGCACGACGGACGGTTCTGGGAGATCATCGAAAAATACGGCGTCAGTATTTTCTATACTGCACCGACGGCGATTCGAGCCTTTATCAAGTGGGGCGATCACTGGCCACAGAAGTATGATCTTTCCAGCCTGCGTCTGCTCGGTTCGGTCGGCGAACCGATCAATCCTGAAGCCTGGATGTGGTACCACCGTGTGATCGGTGGCGAGCGATGTCCGATCGTCGACACATGGTGGCAGACGGAGACCGGCTCGATCATGCTGTCGCCGCTACCGGGTATTACAGCGACGAAGCCAGGAAGTTGTACTCGACCACTTCCAGGTGTTGTTCCGGACATTGTTTCCAAGGATGGCGAGAGCCTGCCAGCCAACAGCGGTGGTCTGCTGGTGATGCGGCAGCCATGGCCATCCATGCTGCGAACATTGTACGGCGACCATCAACGATTCAAGGATACGTATTTCAGTTCAATTCCCGGCTGCTACTTCGCGGGCGACGGTGCTCGCAAGGACGAAGACGGGTATATCTGGGTGATGGGTCGAGTTGACGACGTGCTCAATGTTGCCGGGCATCGCCTGTCGACGATGGAAGTCGAATCGGCGCTGGTGGCTCATGAACGCGTGGCGGAAGCGGCTGTCGTCGGGTTCCCTCACGACATCAAGGGTGAAGGGATCTGCTGCTTCGTCAGCCTGAAGAGTGGCGAAGGAAACGATCAACTGGAACGCGAACTGATCGCACACGTCCGCAAGCACATTGGTGCACTGGCAACACCCGACAAGATCCGATTCAGCGCTGCGTTGCCGAAGACTCGCAGCGGAAAGATCATGCGACGTCTGCTGCGAGACATCGCGGCGGGTCGGGAATCGGCTGGTGATACGACGACTTTGGAAGATATCAGCGTTCTGGCGAAATTGCGTGAACAGGAGGAGTAATCCCCTATATGGCTTCGATCAACGAGCCGCGCGAGGAACCACCGACGAACGTACGCTGGCTGATGTTCAGCCTGGCGTGCGGGACGTCGTGGTTCCTGTATTTGCACCGTTACGCATGGAATATCGTCGGACCCAAAATCCAGGAAACCTATCAGTTCGATAACACTGAGTCGGGTTTTGTCTTCTCGTTGTTTTACTGGACATATGCGGCCGGACAGATCCCTAGTGGCATTGCCATCGATCTGTTCGGCCCTCATCTTTTCCTGGGGACCAGTATTATCCTCTGGTCCATCGCGCTGATCGGGTTCGGATTGACCGGTAGTCTGCCCGTGATCGGACTGTTGCGACTGCTTTTCGGCGCGGCTCAGGCAGGTTGCTACCCGGGACTCACCAAGGCGACTCGCGTCTGGTTTCCATTGAGGACGCGTACGACGATTCAGGGTTGGGTTGCGACCACGTTCGGTCGGTGCGGTGGTGCAATGTCGTCGATCATTCTTGGTACCGTTCTGATGGGATGGTGCGAGTTGTCATGGCAGTCGGCGCTATGGGTGATGGGATTGGCTGGCCTGGCGTTTGGAATCTCGTTCCTGATCTTGTTTCGCAATTCACCGTCGGACCACCCAGATGTTAATGACGCGGAACGCATATTGATCGCTGAAGGAGAAGCTTCTCAATCGCTGAAGGGTTCGCTTTCATGGGGACGCGCCCTACGCAGTCGCAGTCTGTTTTGTTTTACCATCCAGCAGTTCATGGATGCTGGTTCCGACGTCGCGTTTGTCTATTTGATTGGGAAGTATTTTCTCGATCGTCACGGACTGGATATGAAGAGCGTCGGCTGGCTGACGAGTCTGCCGCTGTGGGGTGGAGCACTCGGGGGAATTGCCGGAGGATGGCTCAACGATCGCATTATCCGATCGACGGGCAACCGTCGCTGGTCACGTAGCGGGATTGGTTTCGTCGGCAAAATCATTGGCTGCGGGATGCTGTTCATCGTCAGTGGCCAAAGTGGTGCAGTAGCAGCGGGAATCGCGCTGTTTCTGGCCAAGTTCTTCAGTGATTGGAGTCAGCCAACGGTTTGGGGAACCTGTACGGATCTCGGCGGAAAATGCTCGGCGACAGTATTCAGCATTATCAACACGTCGGGGACGATTGGTGGAATCGTAATGCCGATCATCTTCGGCTCGCTCCTGGACTGGAACACGACAAAGCACGAGGTTGCGGAGAAGATTGTCACGAAGACCGAATGGGCACCGCTGTTTCTTTTACTCGCAGCCATGTACTTGACGAGCGGCATCTTCTGGTTGCTGATTGACTGTACAAAGTCGCTCGACACGAAAGCTACAGAAGCTTCAAATGTGTGACTCAGAAGGCATTGTTATCCGGATTCGCCCTTCCACATTTCGCTTCAGAAGAGAAAGTCGTTTCGCCCGAGAGACGGATGACTCATTGTCACACCAGCAGCAGGGAAACTTGTGATGAGCAAAGCAGCGACTGAGTACCGCTACAACAGACTCACCTGGCCCGAAATGAATGATGCGATCGGGATGCAGAAACTGATCATTCTGCCGACCGGTTCCACCGAACAGCATGGTCACCATCTGCCGATCGATGTCGATGTTTTCCTGTGCGAATCAGTCTGCCACGAGGTTGGTCGCCGCATCCCTGACAAGGTGCTGGTCCTTCCTCCGATTTCCTATGGCCTGAATCGCCACCACATTGATTTTCCCGGCACGATTCATATCGAACCCGATGTGTTCATCAACTTTGGATTGAACATTACCAAAAGTGTCGCCTACCACGGCTTTCAAAAAATCCTGATCGTCAACGGCCATGGTTCGAACTCACCCTTGATCGACCTGATTGCCCGTAAGACGGTCCTGGAAACCGAATCGCTGTGCTTTGCTACGACCTACTTCTGGTTCCTGATGGAAGAGTTCAACAAGATCCGCGAATCGAAGGTCATTGCTCACGCCGACGAATTTGAAACGTCACTGTATCTGCATCTGGCTGGTGATCGAGTGCAGATGGACAAGGCAGTTGAAGACAACGATCGCATGGGCGAATTCGTCAGCAGCGACAGCACGATGAACTACTTCGTGAGGTTCAACGACTACTGGGGCCGCTGGACCAGGACTGGTGTTCACGGGGATGCCACGAAAGGTACCGCAGAAAAGGGCAAGATCATCTTTGAAGCGGCGGTCAATGGACTAGTGAAACTGGTGGATGAACTGCGTGCCTGGCCGATCGAAAAGCGAGCCGACATGCATACACATCCGGTACAGAGCCAGATTCAGTGGTAACAGTCAAAGAAGTATCTCGCCCTACTTAAAAAGCAGCCATCATCGCGTCGTGAGCTGAGTCATTCGAAGACTGGACGGATTGATTTGAAACGGCGCGTTGCACAGCACATTTTTTCACGACCGAGGGAGGGAGGAGGGCAACCTTTGGTTGACGGGTTCAGGGTGGTTGAGCGGCTCGCGCCGAAGTTCTTACAAGTTACAAAACCGGCGAAAACATCATGCAGAAGCTCTCTGTCAGTCGTTCCCAGGTGGACCGCTGTGACCAGCGAACGGGGTCGATCCGACGGGCGCTTTCGATGTCTTTCTCGAAGTGATGTTGTAACTGTTCTGAAAGACTGATGTCGTACAGGACGACACCGACTTCGAAGTTCAGGAACAGGCTGCGGACATCGAAATTGGCAGTGCCGACCACTGACCAGCATCCGTCAACGGTCAGGGTCTTTGGATGAAACTGGCCCGCCTGGTATTCGTAGATCTCGACTCCGGCCGCCAGCAGAGAATCGTAATAGCCGCGAGCGGCCTGACGGGTTCCCCAGTAGGTTTTTGGTCCCGAGAGCATGACACGAGTTCGAATTCCGCGCAGGGCGGCCGCTTCCAGCGCCGTGACCAGTGGTGGTGTGGGAACAAAGTACGATGTGGCCAGCGTCACTTCCCGCTCGGCTCGCGTGATCGCCGCGAACATCAGGGCGTGGAATTCACCTTCTGCGGTATCAGGACCGCCAGCGATGACCTGCGCACAATCGCCTCCCAGATCGACTGGAAGCGGGAAATCACTGCGACTCAGTTCTTCACCGGTCGCATAGTGCCAGTCCGTGGCAAACACCTCTTGAAGTTGCAGTACGGTCGGCCCCTGCAGACGCAAATGAGTGTCGCGCCACTGTCCGAAGAACGGGTCCTCACCCAGGTATTCATCTCCGACGTTCATTCCGCCGGTGAAGCCGATACCTCCGTCGACGATCACAATTTTACGGTGACTGCGCAGGTTGATCGACCAGCGCTCCCTCAGAGATTGGCCCGGAACGAATGTCGCGACTTGAATCCCCGCGTCAAGCATCGGCGTGAGAAACCGCTTCGTCAATCGCCCTGATCCGATGGCATCGTACAGGAATCGAACTTTGACTCCTTCGCGAGCCTTTCGAATCAGCCGGTCACGGATTTCCGTTCCCAGACGATCGGGTTGCCAGATGTAATATTCCAGATGAATCGACGAACGGGCCGAGGCGATTGCGGATTCGATTTCATCAAACGTCTGGCGGGCATCCGTTAACAGTTGTACCCGGTTGTCGACTGTGGCACGCGACCGCCCGACTCGTTCGGCAACTCGCAGCAGATCTCTCTGAAGCTGGTTCAGCCCGTCCTCAGCAACCCGATGGCCAGCCAGGCCAGGCAGAACGCGGCTGATATTGATCCCCGCAGCGCGCCGACCGAGAACTCGCAATTTGACGCGATTAATCCCGAAGACGACGAACAGGAATGCCCCCAGGTAGGGCATGGTAGTGATGGCCATGACCCATGCCACAGTTGCCACAGGCTCGCGTTTGCGAGTCAGCAGGACCACGGGCAACAACGACAGCGTCAGGATGTAACCAACGACTGTGACAACCGCAAGAATCGTCTGCATACGGAGATCATCAATAAAAATGTAGGTCGGGCAACGCAAAAGCATAGACTGATCGAACGATCGAAGGAAGGAGCTTGGGTTGTTCACCGGACTGTCGCAGGGTGAGTCACAGTGGTATCCTGAATCGCCATTGCCGCTCGTGGCGCGAAGTCTCGTGCCGATGTCGTCACTTTCGAAGGATTCTCGCTGATGTCGTCCGAGGTACCACTAATCGCCGTCTTCGTCGATTTCGAAAATCTGGCCATTGGCGTGCGCGACATGAAATCCGGCTCGTTCCAGATCCAGTTGATCTTGAAGCGACTGCTGGAAAAGGGCCGTATCGTCCATAAGCGAGCCTACTGCGACTGGAGCAACTACCGGGATGCGGTTCGTGAATTCCACACGCAGGGGATCGAACTGATCGACATTCCCCAGACGCGGATGAGTGGAAAAAACAGTGCCGATATTCGCATGGTCGTTGATGCCCTCGACCTGTGCTACTCGAAGCAACACATCGACGTCTTCGCATTGATCTCGGGCGACAGTGATTTTTCACCGCTGGTTTCGAAGTTAAAAGAGAACAACAAGCGAGTGCTCGGTTGTGGAGTCAAAAGCTCCACATCAGACTTGCTGATCGCCAACTGTGACGAATTCATCTATTACGACGATTTGATTCGCGTAGCCCAGAAGCCCAAGGCTGCGGTGGCACCCAAGCCTGGCAAGACGAAGGATGACAAGAAACAGGAAGCGACCGATCGACTGCTGGAAGTCCTGGAATCACTCGAACAGGACTACGATCCGATCTGGGGCTCGATGCTCAAGCAGACGATTCGCCGCGTTTATCCAGGATTCAACGAAGGCTACTACGGCTACAACAGCTTTTCCGACATGGTCGAAGACATCGCCGACCAAGGCCTGATCGAGCTCGATTACGACGAAACCCGTGGGAACTACGAGATCCGCCGCAAGAAGAAGAAGTAGTTTCGCAGGCCGAGCGAGGGCTGCCAGAGATGGTAGACGAAGTCTGGGCGGCTCACGTGGGGCGACATTTGCGGATCAGTCTGTAACCCTCTTCTTTCAACATGTTGTTCGCCTTTCTGGAGGAAGGAAGAGATTTGGAGCACTGATCGCCGCTGATTCACGCTGATCCCGAACGCAAGGATGCGAGCCCAATATGGTTCGAACCAGTATGCCGTGAAAGCCGTTTCTTTCTCTGTCTGATCAGTGGAAATCAGCGGAGATGAGTGTTCCTCAAGTCGCTGTTGAAAATGTTCTCGAAAAGAACTGGCTCGAAATTGTAAATTTCCGTTCGACTGAAATGGAATCGGCCCAATCGTTGCCTGTCGCTGGCTTGAGCCCGACTGCGTTCTGTGACGCCTTCGGCGACTTGCGAGCCACGCGCGAACAGTTACGCTGACTGCGACGAGTCATTAGAATCTCGTTCCCGAAAGTCTCCTTCGTCACTCAGCAGGATTTGGCTCATGGCAATTACCGGATTTGGTATCGTTGGCTGTGGCATGATTGCGAATTTTCATGCGGAAGCGGTCAAGCACATCAAGGGCGCAAAAATTGTCGCCTGCTTTGATGCTCGGCCTGAGGCTGCTGATCGATTTGCCGCGGCGAATCCCGGCGTGAAAGCCTATCGCGATCTGGATGCGATGCTGGCCGACAGCGCTGTTCAGATTGTGACAATCTGCACTCCCAGCGGAGCTCACATGGAACCAGCGGTGCGATCCGCCAATGCAGGCAAGCATGTCGTCGTCGAAAAGCCGATGGAAATCACGCTGAAGCGTTGCGATGCGATCCTGGATGCCTGCAAGAAAAACGGCGTCATGGTCTGCCCGATCTTCCCTTCACGATTCAGCCCTGCAAATCTGGCCTTGAAAGAAGCGGTTGATGAAGGACGCTTTGGTAAGCTGACGCTCGGGGACACCTACGTCAAATGGTGGCGAACGCAGGAGTACTACGATCAGGGGGGATGGCGAGGGACCTGGGCTCTTGATGGCGGTGGAGCCTATATGAATCAGGGGATTCACAACGTCGACCTGTTGTATTGGTTCATGGGCGACGTTGCCGAAGTCTGTGCCGTGACATCGACACTCGCACACGAACGGATTGAAGTGGAAGACGTCGGTGTGGCTGCGATCAAGTTCAAGAACGGTGCAGTCGGAACCATCGAATGCACAACCAGTGCCTGGCCGGGCCATTTGAAAAAGACCGAAATCCACGGGACCGCCGGATCAGTGATTGTGGAACAGGACGATGTTCTGTTGTGGCAGTTCGAAAAGACAAAGGCGAAAGACAAGTCGATCCTCGAGAAGTTTGCCAAGAAAGTCGGCGGGACGGGTGGAGCCAGCGATCCCAAGGCGATCAGTTACGTTGGCCACATGGAGCAGCTCAAGGACTTTGTCAAAGCGATCCAGGCGGGGCGCCAACCGAAAATCACCGGAGACGAAGGTCGCAAGGCGGTCGAAATCATCCTGGCGATTTATCAGTCGGCATGGACTGGAAAACGGGTCAGCCTGCCACTTGCCAAAGACCCGAAACGGCCGGCTTGATGTTCTGGAAAAGGTTGATTTCACCAGGTCTTCTGTCGGTACCACCCATGTTCTTTCGCAAACTGGCAATTCTGATTGCAGGGATCTTTGTCGTCGGTGCGACCGGGTCTTCGACATGGGGGCGAGTCTACTCGCCACGTATCCTGACGTCGCGAACAGCCGACTGTTACAGCGCGAAAACATTTGCCATTCATCCTGGGTGGAAGGATCTCGCTCCAGAAGCGCAGGCCCGCGCAATGTTCGAATACGTGACCGATCCTGAAACGGGTCTTTACCCGCTGGGGGCCGGTACCTTTGAAGGGGGCGACAAGACATACGAATTTGGACTGGTTCGCGACCCGATCAAAGTTCTTGCTGTCTACGGCTACGGGTATTGCGATGTCTTTGGGCCAGTAACGGCAGGCTTGTGGGAACAAGGGGGACTTGGAAAGGCTCGTACGGTCGATCTGCCGGGGCTGCAGCATGTCGCCTGCGAGGTTTTCGCCAATGACCGTTGGAGATATCTGGACGTTGATTTGCGAGGGACCTTTCCGTCGTCGGATGGCGGACTGCGGTCGCTCGACGAAGCACGTCATGACGGTGCACTCTGGAAACGGGAGCGTAGTCCGAGATTTTTCCCGATGGATGACCTCGCGAAACTGGAACGACAATTCGCCGATTCCAAAGTCGAACATCGGTATTCCGTGGCAACGGGCGGTCATACCCTGGATTTTGTGTTGCGTCGTGGCGAATCATTCACGCGCTGGTGGCAGCCGCAGGGTGGTCGCTGGCTGGTTGCTCAGGGCGATGCGAAAGACAAGTCACGCATGGAACTTCTGGAACGCGAACCTCGCGGGCCAAAATCGAAGCATGCCTCGTTTACCACGCATTCACATGGAAACGGCAGATTTGTTTACCAGCCAAACCTGCAGAAGTCAGCAAAGGACTTCGAAGATGGTGCATTCAGTTCACACAACGTCCAGGTCACCGATGCAGGTTTGACACTCGTCAAACCGGGGGATGGCTGGGCGGTATTTGAGGTTCGCTCGCCGTTTGTCATTGTTCCACTTGTGGGCAGAATTGACGATCCCAAGGACGACAAAGAGGCCTCGGTCATCGAAGTTGATGCGGCCGAAGCGTCACTCGCCTGGTCCCCCGACTTTGGTGACAGTTGGATCACTCTGGAACCGAAACAATGGCCGGCAACGATGGATCTGACAGCCCAGGTTGCGGGGAGTTATGGGTACCTGTTGAAAGTCGGACTCAAAGGTAAGCCGGGTACGGCTCTGCTGAGCTCCTTGAAAATGACCACCTGGGTGCAAATCGCGCCGGCCCAATTGCCCGGATTGAAGAGTGGCGAAAATACATTCGAACTGAAGACCGGCGACCACTATGGACTTCCCACGCGTGCTCTATCGATCCAGCCGAATGCGACCGACGAGAATGCATTTCTGCATTACCTGTTGCGAGCCCCTCGGGAGTATGAGCCGGCCAAGGTTTCTGATCGTGCCAAGGGTTCGATGATTGCCCGTCTCCCTGCCTTGCCAAAAACGAAGATCGCGTGGTTCTCGGCAGGTGCCAGTTTTGGAATGGCTGTTGGTCCGAATGCGTCCCCACCTGCTAATCACATCAGTTATGCAGCAGACTCCCCACGCGATTTTCAGCCGATCTTTGCTGATGGTGCCGGGCCAACTGCCATTGATCGACCGACACCACAATCTCACTGGCACTACAATGTTGATCGCGAAGTGAAACTCGACCGTCCCGCCGGAGCGATCTACGTCCGCTATGATGCCAACCCGGCATTGAATGCGTATCGGTTGATCGCTCATTGTCAGGAAGACACTCCTTTCCAGCAGACTCCGTTGACCGTGAAGCACACTTGGACAGAAGGTGGACAACCACGTGAGCATTCGCAAACGCTGGACCCGGTTGCTGGTCGCTATCAGGTTCAAGCGGGTCAGGACCCGGTCAATGTTGCGATCGAAATTTCGGTACCGAGTGAATGACGAACGTTACCTGAAGCACCTCCAGATAGGCGCCACAACAACGAAGGTAAACCATGCAGTTTCGAACGCTTGGCCCCAGCGGCCTGAAGCTCAGTGTGATCGGTCTGGGAACCTGGGCCATAGGTGGCGGAGACTGGAAGTTTGGTTGGGGCGATCAGGACGAAGCCTCGGCGGTTAACGCCATCGTCCGAGCGGTCGAATTGGGAATCAACTGGATCGACACCGCCGCTGTCTATGGTGAAGGTCGCAGCGAGGAACATGTGGCAAAAGCTCTGTCGGCGATTCCGCTGGCGGATCGTCCACTGGTTGCCACGAAATGTGGGCGAGTTCCCAAGGGAAATGGTGAGATTGGATGCTGCCTGAAACGCGAGAGTGTCATCGCGGAATGTGAAGCGAGCCTCAGGCGCCTCAAGACAGATTGCATCGATCTCTACCAGATGCACTGGCCGGAGCCTGACAGCGAAATTGAAGAGGGATGGCAGACACTGGTGGATCTGAAACGACAGGGGAAGGTTAAGCATATCGGTGTTTCAAACCATTCCGTCAGTCAATTGAAGCGGCTGCAGGCGATTCACCCGGTGACATCTCAGCAGCCTCCTTACAGCATGATCGCTCGTGACGCCGAGGCTGAGATTATCCCGTATTGTGGCCAGCAGAATATTGGCGTCGTCTGTTACAGCCCGATGGGAAAAGGATTGCTCACAGGAACATTTACAGCCGAACGCGTGGCAGCACTGTCACCCAAGGATCACCGGACGCGCGACCCCCGATTTCAGTCGCCGCAACTGGAGATCAATCTCGCGTTCGTTGAGTCTTTGACGGCGTTGGCGAAAGGATTGGGATGGTCTGTGGCAGATGTCGCCATCGCATGGACGCTGCGCAGGCCCGAAGTTACCTCAGCGATTGTCGGAGCCCGCAGCCCCGCTCAGATCGAACAAACCGTCTCCGCCGGTGATCGAGTTCTCGATGCAAACAATATCCAGACGATTACGACGATCCTGGAGGAACGTGACCGCCAGCTTGCGGCAGTCGGCGGTGCAGCCAAGCCTCGTGTGTGACTCCGACAAGTTGACCCGCTGGAGTCAGGCGAATCGCTTGACCGCTTGTTGTCGCATTTCCCAGAATGACTATCTGTTTGAACCCGACTGTTCATCGAAAAGATTCGTAGTTCCATGATAGTGACCATCGACGGACCTGCCGGGACCGGAAAAAGCACCGTGGCCCGCATCCTCGCCAGCCGGTTGGGGTTTGAGTTTCTGAATACCGGCGCAATGTATCGAGCGGTCGCCTATGCCTGCCTGCAACAGGGAATCGATCTGAACAATGCTCAGGCCGTCGGACATGTTCCAGCGACGCTGGAAATTGTGTTTGCCAATAACCGGCTGATTCTGAATGGACGTGATGTCACCGAAGAAATTCGTGGTCAACAAGTGACACAAATGGCGTCACAGGTCGCCGCCAATGAACTTGTTCGACAGCGACTGGTGGAATTGCAGCGGGCGGCGGCGCGGGGCGTCAATCTGGTGACCGAAGGACGTGATCAGGGAACAGTCGTGTTTGACAAGGCGGAATGCAAGTTCTTCCTGACGGCATCGGCTGAAGAGCGGGCTCGTCG
>JBAWWJ010000118.1:0-23858 GCA_037146815.1 Planctomycetota bacterium
ATACAGCACTAGTCATTGCCTGGTCAGTACATCTCCTCATGACGCAGCGCCACTTGGGCGAGCGAAAAGCGGGGGTTCCAATAAAGCCGATTTGCATGAACCGGCAGTCAGACCTGAATTCCGGAGAGCGTTGCTCGATCCTTTTCGCAGAGGATGCCCATTCAAACATCGGTTGAAGCAACAAACTTCGACCGGCCTGCGAGGTTAGCTGTCGGGCTAGGGCTTGAATGTGCCCCGATGCGAGTTCACTGAACTCCAACTCCACCCGTGACAACGAAAACACGAGCGGAGTTGGAGATCATGCGGGTTCGCATCTGCGCCCCAAAGGCAAATTCCAGGGAATTCACCTCATTTGGGTCCCCCGCTCCCGCTTTTGGCGGGATTCGGCTACATCGCCACCATCGTAATTGAGGCTGCAAGAGTCCCTCAGCCAGAGCGAAGCCCGTTCCACACGGTCTAATCACCGCTTCGGAATGACATTGCGTTCGAAATGGAACTGCTTCGGGGATACGAAGTGGACACCTGGTTTTGTAAGAGTCGCGAGGTGAGCCCAGTGCCGAAATCGTCGTTTGTCGCTGAATTCGTGAGAATTCAGCAAGTTTCCAGCTTGGCACGAGGGTTGCCATTGCCTGTCTGGCGCACGCTGCGTGGCACGAGATGGTCGAGACTCGCTGTGCGTGATGAGTTGCTTTTCATTTGCGGTTGAGTTTTTCACGACCGGTCACAACCCACCGCTTGCCAATACGAATTCGATCAGGCAGAACGACGGGGGGCAGAACGATAGACGAAATTGGAATCGTGATTCTTCATCGTTCTGCCCCTCATCGTTCTGCCAATTGTCTTGGCTGTCAAAATCACCATACCCGACTCACCTCACAATACCTGATCTTGATATGGGTATTGGCCTGCAAAATCTCTGAATCGGTGGGCATTTTTGCGATTTTTGATGCTTCATTGCCAGTGAAATCTCTGTCAAGCTGCGCTGGCTCGTGGAAATCATCTCGAAAATTCTTCTCGGAATCTTTGGTTTTGGCATCTGTAATTTGGGGCGAATGTGATACAGTCCGACGTTGATGGAAGATGATTTTCGCCTTGAAAGTCCGCTCCGATCGTTTCTTGCGCCGCGGTTTAGAGACTCGTTCTCCACAGCCTCTCACTCATCGAACGACCCCAGCAGATTCTCCTCGGGAGTCGTTCTCTCATGTCGGCGTGATGCGACTTTCCGGCTAACCATGCCTGTTTGTCTGAGTCTCGTTTGACTGACGCCAAGGTATCGTTGAAACCTGTCCGAGCCGTTTGACGGCTTCGTCCGGGTTGGCAACGACCGAGGCAACAGCAGGTCAATTCCGCGAACGACGTTGTTGTGCGGAGGCTGGTTGGAGTGCCATTTCGCAGAGTTGCGGGTGGCCTAATACGATGTCTCGTCTCGCAGGCCGGTTCATTAGGACGTCAGGTTCGGCAGGACGGCATGGAAAGGAATGTCGATGGCTATGAAATTGTATGTGGGCAACCTGACGTACAGCGCAACCAACGCCACGTTGGAGACGCTCTTCGCTCCATTTGGAGAAGTGCGTTCCGCTCAGGTGGTGATGGACCGCGACACCGGTCGTTCCAAGGGCTTCGGCTTCGTGGAAATGAGCGATGACCAGGCATGTAAATCAG
Organism: Planctomycetota bacterium; assembly: GCA_037146815.1. Classification (GTDB taxonomy): domain Bacteria; phylum Planctomycetota; class Planctomycetia; order Planctomycetales; family Planctomycetaceae; genus Schlesneria. The sequence continues at coordinate 1,663 of JBAWWJ010000118.1, forward strand.
CGATCTCGGCCCTGAACGGCAAAGACGTTGACGGTCGTGCACTGACTGTCAACGAAGCACGTCCTCGCGAAGATCGCGGTGGCGGCGGCGGTGGTGGCTCACGCGGTGGTGGCGGCGGGAAATACGGTGGCGGTGGCGGTTCACGCTACTAATCACTGATTTCGCCAGTCTGCGCTCGTCGCATGACAACTCGCGATAAAAATTAAAACACAGCCGATGACGATTTCGTCGTCGGCTGTGTTTTTTTATGGACAGGGACGTTGGACACGGACACGGACGACACGGGTAGAACGATGGAAGAAATCTTGAGGTTCTTTATCGTTCTGCCCCTCATCGTTCTGCCAAAAGGTTTGGATTTGATGATCAAAGAGGAAACCTGCGGTCGGGCGTTTCGACGGGGTCGGGAGACCCGCGCCGAACATGCGAAGATGTTTGGGGGAGCCCCTCGTCGAACTCATGGTCCGTGAATAACTCATGCTCCCCGCGATTTGGCTCCGCGAAGCATGCGGCGCGTCATCCAGGCTTCCACGGAAATCAGGGCCAGGAATCCATAGATCAGCAGCCACCAGAATTCAGTCCGGGCTGTTCCCACGAACATCTGCTTCATCAAATCCGGCAAGTCGGTGGCAAATACCAGGCGGTCCTCGCCTTCCAAGGCCGTTCGCTGAGCTTCCGTCAGGACCGTCAGGTCGGATTCACCGCGATCAAAGTTTGCCACGAAGTGTTCATCTGTGACCGAAGGCTTTCCATCGGCGGCCTTTTTTGCAAACCGGTAGATGCCCGGCAGAGAGACTTCTGACAGGATAGCTCCGGGTTGCAGTTCGTCATGGATGCGACCTGCCGGAAACTTCTTGCCACTGGGGCCGACGAATTCGTAATCGTCGATTTTCAACTCCGGGGGAATATTCAACACCAGTGGTGTGCCGACTTCGACGTTGCGGTTGGTAGCTGTTGAAGCCAGCGAAAACAACAGTTCATGCAGCCACGGCACGAAATCGGTCTTGGCAGGGAGCGTGTTCCAGTCGGCGTCCAATGTCGATGTCAGCACCGCTGTCATGCCTCGATCATAGCGCTGCGTGACGATCCATGGATCACCATTGGTCAGCTTCGCGATGACGAGTGGAGTTCCAATGACCGGGGCCTGTTTGCGAGACGTCGGTTCACCTTCTTTGGTAGTGACCTCACGTGGGCGAACTGCGACAACTTTCCACCAGCGCGAGAACCGGGCGTCTGTCAGCGTTCCCTCTGTACCCGCTCGGAATTGCCGTATCCAGGGAAGCTCCAAGCTATTCCCGGCGACGCGGACTCCCTGAGATTCTTCCGCCGTTTGAGACGCGATTTCCTTCAACTGGACCGGGAATAGGGCAGCTGCCGGGGAATCGGGATCAAGCACATATCCGTTCTTGGGAACCTTATCCCCCAAGGTGAACAGCAGGCCATGTCCACCCGCCACAGATCGTTCCAGGAGCGATTGCGTCTCTGGCGTCAGAGCCTCGACATTCGCCAGTACAATCACGGCAGCGGGGCGAATCGAGTCTGCATTCAGTTCCGCAGGGGTGACAACTGTTGCCTTGATCCAGCTTGAATCGACCCCGCCCGCTGTCAGGGCTGCCCTGGCGAAAAAGGTCTCGCTGCGAGTTGGGTCGAGTTTCTTGTCGCCATCGACAAGCAATACCGGAAGTGACCCTGCTACGACGATGGCGGCATCGGACCGGTTGTCGCCAGGCAGCGGATCGTTGTCGAGTACCACGCTGACCAGATGTGACCCCGGCGTTTCGAACTGTCGTTCGAATTCGACGGTCGCTTCTCCTTCGGGAGTCATATTCAATCGCAACGTTTGATCGGCCAAACGCTGGCCGTTCACTTCGATAAAGACATTGCGGGCAATCGCACCTTCGCCACCTCGATAACGAACTTTGCTGCTGATACGCACGGGAACATTGGGAACAGCCATTTCTCGGGAGAGCTGCAAACGCTCGATCGTGAAGTTCGCCCCTTTTCCCAATTCGCCGGTTGCTGCGTCGAGAACCCAGATGCGCGGCGGAACGGTGGATTGAGCCTTCAGGTCATCCAACCGAGCCCACAGGGTGGCATCATCCGGTTTCCAACTGAGCGCCTGATAATCAGTGAGAACCAGCATCTCGCGCTGCACATTTGTGCCACTCGCCAGGATCTGGATTCCTCGTGCAATCGCTTCATGCAGATTTGCCGTGCCGCTGGGAGCCGGCAGATCCTCCAGCGCCTGTCGAAATCGCTCGCGATCGCGCGTTGGACCGGGTAGTGCGAGTCGCGGTTGCTCGCGCGCATCCAGGACCATGACCGTGTCCCCTGAACGCAGGTCAGCGGCAAACTGTCGAGCCAATCGTGTCGCCGCCGCGTGCGGTGTCCCCTGTCGACCTTCCCAGCCCATACTGTACGAGCCATCGATGACAATCACGATATCACGCGATGTGGTGGAAGCCCAGCGTCCAAGCCAGGACCCGTTGAACCACGGGCGAGCCAATGCGATGGCCAGCAGAGCAATCAATAGCATTCGAACAAGGAGTAGCAACAGGTCTTCGAGTTGCAGATTCCGACGTGCACTGGGGTCCAGTTCCAGAAACTGCATCGCTCCCCAGTCGACGGTGTCGTACCGCTTCCGGCTCAGCAAATGAGCAAGGATCGGCAGGATGACTCCCGCCAAACCTGCCAGCATCCAGGGATTCAGAAAGAATTGGATCACGGATCAGCGATAGTTAGAACGGCAATGGCGGATTTCAACAGCCAGGAAGCGGGATTTCTCGCTTTCGGCAGGACGCTGACATTACAACCCGCCTCTACGGCGGGCACAAGGGAGCGATCAGCGATGAGGAGCGATCAGCGGTCAGCTTTCAGCGATCAGCAAGAAGTGCCCCATCGGCATCCTCTTGCTGACCGCTGACCTCTGACCGCTGACTCAATCACTCGGGCCGCACGGGCTCAGGTTCTTTGATTTCCCGCAACCAGATATTTCGGAAGCGGACGGGATTGCCGTGGAACTGCAAGCGAATTGGCGCCGGGCCGTGAGGTTTATAGATGGGGGCGTATTCGTAAGCTGTTTCACCAAGGAGTTCCGTGTGATTCTGGACGAGCACCCCGTTATGAAGAACCGTCACGTAACCTGGTTTGACCACGATGCCATGTTCATTGAAGCGTGGAGCGTTGTAGATGATGTCGTACGTCTGCCATTCGCCCGGCTTGCGACAGACATTGACCAGCGGTGGTTTGGTCTTGTAGAGCGCTGCCGCCTGGCCATCGAAGTATGTCTTGTTATCGAAGGAGTCGAGGATCTGAACTTCGTATTGATTCCCGAGGAAAACACCACTGTTTCCTCGACCCTGACCGCTTCCCACAACTTTATCGGGAGTGGCCCATTCCAGGTGCAACTGGCAGTCACCGAAGGAGGCCTTGGTACGGATATCACCACCACGCGATGTTGCGATTCCCCCTTCCACAGCCCATTTGTCGCCCCCTTCCCACTGAGACAGATCAGTCCCGCCAAACAGCACCAACGCATCAGCGGGAGGCCCACCCACCGGTCCCGGATCGACAATCGCCGGCTCCGGCCAGACGATCCCGCTGACCCACTCTTTGGCAATCGCAATGGCACTCAGTCCCACCAGGAGACATCCAGCCGTCAGACACTTCGCCAGTTTCGGACTCGTAAACACTACTGAGGTTTTCATCTTCAGCCTGCCAGATTGCTTTTCAGGGATTGTCAGTCGACGCCATCGCATCAGCGTACCAGTGCTTAAGTCATGCGTGAAGTCATCATACGCTCGCGAGTCACGACTTATCGTTATCGGAGTTTCTGCTTCGTCAGGCTTGGCGAAGCTCCCGCGTGTTGAAATCGTCGTTCACCTCCGCCAGAATCACCTCTGGGTCTGCACCATACGATTACGTCATCTGCCTACTTCATCAGACAGGGGAATTTGAAATGTACCGCTATCGCATTTGTTTGTCGGTACTTGTCGTGCTTGCCGTCGGAACGCGTCTTACGGCCGCAGACCCACTGGAGTTCAAGGAACAGGAGAGCGTTCGCTGGTACGACATCCGTCAATTGGGAGTCGAAGGCCAGGGTTGGACAGAAAATAAATCGCCCTATGATCGGCTTCCTGCAAAAGCCGAAGGAAAGGTACGGGACGCGGTCTGGAATCTGAGCCGTGATTCCGCCGGAATGTGCGTCCGGTTTCAGACCGATGCCGAAGTCATTCATGCACGCTGGACTTTGACCAAAGCGAATCTGGCGATGCCGCATATGCCAGCCACGGGCGTCAGCGGTCTCGACCTTTACGCGAAAGATGCCGCCGGTCGTTGGCGGTGGGTTGCTGTGGGACGTCCCAACGCACAGACGAACACCCAGAAAATGGCGGAAGGAATTGCCCCAGGTCGCCGCGAATGGTTGCTCTATCTGCCACTCTACAACGGTGTCACATCGGTCGAAATTGGCGTACCTGCGGGAAAGACAATCGAGATGGCCCCTGCCTATCCCCAGGCACACGCCAAGCCCATCGTTTTTTATGGAACGTCGATCACTCACGGTGCCTGTGCCACTCGACCAGGAATGGTTCACACCGCGATTCTGAGCCGAAAATATGGCCGCCCGATCATCAATCTCGGATTTTCCGGCAATGGCAAGATGGAACCCGAAGTCACGGCGTTGCTGGCGGAGCTTGATGCCGCCGTTTACGTGATCGATTGCTGTCCCAACCTGTCTGGCCCTGAAACGGCAGAACGGACCAAACCACTCGTTCAGCAGTTGCGGCAGGTCCGTCCCGGCGTTCCGATTGTGCTGGTCGAAGATCGCGTCTATACCGATGCCTGGCTGATCACCTCGAAGAAGGCTCGCAACGATGGCAATCATGCGGCCCTGAAAAAATCATTTGATGAATTAATCGCCGCCGGAACGAAAGAGCTGTACTACATCCCGGGGAGTGATCTGCTGGGTGACGATAACGAAGGCGCGGTCGACAGTTCGCATCCCAACGATCTCGGTTTCGTGCGGCAGGCGGACGCTTTTGATAAGGTTTTGGGGAAACTGATGCGATAGAATAGCGGTAGGCGACAGGTGCCAACTGTGATGGGAGTTATGGGAAAAATGAATGCATTCTGGTTTTCATTACTCCCATTCTTCCCATAATTCCCATCCCGATCCCCAGTCACCAAAGCTTCCAGCGACCGAGGACTACACCATGTTTGATCTGCAATACGAAAACCTGGCCCGAGTGACACGCCGTCAATTCTTTGGTTCCACAGCTGGTGGCATCGGACTGACCGCACTGGCGTCATTGATGAATGATTCGTCCGTTCAAGCGGCCGAAAAGGGGATACCGGGTTTACCTCACCACCTCCCCAAGGCCAAGCGAGTCATCGTGATGTGGCAGGGTGGCGGTCCTTCCCACGTCGATCTGTTCGACGAAAAGCCCATGATGCAGGAAATGAAAGGCAAGGATATTCCCGACACGATCCGCGGGACGACGCGACTGTCGACGATGTCCAGCGGCTACGGTAAATGGCCCTGTCAGCCCGCGATCAAGCCTTTCAAAAAATATGGCCAGGCAGGAATCCCACTCAGCGAAATGCTACCCAACGTCGGCAGTATCGCGGATGAGATCTGCCTGGTGCGCAGCATGCATACGGAAGCTGTCAATCATGCGCCCGGAGTCACCTTTTTCATGACCGGGTCGCAGGTTCCGGGGCGTCCCAGCATGGGAGCCTGGCTGTCGTACGGTCTGGGAAGCGAAAGCGAAAACCTGCCCGCGTTTGTCGTGATGACGTCGAGTGACAAAGGGAAAACCTGTGGTCAGCTCTTTTTCGATTACTACTGGGGAAGCGGATTCCTGCCGAGTCGGTATCAGGGGGTGCGGTTCCGGAATACGGGGGATCTGGTTCCGTACCTGGCCAACCCGCCAGGGGTCAGTCGCGAGGCTCGTCGAACGTTGCTGGACGATATTTCCGCGATGAATGCGGCTCACCTGGCGGATTATGGTGATCCCGAAATCGATACGCGAATCGCGCAGTATGAAATGGCCTTCCGGATGCAGACGAGTGTTCCGGATCTCGTCGACTTCTCGGGGGAAACGAAGGCGACGCTGGATCGCTACGGAGAAGACGTGCTCGTTAAGGGGACGTACGCCAACAACTGCCTGATTGCCCGTCGACTGCTGGAACGCGGCGTCCGGTTTGTTCAGTTGATGCATTCCGGCTGGGACCAGCATGGCAACCTGTTTACTCAGCTTGAACAACAGTGTCGCGATACGGAAGGCCCTTCGGCGGCACTGGTCAAGGATCTGAAGGATCGGGGAATGCTGGACGACACTCTGGTCATCTGGGGTGGTGAATTCGGACGGACCCCGTTCGGCCAGGGGGATCCGACAAATCCCAAAGGTCGAGACCACTTCGGCAAGGCGTTCAGTTGGTGGATGGCCGGGGGAGGTGTGAAGCGAGGAACGGTCTATGGTCAGACTGACGACTTTGGCTGGAACATCACCAATGATCCGGTTCACGTCCACGATATGCAGGCGACGATCATGCATCTGTGCGGCATCGACCACACGAAGCTGACTTTCCGCTATCAGGGTCGCCAGTACCGCCTGACTGACATCCATGGCAACGTGGTATCAGGGATCTTGGCGTAGTTGAAGGGTCGATAGAGTATGGGGAAGATCAGTCAGCTTTTCGAGTTTTTCAGGGTTGCCACGACATACATCACTCCTGACCCAGACTCCGTCGCACAGGCGGGAGAATCTGCGACACGGCACTCGAATTACCACTTTAGAGTCGTGGTTGTCGCGGCGCTGTTCGCAGTCATCGGCCTGCTCGGAGGGATCGCCGGAGCTGCGATGGCGATCACTGATCCCGGTCCTCAGAAACCGCCGTTAACTGTCGTGTTGATTTTTCCACTGCTTGGTGGTGCCGGAGGGGCTTTACTCGGCAGCGGTGCCGCGTGTCTCTTTGCTCCGAAGGAATTCCTGACCGGCCCGATTGGCCTCAAATGGATGCGCCTGATCGGCACCGAAAACATTATCGCCGCCCGCATCGTTTGTTTCGTTGCAAGCGTTATAGTTCCGCTGGGTATTGCGAGCCTGTTTTTGTTTTTACCGAACAAGAAATGACGATGCTCGTTGGCACGCTGCTTTGGGCCAACCCTGAATGTGGCAGGAATAAATGAAAAAACGTCCGAAGTCGTAAACGACTTCAGACGTTTTTCAATAATCATCTGTGAACAGCGAACTGTTACAGCACCTTTTCGATCGTTTCTCGCAGGACCGCGCCCGACTTCTGCAGGGCCATTTTTTCCTTGGGCCACAGTTCAATTTCAATGACGCCCAGGACACCCTTTCGTCCGACCACGGTCGGGACCGAGATCGCGACATCTCGCAGACCGTAAGCACCTGATTGCAGAGAGCTGACGGGGAGGATGCGGCGTTGATCCAGTGCGATGGCGTGGACGACGTCGGCGATGGAGACACCAACTGCGAAGCCGGCTCCACCCTTCTTCTTGATCACTTCGGCACCGCTGCCGCGAGTCTTCTTTTCGATATCGGCGATCAGTTGCGAGTTGACGCCAGGGTATTTGTCCAAAGGCAGACCAGCGATCTGGGCGGCGGACCAGATGGGGACCATGCTGTCGCCATGCTCACCGAAGATGGTGACATCGACCTGCGTCGGTGGGACGTCCAACCGCTGAGCCAGCAGGCTGCGGAGGCGGGTGGTGTCGAGTACCGTTCCAAGGCCGATGACTTGCGATGCAGGCAGGCCGAGTTCTTTGATGGCCAGATACGTCAGGACATCGACCGGATTGGAGACGACGAAGACGATCGCGTCTTTCTTCAATCCCCCGGTTTTCAGGTCGGCCAGGATGTTTCGGAACAGCGCGACGTTCCGGTTGATCAGGTCCAGGCGGCTTTCTTCTGGCTTACGACGCAAACCGGCGGTGATCACCACGCAATCGCTGTCGCCGACCGATTTCATGTCGCCAAACGTGATCTTCTGATCGGCCAGAATGCTGGCTCCATGCAACAGGTCCAGAGCCTGGCCTTCGCACAATTCCTGGTTCACGTCTACCAGATGTATGTGACGCACGATCTTGCCAGCCTGCAACGCAAACCCGGCGCAAGAACCGACCAAACCACCACCACCGATGATGCTGACTTTCATATCTCTACCCAAATCTAAAGTTCAGGAACGTTGTAACTACTTGCTCATCGCCGCGACGACTTGTTCTGTGATCAGTCGGACCAGCGTTTCCATATCAGGTTCAGCCTTGGCTTCTGGCTTGGCAGCGGCGGCGTCCTTCTGGCGTTCGAGGTAGCCTGGATAGACCGGAGCAGGTTCAAATGCCTTGGGTTCCAGCTTGTTTTCCTTGTAGCCATCGCGGAAGGCGCTGTTGCTGCACAGGTCGCAATCTTCGACGTGGAACCGAGGATCGTCAAAGCCCAGCTTCTTCTTCAGATCGAGCAGTTCGACCGATTCTCGTTCGTCCAGATAGGTGACTCGGCCAAGCTGCTTCGACAGCAGCAGGATTCGGCAATAAGCGTCGAGGATTTCCGTCTTCCAATAGGCGTCTTCCAGTGACTTGCCGAAGGTGACGGTCCCGTGGTTGGTCAGGATGATCGTGTTCGTTCCGTTCTTCAGGAACGGCACAACGGTGTTGGCGAACGCATGTCCACCTGGTGTTTCGTAAGGAGCGATGGGGACTTCGCCCATGAAGACTTCGATTTCTGGCAGAATGCACTGCGGAATCGGTTCACGAGCGACCGCGAATGCGGTGGCATGTGGTGGATGGCAGTGAACGACCGCCTTGACGTCAGGACGATGTTTCATAATCGCCAGGTGGAGCAGGACTTCGCTGGTTCGCTTGCGCTTACCGGCAATCTGGGTCCCTTCCATGTCGACGGCACAGATGTCGTCCGGGGTCATGAACCCTTTGCAGATCATCGTGGGTGAACAGAGGACTTCATTTTCGCCAACGCGGATCGAGATGTTTCCATCGTTGGCGGCAGCGAAGCCCTTGTTGTAGACGCGCCGGCCGATTTCACAAATCTCTTCTTTGAGCTTCCGGTCATTGATGCCGGAGTTCCATTGACTGGTCATGGGTGAGGTCCTTTGGGTTTGATTGCCATGTGTCATGAGTTCAAGTCGTCAGCCTGACAGGCTGCTCGCTATTCACTCAGGACTTCTATGTTGTCCAAAATACAGGCGTTGTACGCGTCCAGCGGCTTGTAGTTGGGGGCAAACGGATTGGCCGCTTCGCCACCTTCACTGAAACCGATTTTTGCTCCGGGAGACGCGCCGAGTTCGTCGTACACCACGATCGCCTCATCGCGTCCCTTGTCGTCTCCGTTAAGTCCTGCGGCGTTGAGCGGCACGACGACCAGCCAGGTGCCGCCCGCGACCATCGCGTTGCACTTGGACATTGTCACCTTGCCGATCACTTCGCCAATTCGCATTTTGTTTCCTTGCGGCCGGGCACATCGTGCGCGACCTGTTCACCACCGGGACGAACCCGATGAGCGTCGTTTTATGTGTTCCAGCCTGTCGGAGCTGTTGGCCGGGTCTTGCCACAGTCTCGCAACAGGTTCCTGATTTCGATAAATGTTTTTCCCTTGGGATTGATGCAGACCAGGTTCACCCCCAGGTGCTTGCTGGTCAGTTCCAATTGATTTCGATCAGTAATCACCGCCGCTCGGACGCGATCATTACGGTTTCCGCGGCAGGCGATGATTTCGGCATATTCACTGATGACTGCGATTCCGTCATATTCGGCGGTTCCAATCGCTCGAACAGCTTGTGCGGCAGCTTCGAGAGGTTGTCCGACGAGGTCCATGGCCCAGCCTTCGGGCTGGCGTTTCATCGATTCCTGCAGAGCTCGAACATTGGGCGTCACCGTCTGAACGATCAACTGCCAACGGGCCCCGCTGGTCGTTCTTGGTTCGGAAACGCCTGATGTTTTTTCGAACTGGGTCCAGGAAATCTTGCGAGTGTTCAGCCAATCGCGAGCGGATGGCGTCAAAACTGATCGGCGTGCAATCTTCAGCGGTTGTCCGGCTCGAACGGTTGCCGCTAGCAGTTCAGCCGTGATGACCGGAGCGGTCAATTCGATCGCAACGGGTTGCGGCTTTGGGGCTACGACGGTCGCGGCGGGCAACTTCGAGAAGAGTGGTGCTTCGGCCACAGGGGCTTCGATCACAGGCCGTACCGGAGCGGGCTGGAGTTGAGCCAGCACGTTCGACACGATCTGATCAATCAAAGCCTGGTCCACGTTGTTTCCCTTTGTGCTGCGTAGTGGCAGCCCTGCGCATTGAGTTCAAATTCAGTCGACAAGTCCCATCACATGCCAGCGGGCGGGAGTGTTGTCTGATCCCACCATTTCTCGAGCCGCCTTGCCGTCCGAACAGATGATCACAGTGTCACCCATTCGTCCTCCCTGGTTATCGATCACCAGTTGTGGTGCACCGTCCGGGCCCCCTTTCGGATCGAGCGGCTGAACGAGAAGCATGCGCCAACCCTTGAGGGTGGGGTGCTTCACGGTCGATGTCGCTCGTCCGATGACCTTTCCGAATTGCATATCTGGTACCCCCGCCAATCGAGGAGAAAAAATGGGTCTGGTAAATCGTCCGGTTCAGATGACTCGCAAATCGTCGACCAGTACGCAGCGTCGCTGGCGAGTAAAGGTCATTGGATTTGTGACCCCTTCACCGGTTGGCGTTGCGATACTGAAGCTGAGGTAACCTTCTCCACCCAGTCCAAGGCCAGCCATGCAAGGGCCGTTCTTGATGAACAGGGTGGTGTCCATATCACGACCCATCCGGGTCATGTGTCGGACATTGCGTGAGTGAATCAAACTGGTGTGGCGGAACCCGTGTTCGAATTCGAGTGCCAGTTCGACACCATGTGCAAAGTTCTTGCAGCGAACGAACGGGACGAACGGCATCATCTGTTCTTCAGGAACGAATGGGTTTGCGGTGTCCGTTTCGCCGTAGAGCAATTGCGTACTGGCTGGAACGCGAATACCGATCAACTCGGCCAGCTTAGTAGCATCGAGGCCGACCAGGTCGCGGTTCAGATGATAGTGATCGCCAGGCTTTGTAGGAGGTGTGAACGCCAGCTTCGTCAGGGCGTCGATTTCCCGATCATTCAGGCGATAGGCACCGTGACGTGGCATGGTGTCCATCAGCTCGTCGAAGATCTGTTCGACAGCGAAAACTTCCTTTTCGCCGATGCAGAGCAGGTTGTTGTCGTAACTTGCCCCTTTGACGATCGAAGCGGCAGTGTTTTCGAGGCAGGCACTTTCATCGACGACGACGGGTGGATTCCCCGGTCCGGCGACGATGGCCTTCTTGCGACTTTCCATGGCAGCTCGAGCGACGGCTGGGCCACCGGTGACGCAGAGCAGTTTCACACCACGATGACCGAAGATCGCTGCGGCCGTATCGAGTGTTGGCTTTTCGATGATCGTCACGAGGTTCTCAAGGCCGGTGGCCTTGTAGATCGCCTTGTTGAAGCGGCGTACCCCATCGCAGGCGATTCGAGCCCCACCCGGATGTGGATTCACGATCAATGTGTTGCCGCCGGCAACCATATTGATGACGTTACCAGCCAATGTTGGCAACGAGTGAGTTACTGGGGTGATCGCACCGATCACACCGAACGGTGCGTATTCTGTAATTGTCAGGCCGTGATCACCGCTGACCGCATCGGTCCGCATGAATTCGGTGCCAGGGACCAGCTTGATGATCTTCAGCTTTTCGATCTTGTGATCGAGGCGGCCGATCTTGGTTTCCTGGAATTCGAGAGTTCCCAGCTCTTCAGCCTGCTCATCACAGATCTGTCGAACGCATTCGATCGCCTTGGCTCGTGAGGCCAGCGGTGATTCGCTGAGCTTCTTGAAGCCATCATTGGCGGCGGCAACCGCTTGATCGACAGACTGGAACACACCCCAGTCACCGTCTTTCGGAGCAGCGGCTGACTTGGGAGCCTTACCCAGTTGGGCGAGAACTTCTTGAACAACCTGACGAATCGCTTCAGCGTTGGCTTGCATGGTGTCGGGTCTCGATAATCAGGATCTTGTGAATTTGTTTCTGTCAATTTGTTGCGGGCAGCTTCTCATTCAGCTGGCCTCGCTTCGGGATAGTCCCAATGAAGGCCAGTCGGTAAATCGATGTCACGGCCCGCTCATGTCACGTTTCATCTCTTCAACCCACGACTCGTACTGTCCCTGAGTTGGAAACATGGAAGCCAGGAGAACCATCAGCGTTCCCACAACTCCCAGTGTGATTGCCTGGCGGTCGATCATGTAGGCCACCCAGTTGAAGAATCCGGCTCCTTCCAGCAGTGCGGCTCCAATGATCTTCTGAGTCTGAAAGGCCTGAGCCAGTCGCGGCATCCGATCCGCTTCGCTGAGGTCTTTCATCGTTTTCAGTTGTGTTTTGACAATCATTCCCGGAATGACAAACCACATCAGGATCTGCATCAGGGCCAGTCCCGCTGCCATGATCGTCAGAATCGATTGATTATTGGGCTGGTTCTGGCTGGTCAGGGCGACTCCACCAAAACAGACCAAGCCGGCCAGCATAGCGCCGATGATGATTTGCGAAGTGCGAACGACGTTGGCGGGTGATACCTGCTGGGTCACTTGCCACCTCCCGACGCATCCTTGGCGCTGAAGATCGACTTGGCTCCCAAGTGAACAGAATCAATGATTCCGATGATCGCGCAGTCGATCGGCAATGGCTTTGTCTGTGGTGTGAAGCGGGCACTGGAGCCCTGGACGATCATCACCACTTCTCCTTCGCCAGCCCCGACCGTATCGACGCAGATGAATGTTCGCCCGGTCGAGACCAACCCGGATTGATCCTTCTCGTTGACGCGCAGCGGCTCGACGACGAGCAGCTTCTGGCCGACCATGGCGTCGACCTTCTGGGTCGAGACGACACTACCTGTCACGCGTGCAAGGAACATTGTATTGGGCCAATAGGGGACGGTGGGGATTAGGCCAACAGAAGTCTGCTGGCTCCTGATTCATTCGTTTAAAGCACGTTGGAAACGTGCCACATTCTGAGGCCAGGTTGTCAACCTGGCCTTCCGTCGGTCTCCTGTGTCGTTACCGGCTTTGCAGTGCTTCCACTGTCTGACGGGCAACGACGATTTCTTCATTGGTTGGAACCACCCAGATCTGGGTCCGGCTGTCGGTTGTCGAAATACTGCTTTCGCTTCCTCGAGGAAGGCTGCTGTTGCGGGCTTCGTCCAAGACGATTCCTGCCCATTCCATTCCGCGGCAGACGGCAGCCCGGATCACCTGGCTGTTTTCACCGATCCCACCGCTGAACACGATCGCATCGGCACCACCCAGAACCGTCAGATAGGCTCCGAGATACTGCCGGATTGAGGCGACAAAAACGTCCAGTGCAAGCTGAGCCCGCACATGTCCCTTCGCCGCCGCCTCTTCGACATCGCGAGCATCCTGGCTCAAGCCACTCACTCCCAACAAACCTGCTTTGCTCGACAGATCCTCCAGGATCTGTGCCAGCGTCTTGCCGGTTTTACGCAACAGGATTGGCAGGGCAAACGGGTCGAAATCTCCGACACGATTGTTCTGCAGCAATCCGGTCTGGGGACTCATCCCCATACTGGTCGCCTGTGACTTTCCGTCCCGTGCCGCACAGAGCGAATTGCTTCCCCCGAGATGACACGTAATGACCCGCAGGTCGCCACGTCCCATCAACTGTGCGATTCTGGTGTTGAGGTAGCGGTGGCTGGCACCGTGGAAACCCCAACGCTTGATTTCGTAGTCTTCGGACCATTCGTAAGGAATGGCATACAGCTTGTTCGCCGCAGGGATCGTGTCATGGAACGCCGTTTCCAGGGCCGCGACCAGTGGAATCTGCGGAAACGCCGACCGCAACTGCCGCATGGCCTTTGCGTACATCGGATTGTGAGCCGGTGCGATGTCGGACAAGTCTTCCATCTTGGCCAGCAACGCATCGTCCACGATGCGCACACCACTCAGGTTCCCTGCAAATACTGCCTTGAATCCAATCGCCGCGACCTCGCTGACTGACTTGACGCATCCGTATTCGGGATGAGTCAGTTGATCCAGGCAGATTTTGACCGCCGCCGCATGATCGGCGATATCCTGTGTCGACTCTTCACGCCGTCCACCAATCTCCACAAAGCAGGCGCTGCCGGTCTGACCGATGCGGTCAATCCCACCCCGCGCCAACTGAGTCTCCGACGGGAGATCAAACAGACGGTACTTGAAACTTGTCGACCCGAGATTTGCGACGAGTACTTTCATGGCAAGACTCCATTCCAGGGAAAGCTGTCACCGAACACCACTAGATAAACTGTTCCATCAGCGTCTTTTCTGGCCGGGCGATCACGTGAGCGCTGACCAGTTCGCCAATCTTGGATGCTGCGGCGGAACCGGCATCAACTGCGGCGCGAACCGAGCCGACGTCGCCACGAATCACGGTGGTGATGTAGGCACCGCCGATTTGAATCTGCTTGACCAACGTCACGTTGGCTGCCTTGAGCATGGCGTCGGCAGCTTCGATCTGCGCGACCAGGCCCTTGGTCTCCAAAAGTCCAATTGCATCGTTCATGAAAGGTCTTTCAGTTTTTTTGGGTGGATCAATTAATACGGGTGCAGCAGGTTCCACAGGAACCACGGCTGCAGCGACGGCCGCCACAGGGGCAGACCGACTGTTACGTGTTCGAGGTGCTGGCGTTGCCGCCGGCCTCGTTGTTGTTCGTGTTGCTCGCTTTGCCGGTCGTTTCACCGGTGCTGGCTTGCTGGAGGCGCGTTTGGCCATGTCCCTCTTCCCACATCACGAAGAAGTGAAAATCAGTTGGCTGCGGCGCTGGAACCGGCCTTGGACTTTGGCAGAACCGCGGCGAGTTCTTCGTGTGGTCGAGGAATGACCTGGACACTGATGACTTCGCCAATCTTGCTGGCAGCGCTGGCGCCGGCGTCGATTGCAGCCTTAACAGCAGCAACGTCTCCGGTGACGAACGCGGTGACCAGGCCGCTACCGACCTTGTCCCAGCCGATCATCTGCACATTGGCAGCCTTCAGCATGGCGTCCACACCTTCGATCAGGCAGACCAGTCCCTTACACTCCAACATTCCCAATGCTTCCATCGCCTTCGCCATAGCAGGTTCCCCCTCAGTTAGAAACGTAAACAGCAGTTGCCTCATGACATCTCTCGCGGTCGGCAAGCCGCGATGCCTTAGTGTGATTGACACGCACACGCGTGTGGTTTAATCAACTCGACCGACGTCGCCGCCGGCAGGTTGATGGCATTTCCCTCGTCCGTGTCCAGGTGGACTTCCAGTTTGACATTTGCATCGCCCCGGACTGCCACATCTTCCAATGTTGTGGTGCAGCCAGCCGACACGATTCGCAGATGCATCAAGTCTCGATTCTTGACTCCGTAGAATTCCATATCAGCGGGACTCATGTGGACGTGTCGCATCGCACGGATCACGCCAGACTTCAATTCCACGACCCCTTCAGGACCGACCAGGACGCAACCCGGTGTGTCATGATGATCGCCGCTGATGCGGATTGGAGTGTCGATTCCCAGAGAAATCGAATCGGTAAAAGCGAGTTCCACTTGAGACGGACGGCATGGTCCGAGCACGCGCACTTCGGGCAGCATTCGCTTACGAGGTCCGACGACCATCACGGTTTGCTTGGCGGCGAAGAAACCGTCCTGATAGAGCCACTTCATCGGTTCGAGTTGGGCCCCTTTGCCGAACAGGATTTCGACATGTTCCTGGCTGAGGTGGACGTGGCGCGCCGAAATGTTGACCACCAGCGGATTGCGAGCAGGTGCGGCGGGCGCCTCAACCTTCGCAGGAGCCAGTTGTTTTTCCAGGACAGAACGAACCACGCGTTCAATGTCACTGCGACTGTAGTTTCCGACCATCACTGTCATGGCTGAGACTTCCCCGATCCCGTTTCCGACATTATTTACGCATCTGCCACTGTCAGTTCGATCCCGGCATCGCGGATCACTCCGCGCCAATGATCACTCAGGCCACCATCAACGATGATCCGAGTCACCTTCGACAACTCGCACAAATAGGCGAGTGCCGACCTGCCGAACTTGCTGCTGTCAGCCACCACCCAAACTTCTTCCGCCGCTTCCAACATCAACCGCTCACACTCCACCAGCAGCGTGTTGCTGTTGTACAAGCCCTTCTCCGTAATCCCGCCCGTTCCCATGATCAACCGTGGGACGTGGATCTCTGCCAGCGCCGCCGCCGCCAGTGGCCCCAGGGCCACACCCGTCCGTGGATAGAGGTATCCGCCAATCAAAATCAACTCGATGCTCGGCTGTTGAGCCAGCAGGTTCGCGATCGGCAGTGAGTTCGTCACCACCTGCAGCGACTTGCCAGTCAGGCACCGAGCCACTTCCAACGTCGTGGTTCCACCGTCGAGCAGAATCGTCGCGTCCTGCGGAATCATCTCCGCGACAACTCGACCAATCCTCTGTTTCTCGGGCATGGCCGAAGCCCGCCGTTCGTCAAAGGGTGTAATCGAGTCACCCGTATAGGCCGCCCCCCCGCGGGTTCGGCGAATCTGACCGATTCCGTCAAGATACTCCAAATCACGTCGAACTGTGGACTCACTCGCTCCCAGCTTGATTACCAGCTCTTGAAGAGACACAAATCCCTGCTGTTCAATCACTTGCAGGATAGATTCGCGTCGCTGGTCGAGTAGCATGCTCACGGGGACTTCCTTTGTCAGGCAGTGTCCAGAAGCCGAATCCCTATCAGGCTTCACGTAGTCTTCCCAGAATACCGCACAAAAAGCGGATTTCAATCGAGATCACTCAAATTCTGTCATTCTGAGTGGCCTTTATTGACCGGAAAGTGATCGCTTCCGAATCCGTTCCACGGTTATCGGAAAGAATCTGCCGACGTTGCAAAAATACAACATGGCCGGGACTGGGCATCCACAACGTGAAATTCCCACGCAACTTTCCCAAACTTCGCAGACGTCAAAGTCGCAAAAGCGGGAGAATCGGAGCGAGCGGAAGTCGCGATCTTCACAGCGCGAACAGTGAAGACTCGTCAACGGAAGACTAAACGCAGAAGTTAACGCAGAGGTGCAGTGGCGCAGTGACGCGAAGGGGAAAATGAAGAATTGCTTTTCTTTGCGACTTTGCGTTAATCCTTGTTTTTTGGCCAATAATTGACCACAGAAATCGTGCCAGCAAATCCCTGACAAGACCGGCTCAAGTTGACGGATCAACGAACTCGAAGCTATTGTTGTGAGAGCGATCGCGCCGAACTGGCCAAGTGGGAGACGACTGAATGCTGGAACTGCGAACCGGAACACCATTTTCCAATTGCGGGGGAATCTCGCGGCGGACTGCGATCAAGGCAGGGTTTCTCGGATTGGCGGGACTCTCACTCGGTGACCTGTTTCGCCTGCAGGCTCAGGGGGCCGCAACGAAGAATGACAAGTCGGTCATTCTGATCTGGCTGGATGGCGGTCCCAGTCAACTGGAATCATACGATCCCAAGCCAGAAGCTCCCGTGGAATACCGCGGGCCGTTTGACACAATCGCAACGAATGTGCCGGGGATCTTTCTCTCGGAATTATTGCCGCAGCATGCAAAGCATGCTGACAAGATGTCATTCATCCGCTCGCTGCATCATGGGACAGGCGATCACTTCGCGGGTGCGCACTGGATGTTGACCGGTCGCGCGGGTTCAACAAGTGTTAATCTGCCGCAGAAGTTTCCCTCGGTCGGTTCCTATGTCGCACGAGTCCGTGGATCGAACGCACCGGGAATGCCTGCCTATGTCGGACTGCCTGCCGCGCAAAGCGTGTACCTTTTTCCGGGATATCAAGGGGCCGCGTATCTCGGTAATGCCTACAATCCCTTCGATGTCGACAGTGAAACCAAGTATCTGCACTATTCGACGAACGTCGCAATCGGCCGACCGAAGTGCCTCGAAAGCCTGCAGTCCATCGAAGCCGGGCGGGCTCAGGATCGCCGATCATTGCTGCGGGGGCTGGATCAGATCGAACGGGCAGCAGATCAACGCGGTGTGATGGACACGATCGACAGCCATCAGCAGGCCGCTCTGTCGATGGTTCTCGGTGGCAAAGCCCGCTCGGCCTTCAATCTTGAACTGGAAGATCCCCGCCTGTCGGATAAATATGGTCGCAACCCCTGGGGACGATACACGCTGATGGCGCGCCGTCTGGTCGAAGCGGGAGTTTCTTTCGTCACAGTGGATATGCCGCACTGGGATGACCATTCGAACATCAAAGTCGGCCACGGTGGAAAGTTTGAAGTCGTTGATCGTGCTGTCGGGGCACTGATGGATGATCTGGTGGATCGAGATCTGCTGGATCGAACACTTGTGATTGTCATGGGCGAGTTCGGTCGTACTCCCAAGATCAATACGGGGCAGCCTGGCATTCCGATTCCTGGTCGCGATCATTGGGGCGACGCGATTTCGGTGATGATGGCGGGCGGGGGAATCCGAGGTGGGACCGTCGTCGGTCAGACGAATGCTCGAGCCGAATTCCCGATTGAACGTCCTTTGATGCCTCACGATTTGCTGGCGACTGTCTATGAGGTGATGGGAATCGATCCGACGCTGTCATTCCCGGATCACTCTGGTCGCCCTGTTCCGATCCTGACCGAAGGTCGGCCGATCCGCGAGATCCTGTAGTCGGGCTTTCCCGAATCCGAGTGCCGTATTTCCGAATTTTTCCAGCGAATCGGGCGGAATAATCGTACGGATCGCTACAAGAAAAGCGTTTGCTAACGCGGACGGCCTGAACTATCATCCGTTCAGGTTTGACAGTCGGGAAACGGGTGCCACGGTCTTTTAGGACGTCTTGATGACTTCGCGGTCGGTGAGAGTAAGTGCGGTTCTTCTGACGCTGGTTCAACTGGCAGTCTGGGGGTTCTACGCGCCGGCTCACCGTCTGATTCATCACTCCCATCTGGTGACTCATAAATCGGCCGGCGAAGAAAAATGCCATGCGCATTGCTGTCATCACCACTCGCCAGTCTCCGCAAAGTCATCGTCAGAATCTCCTGGCCATCCGACGGACAGCCACTGTCCCGACGATGAGCAGAACTGCGATTTGTGTGCCCTCGCGATGCAGCTGGCATGTGCTGCAGACTCACCTGATTTAGTGGTGACATTGGAACGCGTAGAACCTCTAGTCATCCACGTCGAACCATTTTCTCTTCGTGTGCTCGTCCGGCCATTTGATTCTCGCGGCCCCCCTTCGGCTTGAGCTTCTCGTGTTTCGCGGAAGATGTTCGCATCCTGCGGAATGCCCACTCTGGTGAAGTGTAGGAACGCATGACGAATCCCCTGTCCAACGTGATTTCGGGGCTTCGTGCCACTCCACATTTCCTGTGACTTCTTTGCACAAGCCCAATCCTGTCCTGCTGGACATCGGATCGAAATTCTGAGGGGAATTTTTGTCATGTTTTCTTTGTCATCTCGTCGTCGCCATGGTTTTACTTTGATCGAATTGCTGGTGGTCATTGCCATTATTGCGGTGTTAATCGCGTTGTTGCTGCCGGCTGTTCAGCAGGCACGTGAAGCGGCCAGACGATCACAGTGCATCAATAACCTGAAGCAGTTGGGACTGGCCCTGCACACTTATCACGACAGCCTGAATGCGTTTCCGCCGGGTTGGCTGGGAGCTCAGAGCGGGGTCTCCAACATGGACGGTCCGACCGGGTTTGCCTGGGGAAGTCATCTGCTTCCGTACATGGATCAGGCCAATCTTTACAATCGCACGAACTTCAATCTCTCCTGCACAGATCCCGCCAACGCGACGGCTCGCCAAACGGTCCTGCCGATGTTTCGCTGCCCGTCGGATGCCTCTCCAGAGACATGGAAACTGGCACAGGCTGGCAACCCATCGAATATTCTGGCGACGCTGCCAACAGCAAATTACGTGGGAAGTTTTGGCACACTCGGCTTCGAGGACATCTGCGTGAACCCGCCGTTTCCTGCCGCCCAATGTGTCAGCAATGGAATGTTCTTTCACAACAGTTGCATGCGGATGCGTGATGTTTCCGACGGCACCAGTAACACCGTATTTCTTGGTGAACACCGTACAAATGCAACGCTTGATTGGCACAGTACCTGGGTTGGTGTGGTGGCAGGAGGCGAAGAAGCGATCGCGCGAGTCCTTGCCGTCTCTGATCACACCCCAAATCACCCGTCACTGCACATTGATGACTTCAGCAGCCCGCACACCGGGGGAGTCCATCTGCTGTTTGGAGACGGGCGAGTCCGATTCATCACACAGAATATCGACACGAATCTGTTCCGGGCGATGTCGACCCGAGCAGGTGGAGAAGTCATGGGGGACTTCTAGTGTTGCTGCGTCGCGGTTCAGAACTCGAAGGGGTTTCTGGCAGAAGTGCCGAAAATCGATACGGGGGGTAAGCACTTCCAATTCCGGTCCAACCTTGGCCACCAACCGGAGAATTCAGGCGTTACCAGGGGCGGAAATTGACCTTCAAGCAAATAATTCACAGAGATTTCATGGCGTAACCAGCCTTCTTTCCGGGACGCTCGCTACCGACTTGACGCCGGTCATGATAGGATATCTCGGTCGAGCAACCGCCGGGCCGGCCGTTTTCCGTCGTCGAATCCGGACGCACGACGCGGAACCAATGCCGTGTGGAAGCAGCTAGCGAATCAATGGGCACTCATCACAGGAGCCTCCTCGGGACTCGGTGAGGAGTTCGCGCGTCAACTCGCCTCCCGCGGAATGCATCTCATTCTCGTCGCCCGCCGACGTGATTTGATGGAAAACCTGGCTGCCGAACTGCATCTTCAGCATGGCACACGCTGCCACGTCATCCCGTCAGACCTCACCGATCCGGCGGAGCCAAAGCGGGTTCTCGACGAAATCGAACGTCTGGGGGTTACGATCGAACTTCTGGTCAACAATGCCGGATTCGGAGTCGTCGGTGAGGTCGAAGATGTCGATCTCGATCGCATGCTCACCATGATCCAGTTGAATGTCTCAGCCCTGACCGAACTGACATATCGCGTCCTGCCAGGGATGATTCAGCGTCGACGTGGCGCGATTATCAATCTTTCGTCTCTATCGGCATTCCAGCCCGTGGCCTACATGGGAGTCTACGCTGCCAGCAAAGCGTTCGTGCTGCACTTCAGTGAAGCGTTGCACTGCGAGTTGAAAGACCGAGGCATCACAGTGACAGCCGTTTGCGCCGGGGTCACACGAACATCATTTTTCGACATCGCCGGCGCCTCGGGATGGTTGCAAAAGCATGCTTCGCACTCGGTCGACTTCGTCGTAAAGACAGCCTTGCGAGCACTCGAGCGACGTCAGCAGTTCACTGTCCCTGGCTGGCGTAACTACTTGCTGACGCTCTTAGTCCGGATCGCATCACGAGCCCGGGTTGTCAAAGAGTCGACCCGATTTTTTCGACCCCGACGGCCAGAAAAGGGCACGTTAAAACAAAGCAGCCCTGCTTCTAAGTGAACGTAATACGGGAATGTCGCGAGCCTTGGCCCAGTCTGATCATTAGCTCGGTTCAATCCGCGCTTTCTGTCCATTCTGGACACACGCGCAAGCATTCGCGCGACGGTCAACCGTCCTTGCCGACGACATTTCCAAGTGTGATCAGGCGATATGGTCGTCAGTGCAAAATACTCGCGACTCGACTGCCAGCATAGTGACCGCAAACGGTGCAAGTCGCAAGAACCAGCAGTGCGAAAGTGAGGAATGCGATGTAGCGCCGACTTGCTGGCCACAGCGACGTCAACGGGCTGGCTAAGATGACTGCGGCAACGACGAGACTCCCTGCTGTGGTGAATGCCGTCGGCCACGTGAAAGCGGCACGAACCTCACCGATTGTCGCTGCGACAGAAAAGCCCCCCTCGTAAAAAAGCCCCTGAAGCCACACACCGAACAAGCCGCCCGCCGTAAGGGCTATGCCCACGACCGCAATGAAACACCAGACTAAGATATGTTTCTTGTTTTCCACAAGCCCCTCGCTGATGCCTGTCACGTATACGGCCGAAGACATTAAGTGAAATAGTATCGCGGGCGCGGTGTCGCATGGAAATGCGGACCTACTTAAATCATACTGGACAACGAGAGGCGATGGCGTTCCAACCGCACGGCATTAATATG
>JBAWWJ010000119.1:0-23664 GCA_037146815.1 Planctomycetota bacterium
TCCTGCAAGATGCCAAACCTCAGCACGTCGAAGGACGCGCCGTCGAGACTTCCAAGTATGCACTCGCCGGGATGCGACAGGATGATCGCCATGCTTTGACCCCGGAGTTCGCCGCTGCCGAACACCTCGCCATTCGCAACGAAGACCAGGAACGATATCGACAACAGGGATTTGTCGCGGTCCATGTCCTGCCAACCGGACGCATTGCCAGTGGTCGGGGAACGGTCCTGAATCTCGCCTCACTTCCGCTACGCGAATCACTGCTTGTCCCGGAATCATTTGCCACCCTGCAACTGTCAGAACGAGGTGGAGGCGAATATCCCGCCACGAATATGGGGGTCCATGCTCATCTGCGACAGACATTCCTCGATGCTCAGCGTCACATGACATTGAAAAAGCTGTTCTCGGACAATCTCCCCAATGTCCCCCGTCCGGCCACAGACGCAGCCCTCGAAGCAATGGCCGCCATGCGGACTCCTGCACTGAGGACCGCCTTCGTGGCCAGCACGCGCGACGATCATGATCGAGCCCTGAACTTCGCCGCCGAACATCAATTGCGCCCGGTCATCTGGGGCGGACACGAAGCCTATCGCGTTGCCGATCGACTGAAGAAGGCAGAAGTTGACGTGATCGCACATGTCGATTTTGGAGACGAACCAAAGGCCGATGCCGCCAAGCCGGGCGATGATCCCTACGCAGACCTGCCGGAACCTCAACGTGTGCGTGAACACAAGCGAGCGGAATGGAAGAAACGCGTCGCCGGATTGGCGACCCTGCAGAAAGAAGGGATCCGATTTGCCGTCTCATCGCGTGACGGGAAAAACCCGGCCGAAGTCTTCAAGGGCCTGCGTCAAGCGATCGCCCAGGGCTTGGATCGCGATGCGGCACTGGCGGCAGTGACAACTCAACCTGCCACGATGCTGGGTCTCGATCGGGAACTCGGCACGATTGCCGTCGGTCGCCCCGCCTATCTGGTTGTTATGACGGGCGAGTTCGACAACGAACACTCCAAAGTTCGCTACATGGTCATCAACGGTCAGCGTTATGAATACCACAAAGACGCCAAACCGATCGCTCCACCATCCCCCAGCGCCCCGGCTCCGCTGCAAGTCGGTGGAACATGGAATGTCGAAATCGAATCGTCTGACGGCAAAGTCCGTGGTGAACTGGAACTGACTCAATCGGATCGCTCGCTCTCAGGGCGATTCAAGAGTGATCAAGGTGACGGTCGACTTTCGTCCGGCAAGGTC
The DNA here is from genome assembly GCA_037146815.1 of Planctomycetota bacterium. Classification (GTDB taxonomy): domain Bacteria; phylum Planctomycetota; class Planctomycetia; order Planctomycetales; family Planctomycetaceae; genus Schlesneria. The sequence continues at coordinate 1,251 of JBAWWJ010000119.1, forward strand.
TCGGATTCCGCACTGGAGTTTGTGGTCGCCATCGGTGCCGGGGACAATGTGGTCTCGCTGAAGTTTGACGCCAAGATGGACGGAGCGGTTCTGCGAGGGAACCTGAAATCACCGTTCGGTGCCGCAACCAAGTGGTCAGCCACTCGACAAGAATCGAAGCCAGCCCCCAATACCGGTGTCCAATTGACCGCGATTGAAGCGGTCGATGAACCAAAGCCAGCAGGGCAGGGGACCGCGGATGCGACAAATCCGATGAATCAGACTCAAGGAAATACCTCCGAACAACCGGTGGAATTCCCTGAAGATCGCTATGCCCGACCGGTTCAAACCGGTGGCAATGTCCTGATCAAAGGGGGAACCGTCCTGACTGCGACCGGCAAGACGCTGCCGAATACCTCAATTCTGGTCAAGAACGGCACGATCATCGCCATCGGTCCCGACTTGCTGGCAGATCCAGGAATGCTGGTGATCGATGCGACTAACCGATTTGTCATGCCGGGAATCATCGATACTCACAGCCACATTATGATTTCGACCGGCCTGAACGGGGTCAACGAAGCGACCGCTTCGATCGTCTGCGAAGTTCGAGTTCGCGATGTCGTCAACTCGGCCGACGCCAGCGAGTATCGTGCTCTGGCAGGTGGTGTCACGACTGCTCGACTGCTGCACGGTTCGGCCAATTGCATTGGCGGCCAGGATGCGGTCGTCCAATTGAAGCATGGGACCAGCGCCAACGAACACCTGTTCCCGGGTGCTCATACAGGGGTCAAATTTGCCCTAGGAGAAAACGTCAAGTTCCGATCAGGTCGTTTCCCCAACACGCGTCTGGGTGTGGAGGCGACTTTGAATCGAGCGTTTCTTGAAGCACTCGACTACCGCCGTCAGTGGCAGGAATATGAACGTGCCCGGCAGCAGGCCGGGGCAGACGCTGACAAACTTCCTCCACCACGACGTGACCTTCGCCTCGATACACTGGTCGGAATCCTGAACGGTGAAAAGTTCATTCACTCGCACTGCTATCGCGCCGACGAAATCCTGATGCTGCTGCGGGTCGCCGAGAATCACGGAATTCGCGTCTGGTCACTGCAACATGTCCTCGAAGGGTATAAGGTCGCACCCGAAATCGTGAAGCATGGAGCCAGTTGCAGTACATTTGCGGACTGGTGGGCCTACAAAGTCGAAGCCTTCGACGCGATCCCTCACAACGCCGCCCTGCTGCATGAAGCAGGTGCCAATGCGGTGATCAAAAGCGACGATTGGGAATTGATCCGACACCTCTATCTGGAGGCCGCCAAGACCGTTCGTTATGGGAATATGCCTCCTGATTCCGCACTCCAGGCCATCACTCTGAATCCCGCCCGCGAATTGGGACTCGCTGACCGCCTTGGTTCGATCGAAATTGGCAAGCAGGCTGACCTGGCAATCTTCAGTGGACACCCACTCAACGCTTTCTCGCGGTGCGAGCAGACAATTATCGCTGGAGAGGTCTATTTCACGCGAGAGAAACAGCCGAGTGCCATGAGTCCCGCGGCGGCCGCCGCCTCAGCCAAGCCTGCAGAACTGAAACTTCCCAAGCCAGAAGAGCGAATCCTTGCGATTGATCTCGCGCCTGCCAAGAACCCGCGATATGCCATTGCCGGAGCAACCCTTCATCCGGTCGATGCAGACCCGATTCCCAACGGAGTCTTGCTGATTGACGCCGGAAAGATCATCGCCATCGGCCCTCAAGACCTGCCGATCCCAGCAGGCTTTGCGGTGCTTCCCGCGAATGGCCTGCAGGTCTATCCGGGACTGATCGACGCCGGAACATCCGTCGGCCTGATCGAAATTGGCAAGGTTCGTGAAACCAGCGATCTCAGCGAAATCGGCCAGTTCCAGGCCGATTTGCGAGCCGGGATTGCGGTGAATCCGGATTCCGAACTGATCCCCGTCGCTCGAGCCGGTGGAATCACGGCGACGTTGTGCCTTCCGGCCGGCGGCGGCAATATGACTTCACACGGTCGTATTCCGGACCAATCATCGCGGGCCAGACATCACTGGTCCACCTGGCAGGCTGGACGATGCCGGAAATGGTTTTCGATATGGAAGCAGGACTGCACCTGCTCTGGCCGACAGGCAAGGATCGTCGTCAGCCGATGGAAGAACTGAAACGCCATTTGAAGGCCGCACGCCTGTACGATGCCGCTCGCACGAAAGAAGCCGAGGATCAGAAGCAGGGAGTCGCATCCCCAAATCCGGCATTGCTGGTCGATCCCCGGTATGAAGCGCTGCGTCCGTATCTGAAAGGTCAACGATCAGTCTTCGTGGAAGCCGAAACCAAACAGGACATCCTGGAAGCGATCCACTTTGCCAATGAAGAAAAACTGAAGATCGTGATCTGCGGGGCGGTCGATGCCTGGAAGGTCGCTGACAAAATCAAGGCGGCGTCAATCCCCGTCATCATCGGACCGGTGATGCGCAAGCCTCAGGAAGAGTACGATCCGTTTGATGCCCCGTACGCGAATGCCGGACGACTGCACGAAGCGGGAGTCAAATTCTGCTTCCGATCTGATACGGCGTCCAACAGCCGTAACGTTCCGTTCGAAGCCGCCATGTCAGTCGCCTACGGATTACCCGAACGAGACGCCTTGCGAGGGGTCACACTGACGTCTGCGGAAATTCTGGGAGTATCAGACCGGATGGGTTCGTTGACCCCTGGCAAGTGGGCCAATGCCATCATTACGGATGGCTCACCCCTGCAGGAAACGACGCAAATCAAGGGAATCCTGATCCAGGGTCAGCCATATGCTCCTGAAAGCCGCCAGACAAAGTTCTACGAAAAGTACCGCGCACGACTTAAAAAATAGAGTTCGGTTCAGTACGGTAGTTGAAGGATTTTTGGTTTGTCCGATGGCTCTCCATCGTTGGGGCCAATCCCCATCAGCCGGAACGCGCTAGCGTCCGGTTCAGTTGGTGTCAGGAACCGCAGAACCGAACGCTAGCGCGTTCCGGCTGATGACGAGAGTGCATCGACCGATCGGGAACAACCTTCAACACAGCGGATAATCTTCGGTATGCCGATCAAGTTTCGTTGCAACTACTGCCGCCAGTTTCTGGGCATCTCACGAGCCCAGGCCGGGGGGATTGTCGATTGTCCGACGTGCGGTCGGTCAATCCGCGTCCCTCATCTCGACGGCACCCTGCAACCCTTGCCCGAACCGGAACTCAACCTGCAGGACGCCCATTTGGCCCGGGCACTTGAGGAACTCGCTCGACTTGGGAGTTCTGATCCCCAACCTGTCGCTCGCACAGGGAAATCCGACGAAGAATTCGAAGAAGAGATCGAAAACGAACTCCCTCAGTTGATCCCCGAGCCGATTCCGATTGAAGTCCCGATTCCGCCAACACCGATCGCCATCCATCCCCCGATGAACGATGACGAGATCGCCGAGCCCCCGACCACTCCTTCGGATCGTCAGGATGCGAAACGGCACGAGCAAAATCTGCTCGCGGAACTGGCGTCGCTGGCCCCGGTCGACGAACAGATCCCTGCTGAGACACCTCAAAAGCCAAATCCCGAGCGGCGGCCGATTCCGGTCCGCAGCTCCATGCCGCGCGTCGCATTGATGTTCGGAATTACTTTCGTGGCGGGGATGCTGTTTGAACGGTTCGTGAAACTGCTGGAATTCAAACCTGCGGTTTCTCAAGGAGCACCGTCCACTACACCAGAACCTGTTGCAAAATCGAGTCAGTTAACAGGACGAATCACCTACAAATCGGCCGATGGATCCAGTCAACCTGATCGTGGCGCGCGTATCATCGCGTTCCCACAACAGAAGATTGGCGAAGTCCGTCTCTCGGTCGTTGGCTTTCGTCCGGCCGATGGAGAAGCCGACGCGAAGTTCGCTACGGCGGCGATCCAAGCACTGGGAGGTGCGATGACAACAGCGGATGACTCCGGACAGTATCGTCTGGACATTCCGGCAGGGACCTATCAGTTACTGATTCTGTCCCATTTCCAGTCACGCAATGAACAGGCAGCTGTCGACCCCGTGTTGCAGAAGCTGCTGGCAACCTATTTCGAAAAGCCTGACGATCTTCTGGGACGGATCAAATATGAATTCGGACCACTCAAGGTCAAGGGGACCGGGGATGTTCGGGATCAATCATTCTGAGCCTCTGATGACCCCGGGTTCGTCGTCCCCCGATAAGAATCTCCGTCAACCTCGGCCCCACAAACCTTAAGTCAGCAGCTCTTTGATGACTCGACCGTGAACATCGGTCAACCGCATATCGCGCCCCCCGAATCGGTACGTCAGTCGCTCGTGCTGCAGACCTAGCTGATGAAGAATCGTGGCGTGAATGTCGTGAATGTCGACGGGATCGCGGACAACTGCATTGCCGAATTCGTCTGTTTCGCCGTAGGTCATCCCCCCCTTGAATCCTCCACCTGCCATGAACAGTGAATATCCGTTCACATGGTGATCGCGTCCCGCTGTCGGACTGACGCTCGGCGTATGCGGGGTACGTCCCATTTCGCCAGCCCAAAGAACAATCGTCTCGTCCAGCAGGCCGCGTTGTTCCAGGTCGATGATGAGAGCCGCGACAGACTGTTCCGTAATCCGGGCATTCTTTTCGTGGAGCAGTTTCAATTGACCATGTTGATCCCACGGCGAATTGTTGCCATCAAAACTCGGACAAGTGATCTCCACAAATCGCACACCCGATTCGATCAGACGCCGAGCTCGCAGGGCCTGCAGCGAATACAATTTCTGATGTTCGTCGGTGGAATCGAGACCGTACAGCTTCTGAATGTGTTCCGGCTCACGACTGATGTCCGCAATATCGGGAACGGCACTCTGCATCAAAAACGCGGTTTCGTAATTGGCGATTGCCCCTTCGATGGCTTTGGCGTCGGACGAGCGAGCTGCGAAGTCGGCATCCTGGGCCGCGAGGAGATCCAGCTTGCGTCTCTGAATCCGGCCCCCATCTGCGGCGACGATGTTATCCACGGGAACACCGTTTGGACGCAGCATCGTGGCTTGATGGCTGGCGGGTAGAAAGGAACTGCCAAAGTTTTCCAGTCCACCGTTGGGGACCCAGTCGTTGTTCAGGACGACGTATCCCGGCAGATTTCGGTTCTCGGTCCCGAGGCCGTACGAAACCCACGCACCCAGGCTCGGTGCCTGCCCGAGAATTCGCCCGGTATGCAGCAACAAATTCTGCTGGCCGTGCAGCGGGAGTTCCCCGACCATCGACCGAACGACACAAAGGTGATCGGCAACGGCAGCGATCCGAGGGAACAGGTCGCTGACCCATAATCCACTCTCACCGCGCTGGCGAAACTCCCAGGGACTCCCCAGCCAGACACGATTGGCGCTCGACTGTGATCGCTTGGTGACAGCACTCTCACCGATCGGCTTCCCTTCGTACTGTTTCAGCATCGGCTTGGGATCGAAGGTGTCGACGTGACTGGGGCCACCATCCATAAAACAGAAAATAATGTTCCTGGCGCGGGCTTTGTGATGCTGAGCTATCGACGTTCCGGCAAGAGCCTGCAGTGCTAACCAGCCAAACCCGGCGGCGGACTGCTGCAGGAATCCACGCCGAGTCGGTGACGGCATCAATCGTCCGGGGCAGCCACAGTTGTGGGAAGAATGGTTTTGCATCATGGAATGATCTTATCTGGAAACCGCTGCGAACCGTACTGAAAGTCGTGCTGTGCGGAAAATCACTTCATCCCGAGTTACTTCGGCTTAGGGGAGCAAATGTTGAATCCGCGGTGTCGTGCAGGAACCTGTTTACCGGTAATACAAAAACTCCTTCGTATTGAACAACGCATGGGCCATCCGTTGCCATGCAATTTCGTCTTTAAGAATGTCGACTCCGGGTGTCCCTGCGAAATCGGTGACCGCCGCGGCCCAGCGCTGTCGCTCAGCGATACTCGGTTCACGGCCGACTGCCCACACAAACATTTCGCTCACGCGATCCTCAACATTCGAATGTTCTTGCTTCACCAGTTGCGCAGCCCAATGTTTCGCCATGGCATGGACAAACGGGTCATTCAACATGACCAGCGCCTGCGTCGGGACGTTGGTGACATCGCGTCGGCCTGTGGGAAGTTTTAACTCGGGCAGATTGAAGTCGACCAGGAATTTCGGCGGAGCCATGATCGACATTTGCAGATAGATCGACCGGCGTCCCTGTCCATCGAGGGGACCGCTGAAGAGGCGCTTCGCACCATCTTCGCTATGTCGATTCGGCAGAATCGGACGTCCATAGAGCGAGTGGTCCAAGTGTCCCGAAACTGCGAGCAGAGAATCTCGAATCGCTTCTGCCTCCAGTCGTCGCGTGGGATAGTGATGCAGCAATCGGTTGCCAGGATCAAGTTGTCCTGCTTTGTCACTCACAAAACCGGATTGTCGGAATGTCTGGCTGAGAACCAATCGCCGAATCAGCTTCCTCGTTGACCAGCCTTCGCGGATGAACTCACGCGCCAGCCAGTCGAGTAATTCTGGATGCGAAGGTCGATCTCCGAGCCTGCCGAAATCATCGGGCGTGGCGACCAGTCCCGTGCCGAACACCCACTGCCAGACACGATTCACATAGACGCGTGCGGTGAGCGGATGCTCGGGGTCCAGCAACGACTCTGCCAGATCCAGTCGTCCGCTTCCGGGGCTGGCGGCAACTCCGTTTCGACCGGCGAACATCTGCAGGAAATCGGGTTGGGCCGGTTTTCCCAGCACATCCACGTTCCCTCGAACGTTCAGTGGATAATTCGCTCGAGTCGTTTCTCGTTCATCCATGCTGTTAACGGTGCGAGGGAAGGGGATCGCTCCTTCGACGGCACGATACTCCGCCAGCAACGCCTCCAGGCGACCTCCCGCTACGGGTTGATTCGGCAAGAGTTTCGTTGCGAGCAGCCAATCGAGAATTGCCCGATCGCCAGGTTGAAGCTGGCCCGCACACCATCGCTGGACTGCCTCATTCGCCCACCTGACGACTCGTCCCCAGACCGCTTCATTCGTTGCAGGAGCATCGCCATCGTATAACGAAACAAAAGGATTGAGTTCATCCTGCGGGGTTCCACCCGCATCATGAGTGACGATCCCCGTGATACTGACCCAGCTCCTTTTGTCGTAACCGAAATCATTGTTCTTCAGACCCGGAGCCATCCCTGTGCGCGGCGGGAAATTGGGGTTCAATGACGCCGTTGCAAATTCAACAGTCACCTGTTGAACGCCGTTGATCAGTGCGGCATCGGCGAAAGAACGCCATTGCGGATCTGTGTTCGACAGAAACGAGACAGTTTCATTCTGGAATGAATGATCGTCCATCACGAGATAACCACCGAACTCGCCTCCCGCAACATTGACGCTGACGAATTTCCCCGGAACGACGTGTTCTGGAGGCATTCGCAGTGCTCCCGGCAATCGCGACGACAGAGCGTTTGTGTGGTACCCGCGCGGCAGGAATCGCGAGACAATCTGGCCGTCCAGAGCGACCAGCGGTGTGGCTTCGTCAACGTAGCCATGACGCATTCCGTCTCCCTCGGTCACCCAGCCTGCGGGAATGGCGGGATCACGGAAGTCGGTCAACACCTGGAACGCTGCGTTCGCCTGACGCCGCTGGTCGCGCGTAGTTTTCCATTCCTGTTGCAGCTCCTTGAAGGCCAAAGCAGCGTCCTGTTCACGTTGGGCAAGTCGAACAAGTGGATAGGAAATCTCATGGATTTGTGGTTTCGCTTTGCTGAGATCACCGAGACCCATCCGGATGGCTTCGGGCGTGACAGCGACACTGCGCCAGACTGATGCCAGTTCCAGTCGGATTTCAGAACGCAGTTCCTTTAAGCGGTTGATCGCGACTGCATTCTTATCAGGAGCATCGGCCACGCGTGCTGTCCATCGAGGAGTCGTGAAAACGGCCGCCAGAGCGTAGTAGTCATGCTGAGAGACCGCTTCCAGCTTGTGATCGTGACACCGGGCACACGCTACTGTCGTTGCCAGAAATGCCTTTGAAAACGCGTCGATTTTGTTGTTGACCATCTCCTGATGGATCCCGTTGAACATCAGGCTGCTGCCGTGACGGTGTTCACCCATATGAAAGAACATCGGCCCGATCAGGTTTTCGTGAGTTCCCGCGATCGGTTGGATGCGTGACTTTGGCAACAGGTCACCTGCCAGTTGTTCTCGCAGCAGTTGGTCAAACCCGATGTCGTCGTTAAAGGAGCGAATCAGGTAATCGCGGTATTCATGCGAACCTTTGGCGGGGTTATCCCATTCATAACCGTAGGTGTCGGTGTAGCGTACGACATCCATCCAGTGCCGCGCCAACCGCTCGCCAAAGTGAGGCGATGTCAGCAGACGATCGACTTGGCGTTCGTAATCAGCCTCGAAGTGCGACCGCGCGAATTCGTGGACGTCGGTCGGGGCTGGGGGGAGGCCCGCCAGCACAAACGACAACCGCCGCAGCAACGTTTCGGCCTGCAAACGAGAATGTTCGTGACTGCCGTTGGGTTGACGCGAATCAATCAACGGTGCGGCTGGCAGCAGTCCCGCCGCATCGAGCTTCGAACGGATGAACCGATCGACAGGTTCCCGATTCCATGTGGCATCCGAAACCACCGGCGGCTCGAAGCGGCCCATGGGTTTCAAACTCCACCAGTCGAGTCGCGATTTGAATTCCGCCTCCCACGAGGAATGGCCTTCCACAGCCCCCCTCTGTGGCGTCGAGACGCGTGGGTCTTCAGCCCCCCGCTTGACCCATTCCGAAATCAACGCAATCTCTTCGACCGCAAGCCGCCGGTCGGGTGGCATCTTCAGGTCTTTCTCTACATGACTGATCGCTTTGATCAGCAGGCTGACTTCCGGCTTTCCGGGAACAATTGCGGGCCCGCCCGCGCCCCCTTTCTGCCAGCCCGATTTTGAGTCCAGCGCCAATCCCCCTTCGATCGACTTCTCATGGGAATGACACTCAAAGCAGCGGGCCTTCAGAATCGGTTCGATTTTCTGCACGAAGAAGTCGTCAGCGCGCACAGATGCCGTCAGCAGCAGAAGCCCAATTCCAATCGTCAGTAATTTCATGGCGTGTACGTCCGAGATCAGTGGAACGCTAACACACTGACGATATCAAAGTGTGATGCCAGAAGCAGCCGTTTTTGCGAATCATTTCGTGTGCGATTTCAGGATTTAGGGCATTTCATTTTACGTTCAATTGCAGTTCAAGGGGCGGTCGCTTGAATTAGGTTGAAGGTACTGACGTCTTTCGATGGCGTGGCGAATTCAGGTTGGTAGTGCCCAAACATTCTCAGCGAGCAATCACACGAGGACATCACTCACCACGCGGCCATGGACATCCGTCAGCCGGTAGTCCCGGCCCGAATTTCGAAACGTCAATCGCGTGTGGTCCAAGCCCATCAGATGCAGGATCGTGGCGTGAAAATCGTGGACGTGAACGGAATCCCTGGCCACGCGAATCCCATATTCGTCGGATTCGCCATAGGTGATTCCCGGCTTCACTCCTGCACCGGCCAACCACGACGAAAAGACCCAGTGATGATGTTCGCGGCCTTTGGCATCGGCCGCCGCATTAAAGGGGGTCCGGCCAAATTCGGATGTCCAGACAACCAGCGTGTCATCCAACATCCCTCGCTGCTTCAGGTCCTGCAGTAGTCCGGCGATTGCTTGATCCACATTGCGGGCGAGAGGGACATGAGTCTGCATGTCTCCGTGAGCGTCCCAGTTGTTCGACGATCCCACATCGATCAACTCGATGAATCGCACTCCCCGTTCTGCCAGTCGGCGAGCGACCAGGCATTGCCACGCGAAACCTTTGGTACTTCCCGGCTCCAATCCGTACATCTCCAGCGTTGACTTGGTTTCCTGGGACAGATCAAAAACCTCAGGCATTTCCGACTGCATTCCAAACGCAGTCTCAAACGACTTCATCCGGGCGACGAGTTGCGGATCGTTGGCATGCGACGCCAGGTGCCGTTCGTTCAACCGACTCATGGCCCCCAGTTCCAGTTCCTGCAAACGCAGGCTTGGAGCACGTCGCTTGATATTCGCCACCGGCTCAGGACCGGGGACAACGAGCGTTCCCTGATGAGAACCCGGTAGAAAATCACTCCCCCAGACCTGACCGCCGGCGTATGGCGTCTGGGGTGCGATCACAACAAACGATGGCAGATTGCGGTTCATCGTCCCCAGCCCGTAACTCATCCAGGCACCAATACTCGGACGAGCAAACGTGAACGAGCCGGTGTGAATTCCCAACGTTGCTTCATAGTGATTCGTGTGATCCGACTGCATCGAGCGGATCACGCACAGATCGTCAACACATTCTGCCATGTGAGGAAACAGCGAGCTGACTTCTGTTCCGCACTGGCCATGCGGGGCGAATTCCCAGCGAGGCCGGTTGAGGAACATTTTGAAGTCCCCCTTGCGCCCCTGGAACTCGTTCACCGAAACCGTCTGCCCCGCATCCTTGAATAACTTCGGCTTCGGGTCCCACGAATCGACGTGCGATACACCACCACTCATGAAAAGGAAGATAACTCGCTTGGCACGCGCGGGAAAATGCGTGGGTCGCGGGGCGAGAGGATCGACGGTTGTTGCACGCGCAGCGTCGTCCGCCAGCAGTTGCGAAACGATCCCCGGAAACAGAATCGAACTGCCGACGAGGGATCGCAAAGCGTGACGCCGGCTGGTTACAGGTTGTTCACTGGTCATGAGATTTGTTCATCTGAAAGTTCAGCAAGCAGTCCACACATAAAAGCGAGATCGGCGCGGGTCTCCCGACCCCGCCGAAACGGTCGACCGAAGGTCTCTCCGTCATTCGCATCTTTTCAATCACTTTTCGAAATCAAAATTGCGTCTGAGTCCAGTGTCAAGAAATCACCCATCAATCCACATGCAAAAACTCATTACTGCCAATCAACGTCCGCAGGTATGCGGCCAGTGAACGCCGTTCCATGGCATCAACATTGGCTGCAGTAAGTTCACTGCGATAGAGCAGCAGAAACTCTGTCCCGTCCTTCGCTTCCTGTTCGGTTGGCATACGTCCGACTGCTGTCCTCCAGGCCAGTTCGATCCGTTCCACATCTGCGTTTTTCAAGCCAAGCAGACGATCTGCCCATCGTTCCGACTTGGCATAGATAAACGGATCATTCAGAAAAAACAGTGCCTGTGTCGGGACAGTTGTTGCCAGACGTTCCGCGGTTGTCGTATTGGGGTCGGCACCGTCGAACAATGCCAGGAATGGATGTCGTCGAATGCGCTGGGTCATCAGATAGACACTTCGCTTATCGTGGTCATAGACCGCATTGAACGGCGTATGCTGTGAATAGCCCCAGGTGATCGGCGAGGGGAACGGATGTTCCTTTCCTGGACTTCGATCAAGGTCGCCACTCACCGTCAGAATCGTGTCGCGGATTTCTTCTGCAGATAACCTTCTTCGAGGAAATGACGCATACAGATCGCTGACATCGGCTGGGACGTTCGCGGCGACGCTGCCAGAGGGTTGCGAAGATTGCTGGTACGTGGAACTGAGCATGATCAATCGATGCATGGACTTGATCGACCAGCCGCTTTTCACAAATTGAGTTGCCAGATGATCGAGCAGTTCGGGATGTGTCGGTTCCCGGCCTCGCACACCGAAGTCGTTCGGCGTTTTTACCAAACCCCGTCCGAAATGATACTGCCAGATACGGTTCACCATGACTCGGGCTGTCAACGGATTGTCGGGACGAGTCAACCATCGCGCCAGTTCCAGCCTACCGCTCCCATAGACATCCACAGGGAGTGGGCTTCCCCCAAGAACAGCGATGAAGCCCCGCGGTACCTCAGCCCCCGGACGATCAGGCTCACCGCGTAATTGTGTACGAACGTTGTGTGGAGTCCCCTCAGAGATTCCATACGTCATTGGAAATGGACCTTGGGCGAGCAAGGTGCTCAGTTCTTGCCTGACTGCGTCGGCATTGTCGCGGGCAGAGGCGAGTTGTTTTCGGATCTCAGCAACCTTGCGTCGCCGCTCACTGGTCGTTCGCTTCGGCAGATCCGCGACCGATGGAGTTTGAAACAAAGACTTGTCACTGACGACAAAATTATCCGCATCCAGTGATGGCCGAACGCCTCCGATGTGCCCGTAGCTGTCGATGAACGAATAATCGATCGCACCATCCCAGCCGGTCGCCAGTTCTCCCTGAAATGCCGTCTTCCCGCCATTTTGCGAGGCCAGCGTTCCTGTATACATCCGAGCTTTAACGTCGAGCGTCAGTTGCACCTGGTACCACTCGCCAATCGTCAGGGGGCTGACGGGTTCCTTGGCATTGGCACTGCGACGGAAGAACTCAGCCCCATTAAAAAACAATTCCACCGCCGCAGAATTGCCGGGACCATGTCCAATGTAATATCGCCAGGAACCGTTTCCGCCGGCATCGCGATTGGCACAGCGGAAGTCAAAGCCAACGTACAATCGCCCTTCGTTGTCCGGTTTGATCCCGGTCAGGGTCAGTCCGACTCCGTCATAGTCGCCTCGATTCGGCATGTGCAAACCGAGTTCTCCAGCCGGGTAGATATTTTGAAACGGACTCTGCGAAGCAGCAATCAGCTTCACAACGCTGTTGGGACCAGCGTTCCACGGACTAGCTGGGGGAGTTTCTTTCGTTTGAAGCTCGCAGTCACCATCGATTCCCACAAGTTCTCGCAGCTGATCTGCTAAGGAGACCGTATCGATCGCGGGATTCGAGGGAACCGGGTACGACGTCGAAACCGAGGCAATTTGCTGCCCGCGAAAGGCCAGGTTATCAAACTCGATCGCTGATGCATTTTCTGAGAGGGCAGGGGAGTGGAACGTCAATTGATCAAATCGACTGGCGACATCTCCAGGAAAAGGGATTTCGGGAAATTCGACTGTTGCGCCGGGGACTCCGATCGTCCCGCTCGCAATACCCGACTTACCGTTCAGAACCAATTGCAGGTTGGTCCATTCATTCGGCTTGATCGGCCGCGTCGCGGAAAAGTCACCAGACTGAATCGTGATGGAGTCACTCGCAATCAAGACATCGATCGAAACGGATGAGCGGGATGAACCGATAGAAAACCGGTGCTTTCCTTTTGAATCAGGCTCAACGGCCGAAATCCGGAAATCGAGATTCACATAAATCTGTTCTCCCTGAAACGTCACCCCCAACGGCAACATGGACTGAGCGACTCGATACGAGCCAATCTTTGCCGGGATGCTCATCCCTGACCGGCCTGTTGGATAGACATTCTGGTAAGGGCTTTGTGCCGCATTCGTGACCGAGATCTTCCCTTCGTATGTCCACGGATGAACCAGCACCCCGTTGCTGCCTCCTGCTGCCGGAGCCTGCAGTTCGAAATCTCCGTCAATGTCATGCAGTGACCGCAGAATTCCCGGTGGAACGGGTTGCTTCAGACTGCCGAGTTTGGCAGTCAGTTCTGCGACATTCCCATAGTATTCGTGCCACTTCGGAACGGATTCCGCCGGAGGTAACAGTGATGCCATGGCGCGCACCTTCTGCTTCTGTTCCGAGCCGGGAAACGGGAACCGCGTGCTGTCGAAGATGCCGTAGAGGCCGTAGTAATCCTGCATCGAAACCGGATCAAACTTGTGATCGTGGCAGCGGGCACACCCAATGCTCAACCCCAGCACTGTTTGACCGAGCGTATCGATCGCGTCCTGGATTGTCAGATGATGATAGTTTTCGGAGTCGAAGCCAAACCGTCGCGAAATTGCCAGATAACCGGTCGCCGTCACTCGTTCGGCATATTTCTCGGCAGGCCCTTGACTGGCGAGAATATCTCCTGCGATCTGCTCCTGCAGAAACTGGTCATAGGGCTTGTCGGCATTCAATGCGTCGATCACATAATTTCGATAGCGCCAGGCAACAGGCACGGGATAATCGGCCGTCTCGCCCGCCGTGTCAGCATAGCGGACGACATCCAGCCAGTGACGGCCCCAGCGTTCACCATACGCAGGCGACGTGAGCAATCGATCAACCACTGTTTCGAATGCACGCGGTGAGGAATCCTTGAGAAATGCGTCAACTTCTTCAGGTGTGGGGGGAAGTCCGGTCAAATCAAAAGTGGCCCGGCGAATCAATGTTCGTTTGTCTGCCACCGCTGCCGGTGTCACGGCGACAGCTTCCTGCTTCGCACGAATGAAGGGGTCGACACTGGACTGAACCCAGTTCATGTCGCGTACGGCCGGAATTTCATGCTTTCGCACGGGTTCAAATGCCCAGTGTTTGGTGGACCGGAATTTCGCCGTGCTTTCAGGCCAGACCGCCCCTGCTTTAATCCACTGGACGAAGTCGGCGATCTGATCAGGTCGTAGAGCCTGTTCTTTGGCAGGAGGCATCGCCGAAACGTCCGCCTGCCGACGAATCGCCTGAATCAGCAGACTCCCCTCGGGATCGCCAGGAATGACCGCTGGGCCGGAATCACCACCCGCCAGCAACTTCGCACGTGAGTCGACTCGCAATCCGCCAGAAGTTCGCGCATCGCCATGACAGCGAAAACAGGTCTCCGCCAAGACGGGGCGAATCTTCGATTCAAAAAAATCATCTGCGACAGCCTGCTGCCCGGCAGTCGCCAACACAACAATCAGAATCAATCGGCTCAATCGAGGTCGCTTCATTGGTCCTGCAGCCTGAATGGTCATGTCGTTCATGACAAGATTCGGACGAAGTCTCAGGCCATAGTATACCCGTCCGGGGATCAAAATGCGTAGACCGCAACGAGCAGCGGCGTGTGCAAAGGCGCATGAGATGCGCGATAGTCGTGGTTCGCTCTGCGAACCAACGTTCTTCGCAGACGGACTTCTTGGCACTTGGCACACAATGGTTACTTGAGCCGGAATATCAACCGGCGGCGTTGGTTCGCGGAGCGAACCACGACTATGGAAGGCCGTACGATGGTCAGAACTCGCAGCAAGGTGTCGTGCGGTCGAATGTGAAGTATTTACCGCACTGCCGTCACTTCCTTTCGCACCACCAACCCGACAGAATATCAACAAGCTCCGATCCATTGCCTGTGGGAAATTGAGGGTTCGAACAATGCAGCGTCGAGAATTTCTGGCGTCGTCGGCCATCAGCGTGGCAGGTGCCGCATCCATTCTGGCAGCCGATGCCCCGGGAAAGGTTGTCGCGAGTGAACGAATTCGCGTGGGATGTATCGGAACCGGAGGTCGGGCCTTCAGCCTTGTGAATTCGTTTTCCCGCAACAAGAATTGCGAAGTCGTTGCGCTGGCCGACATCGATCCCGGCAAGTTTGGTGCGGCGGTTGCCGCTGTCGAAAAGAATCAGGGGACAAAGCCTCAAACAGTTGGCGACTTTCGCAAGCTGATTGATGACAAAAGTCTCGATGCGATCGTGGTTGGGACGCCTGACCACTGGCATGCAATCCCCACCATCCTGGCCTGCCTGGCGGGGAAAGACGTCTATGTTGAAAAGCCGGATGGGCACAACATTGTCGAAGGACAGCGGATGGTCGCAGCGATGCGCAAGCATGGTCGAGTGATCCAGATGGGGACTCAAGCCCGCTCGACCGATCGAATGCGAAGTGCCATCGAATTCCTGAAGACGGGGGCACTCGGAAATTCACTCGTCGGACGCGCCTGGGAAAGCAGTAAGCAGGGGAGCATTGGTTTTCCCAAGGATCGAGAACCACCGGAAGGTGTCGACTATGACATGTGGCTCGGCCCTGCTCCCAAGCAACCGTTCAACCCGAACCGTTATCACGGCCGGTGGCGCTGGTTCTATGATTTTGGAACGGGTGATCTGGGAAACGATGGCGTTCATCGGCTGGATATGGCGGCCTGGGCCTTGAGTGCCGCGGGGGAGGCGAACGGGGACCAACCCCTGGGTCTTCCCACAACCGTCTCCACAGGAGGTGGGAAATGGTACTTCGACGACATGCAGGAATGGCCTGACTGCCTGCAGGTCACCTACGAGTACGGTGGGGAGACGCCCAAACTGCTGACGTACGAAATGCGGATCTGGGCTCCTTACAGTTTCCTCGGTGAATCCGAAGGTGCCGCCGTCTATGGCGACAAGGGTTACATCGTGATTGGTAACACCAACTGGAAAGCCTTTGGTCCGAATAACACTGTCCTGGCGGAAGGGGCAGGGGGGAATGACGAAGCGGAACACGTCCAGAATTTTCTGGACTGCATCAAGAGCCGCAAACGCCCCAACGCAGATCTTGAGACTGTCGGCCATCCCTCCAGCCTGCTGTGCCATATCGGCAACGTCGCCAGTCGAGTCGGTCGCAAGCTGACCTTTGATGCGAAGACTGAAACATTCATCAACGATGTGGAAGCGAATGCCTTGAGGACCCGGCTTGAATACCGCAAGCCATGGGTGCTGCCAGAGGTTTGATGGAGACGGTGATTTTGCTGCATTCTCAACGGCGTGTTCGGCGCGGGTCTCCCGACCCCGCCGAAACCGCCGACCGAAGGTCTCCTCTTCAGTTTCACGAACGCCATGCAATGGCAGAACGATGAAGAATCACGATTCATCATTTCTTTTATCGTTCTGCCCTCTATCGTTCTGCCCACCGAATTTGATTTGAAAAGCGATACGGATGCGTTGTGATGGACGGGAAGAATCGACCTCAAGTGAGGAACAGCTCATCACGCGGATCGATGATGGCTACTTTGGGCGTTTCGCCAGAATTCGATCGAGTTGATTGGCAAAGGCCTGCTTGTCTTTCGGGCCATACGGGGCAGGACCACCCATCACCAGATCGCTGCCACGGAGTTCATCCATCAGGTTGCGCATGGTGATCCGTTCGCCGATATTTGCTTCGGTAAAGACGTCCCCGCGAGGATCAATGGCGATCCCTCCCTTCTGCACCACATGCGCTGCCAGAGGGATATCCGCGGTCACCACCAGATCGCCTGGGCTCAGCAGTTCCACAATCTGTTTGTCCGCAACATTCAGTCCCGAGGGAACTGTCAGCAAGGAAATGAACTCAGATCGAGGAATTCGAATCGTCTGATTAGCAACAAGAGTCAACTTCACTTTGACACGGACAGCCGCCCGATAAAGCAGTTCCTTGATTTCCACGGGACAGGCATCGCCATCAATCCAAATCTGCATCACCGAACCTCCGGGGCTCATTCCACTTCGAAGGACAGGTTTTCAACCTGTCTCGCAATTACCGTTCAACGTCACTGGCCTGAAACAATGTGCTTCCTGACCATATTCTGCAATGTTGTCGGCACCGACGTGTGGCAATGAGCGAAAACACTGACGATTGTGTGGTGCTCGTCCCGAAGTCCGATCCCACGCGATACTCGACGATCACCTCGCCGGAATCGCTTCTTCTGATATACTGACACCAGAAAGTATCTCAGGATACGCTTATGACACTAACGTCTCGTCACAAATATTAGGCCACAGCATCCAATCGTTTCGCTCGGTATTTATTGAACGGACTCACATGAATTCAATCGCGACTCAAACAATTTTGATACCACTACGCAATCAAACCGGATTGAAGGCTCAGGATTTCACGATTTATGTCCTTGGCTTTTCTCCAACATCAAAAAAGATGTTGAACGTCGCGGCGGGAACAAAAACGGCGAAGTTTGTCACGATGCCAAATGCGACGGGGACGTTGCCTGTTTACAAGCTTGGAATTGACATCGATCAGATCAGCGTCGATGTGACACCCCCCAATCCTCCCACACAGCCGTTTGCAAACAAAATTGATGGCGCGAGGATTTATTTCTTTGTCGCAAACAACGCAGTCTTTCCGACCGCTCCCGTTGTGAAATATTCCGGAGGCGGCAGTAGCGTGATCAATGTCAAGAACCCGCCAAATTCTGACGTCCCTCCCTATACGTTTGCTGAGTTTACCATCGTCGATCTCCAATACGGGGCCGTCATCGACCTGCAAACGGTCGATGGACTGACATTTCCAGTGAATCTTACTCTGAATGATTCCCTGGGTGCAGTCGGTCAACCACCCGCGGGGGTGCATCGCAACGGGATTTTCGACGCTTACAAGCCGTACATGAAATCGCTTGGCTCTGAGGCCGATCCGTTTCTTGATTTGCAGTACAGCGAAAACAGCGGCGGGTTACTCAATCCCGGAATTTATCTCACAGAGACCAATGCGACCAACGAACAGACCAATCTGAAGAACCCGTTGAACACGTATTTTGATGCTGAACTCAAATCGCTGTTTGCGAACCGCAACCTCAGTATTCAAGGTGTCGCGATGGGAAATATCGCCGCCGATGTCTATACGGTGGCGGCCATTGGCGAGCAGCGTCTGCCGACGAAAAACGGGCTGACTCATCTGGCAATGCAATTCAAAGGAAGAAAGACAGGGATTGACCTGAAGATCTTCAGTCCGCTTGGACTTTGCACGCTCACCTTCGAAAAGAACGGGGTACAAACGGCGATTTCCGGGCAGTTGAACGACACCACCCTGACGTTTGATACGGCGCTTCCCGCCGAGACCAACATCGTGGTCGGCATGTATGCTTCGGGAGCCGGGGTCGATCCAACCTCCACCACAGTGAAATCAGTCACTCGGGATTCGAAAAAACAAATTACGGGTGTCGTGATCAATGGAACAGAGACTGGCAAACCCGCTCCGTCTCAGTATGGCTTTTCGAAGATTCCAAGTCTGTTCATGACCAGCGGAGCGATGGTGTTTGCCAATGCGGGAGTCTTCGCGTATTCGGAAGGATATACCGCCGACCAGTCAGCCGTTGTGTTGAATCTGCAAAACCAGATTGTCAGCGCGCTGAATCGCGGAATCGCCAACGCGGCCCCCATGGCCGGAGTGGACGGGCGTACTTCCGAGTACTGGGGAACACAGGCCCACTGGTATCCTAAAGGGACAACTCAAAATCTGTTCTCACTCTTCATGCACACAGCGACAGTCACCGTCGGCAAAGATCAGATCCCGATCTTCATTCAGGCCAAAAACTCTGTGAAGTGCGCTCGCGGAACAATCATGGGCCAGGCATATGGATTTGCCTATGACGAAAACGCCGGCCCCGTTCCCCCCGCTCCCCCAGGACAACCGGAAGTCCCTGCGAAATATGACCCGCTTCCGAAAGGCGCCAATGTGCTGGCGATCACACTGGGAGCCTGGAGTTAGCAGTATTTCGTTGAAACGCGTCACGCCCTGGCGAGAAGCTGCTTCCAGCTCAATAGAGTTCCCTGAAGGAAATTCCTCGATAGTCGTGGTTCGCTCCGCGAACCAACGCCGCATTTTCTTATGGCAATTCGGCTGGGTGGCGGGGTCTGACCAACGGGAAGGCCCCGAAACGGAGGGCACGCTCAAACTTTCAGGGCCATCCGCTTCGTTCCTGACTCTGCCACCCCGCCGAATCTTCGCCTCGTCCGCAGAAGACTTGTCAACGAAGAAGTGTTGGTTCGTGGAGCGAACCACGACTATCGAAATCCACCACCTACTCTATGGAGCATCGATCAGTCTGCAATTCGTTTGGCCAATCCGGAAAAGTCGGATCCAGATTCAATGACGAACACGCACGACTTTGCATCGTTTTGCCAGGACCTGTAAGCGTGCATCAGACATTGGCAACAAGAAATGTCGAATCAGCGGCGCGGAATCCGACGACTCATCGAATTCATCGATCCACGTGGACGAGTCGGTAACAAACATTTGTTGATGCCCGGCAGTTTCCGGCAGCACATCGTCTTCATCCAGCACCGAATTCGCTGATCGCTTGGAATATCGAAATTCCATCGCGCTGGAGAACAGAAGTGCCGTACGCTTTTCAGAATCACTGCCGCCGACATGGAAATCAAGATACAAACTCGATTTGCTTTCGTCATACACAAGATTTGCGTCTCTGCTGCCGTCGAAGCACAAGCCTTCATCATGCACGGACCAAACCGTGGCGCTTTCATCCTCGTCACAACGATCGCGTGCAAGGACCTTGATCGCTCCATCGAGCACCGGGCGTCGTCGCCATTTTCCAGCGAGAAAATCAGACGCATGATCTATCAGGTATTGGACACCGCGCTGATAGGCCTCCGCTGTGTCTCCGTCCAGGGGAGGGCGACGCACTCCCGTACAGATTTCGACGACATCGGGAGAGTAATGCGAACAAATTCCAATTTCATTCGATTCCCCTTCATCTGGAACCTCGCCATCAACAATCGGGCCAAAATCGATATTTACACCATCACGCTGGTACCAGGTCAAGGAAACGAACGAACCTCGATTTGCAGCGATGACATCCACACACAGGTCATCGCTCGTATCGTTTTCCACATTCTGAAACCCGTACTTGTCAATCAGAGGTGCCATTGCAGACACGGCACCTCTGCGAGTACTGGTAATGAACTCACGCCATTCCAACAGATTATCTGACATTGGAAAGCTTCCTTCACTTTCTGGCCGCGATCATACTGAGTAACGACGCGTTTTCTGCTCCCGCCCCATCACACGGAATCAGCCCCCAGCGCGGTTCTCTTTTGGCGAATGAATTCTGCATGATGAGGGATGTGGCCTGCAATCCTCTTCAGCAGCGTTGCCAGCGTCAGCGGGCCATCGTCGCTGTGGACGCCCACACGTGAAAACGCGGCTGTATCCAGAGTTTTCAGGTAACGCGTGACGTGCCGGCGCACGGCTTCGATCATTGTCAGTTCCTCTTCGAGATCTCGCTGTAAATACGACAGTCTCGCGGCGAACTGATCGGGGTCGCCTCCAAATAACGTTGGCTGATCCTCCGCAACAACGCGTTTCATTCGATCGGCATAGACCAGCTCAAAGTCAGCAATATGGCAGACGACCTCAAGCGGGCTCCATTTTCCGGGCGACGCAGCAGTCCGCACTTGTGCTGTAGTCAGTCCAGCCACAGACTGCCTCAGTTCAGCAGGGCCTTTGGCATACGCTTCGATCAAATTCTGAATGTCGGACATGGAGGTGGTCACGAGTCAGGTTCCTGAAATGAAATATGTCAAACGGAGCAAAGATCCCTCCTCGTATCGTACCAAATCTGATGGCGCGGGCATCGCTCGAACTCAGGGCTTCCTTCGCAGAGCCTCAGTCCAGCCCTGGCCACCCAAATCAAGAGTGCTGGAAAGACCTGACGCGCGGTGAGAATTCGATGTTGAAACGTGCATTCCGTTGCCGGTCTGGTTACAAATACGAAATCGAGGCTGCCGGAATCCTCGGGTGGCCCGCCCTTTGCTTTTTTGAAGAGTCGACCGACAAACCAGATCACGAACGAACTGACCGCGGCACAGCGACAGAAATCCCTATGAACGCCTGGCTCGCTAATCATTTTTTCAATCCGACGTTCGTCGCCGGCGGCGCGTGCCTGATCGCCGCTCCGATCATTATCCATCTCATCAACCGCATGCGCTACAAGCGAGTCCGGTTTGCCGCGATGGAATTCCTGCTCGCCAGCCAGCAACGGAATCGACGGCGACTGCTTCTTGAACAACTGCTCCTTCTGCTGCTTCGAATCCTGATCGTTGCGGCGATCGTTCTGTTGATTTCGCGGTTGATTCTTGATCCCTCGCAGATTTCGGTTTTCCGTGGAGCACGGTCGCACCACGTGGTACTGCTGGACGACAGCCTCTCCATGCGAGACCGCTGGGGCGAAACCAGTTCATTCGCGGAATCACTGAAGATCGTCAATCGACTCGCTGCTGGTGGGTCGGAACAGCCGAATACTCAGAAGCTGACACTGCTCAGATTGTCCCGGCCTGACCAGCCGATCCTTTCCGAACGCGAAGTGAATGAAGACTTCGTCACCGAACTCTCGACAAAGCTGGATCAGCAGGCGTTCCCCTGTACGCATCGGTCGCTCGATCTGGTGGCGGGATTGCAGGCCGTTCGCAAGTTGCTGGCTGAAGAACGCGGAACGATCCAGCATCTGCATGTGATTTCGGACTTCCGCGAACGCGACTGGCAGGACCAGAAAGCGATTTCAGCCGCGATCGAAGAACTGACTTCTGCGGGTGTCTCTGTCAATCTCGTACGAACCGTTCCTGAGCAGCATTCGAACCTGGCAGTCTCTATTTTGTCGGGTGACATCCAGGTCGCGGCTGCCGATGTTCCGCTGCGATTGAAGATCGGAGTCAAGAATTCGGGGCCGCAGGTCGCTACCGACATCCGGTTGGCGATTTTTGACAATGACGAAAAAGTTCCCGCCAGCATCGTCTTCGAAAAGATTGATCCACAGACGGAAGTGACCCATGAGGCCGATGTACGTCTGACCACTTCGGGAAGACATAAGCTGCGAGTCAGCATCGACGCGGATGCACTGGTTGAAGACAACTCACGATTCCTCGCTGTTGATGTTCCGAAAGCGGTCCCAATCCTGATCATCGACGGAAATCCGGGGGGGGAGGATGGATCGTACGTCTCGGAAGCACTGGCTGCCGATCCGAAGAGTACCGGGTTCGCAC
>JBAWWJ010000120.1:0-23613 GCA_037146815.1 Planctomycetota bacterium
CTACGATGGCGGGGGCCGCAAAGGCACTGGCGACACCTGCGGCGGCGGTCTTCAGGAAGGAACGTCGATTGAGGGTTTTGCCAGTCATTGGGTGGTTCTTTCGTGGGGGAAGCTTGGTCAAGCCGTTGCGGTTATTGAACGCGAAAATCCTGAGAAGGACAAGCGTGATAGCCGTCAGCGTTCAGCAAGAGCGGGAGAAAGTGAGAAAGCCGCGTCTGGTTGGACGCGGCTTTCTGTGAGATCGCTGTGTGAGACACTTGCTTACCGTCAGCCTATTCCGCGACCAGCGGCGTGATATTGTCGAGGGCATAGACGGGCTTGCCGCGAGCGTCGAGTTGACTGGAGTCGATCGCTCCTTCCACCAGGACTACGTCTCCGCTTCGGCAACGACTCAGTCCGGGATGCCTCCCCAGCGTCAAAGTGCCGCCGTTCGGATCGCGTGCTTCTGGCGTCGCTGAATAAATGATCTGCCAGGTACGCTGCTGTCGGTCATAATCCACGACACCTCGCAACCATTCGGGATTGGCGTGAACTTTGTCACGTCCGTAAGGATTCAACTGTCGGGGCGGCGCGGGAACTTCGAGGCTGACCTTTCGAATGACACCAGAACTCGATCCACGACTGCTCGTGCCACGAACCGGCGCTTCAAAAAACGGATCAGATTCGGGGGGGGTAGCTTCGTTTGTATTGAGTTCTGCCGGGGGATCGTTTGCCGGAATGTTGTCAAAATCCGTTTGTCGGTCTGCACCAAGCCTCTGGCCCGATGTCGGCTGCAGGACAGAATTGGATGCTGCCGGGCCTGATCCCGCGGGTTCGTCACCAGGAAGTGGAACGGTCTTGTTTCCGCCCGATTCAGGTGTCGGCTTGAATGGGGGAGCGTTATTGTTGTTGTCCGGGAACTTCACTGGACCGTTTGTATTGTCGTAAGTCGAAGGTGAACCACCGGGTGGAGAGAGCGGCGTAGGCCCGCCAATCCCCGGTTGCCCATTCGGCACGTACGGCTGCCCGGTTGCAGGAAAACCGCCGGGTTGCGTGTACGGACCGTAAGGCTGGTACGGTCCGGGGCCATTCGGATTCTGGTAGCCATAGGGGGAATAGCATCCGCCGACAGTAGCCAGAAGACCGACGAGAACGAATTGTCTGAGGGAGGCGGATTGCATGCGGCCAATCCTCAAAAGGCTGATTTCGACAACAACAACGCACCGTCGCACGGCCCCCCGAGCGTCGGACAAACGGGGTTTAGTTGATGTCAGAAATCGTGTCCAGACGACTTCGGCAAATTCCGCCGCTCTGATGTGCCGCCGCACCTGTTAAAGACTTGGCAGAACAATGGGGGGGCAGAACGATGGGGAGAAGAATATGTCAGGATGCCACACCTCCGCGAACTCTGCGTCCTCCGCGTTTCTACCGATTTGCTCTTTAAACGCCGTCAATGAGATTGACGGCTTTTCAGTAGGCATTACTCGCCCCCGTCACGGGTGCTCATTCGTTCCAGGACTTTGGGATCGGTCTTGTTGGAAAAATGCTTGACGCTCCCGTCTCCGAGCAGGAACGACGCTCCATTGTTGTTGTAACTTCCAAAGCCGTTGACATCCTTATTGAGGCCCCGTCCGATCTTTCGCCAGTTTTCAGGATCGCCCCAGGGTGGGTAGGTTCCTGCAAGTTCGCCAACGATCAGCGTGTTGGAAAGCCCGTCGGTCACTTCCTCGCGTTTGACAGAGACATCCCGTTCAAAAATCCCCAAATGTGACAGGCCCGAGGCGTCGTCAATTTCTCCTCCCAGTCCTGCGAAGTGTGAAACGGCAAATCCTTCACCGATTCGGGATCGGTCTCCCCCCGCCGCGAAATAGATCGTGACATTGCGCCCCATGACATTCCGATTGACGGGATCTTCGTACGAGACCGACTGGTCAATCTTCTGGTAGAGTTCAGGCTCTCCGACGAATGGCAGCAGGAATGTCATCCAGCCATGCAAACCGACAATTGTCCCTGCGTCATTGCGACCAAACGTTCCGCCGATCGGATAGCCGTCGTGTTGCGCGTAGTGGCGATCCAATCCCGTGGCAATCTGTTGCAGGTGCAACCGCGTCGACTGCTGTCCACTGGCATCGCGCAGACTGCGACCGATACCAGAGAAAAGTAGCGGGCCGAGGAAAATACCCGTGGTCCCGAGCAGCATACCAGCAAGGCAGACCACTCGAGTGGATGATGTAATCTCGCGCCGACCGGCACCCGTCAGGGCCAGATAGGCTGAGATGATTGCTAAGAACCCGATGGCCGTTGCCGGAAGACTCGCCAGAAAGTTCGGGAGCAGCGACAAGGCGGATGCCAATACCGCAGAGATGCCACACCCCAGTCCGACCCAGGCCTGCTGACGTGCTTTGGCAGCAGCAACTCGAAACCGCGTCGGTTCCAGATCGTTGGGTTCGATCGCCTCCATCGTCAGCGATGAAACGCCCGTTGAAGCGTCTCGGCGCGACGAGTTTTCTTCCTCGTCGTCGATCAACTCCATTTCATCATCGTCGATGTCGTCACGTCTCGCGGCAATTGACGGTGATAGATTTGAACGTGCCGGTGACTTCGGTTGATCTACCTCTTCGTCAGGGAGTTCAGAATCGAGATCTTCAATCAGGCCCTCGTCCGTTTGTTGCATCAACGCAAACAGGCCGCGCGGTCCCTTCGGTTGATGGGCGGGTTTGTCGATCACCGCTGGCGGTGGAATGATGGCATTTAGAGGCTGGTCCTGCTGAGACTCTGCGGCCTCACTGGCAGACCCCTGCCCCATCATCCCCCACAGCCCCCGCTGTCGTGGCGGTGCGGTTGTCGATTCTGTCGGTTTGGCCGCAGGAGCGGGGGGCGTTTTTTCAGGCGATTCGGCTTCTGGCGACCGGTCGACGGTGGATTCAGGCGATACTGTTTCTGGCGGCGAATCTGTGGGTGTCGACGGCGTCCCCATCAGCGACCAGAGCCCGCGTGGCTTGGATGGCGTCGAATCAGCGTCTGGCCGCGAATCGGTCAAGCCTGCTCCTCCTGAGTTCCCAAAATCCGCTTGAGGCGTTCCCTAAACGTCCCTCGCTGATACACAAAGATTCGAACTGACGTTATCCCTTCGGCATGACCGCTCGACCGAGTGCCGTATCAAATTCGCTGACCGCCGGAACCAGCATCGCCATCACCGTAAATCCATAGGCCGCGACGACGAACAAACAAACGCCCAGCGTCTGCCCCAGCAGAAAACTGGTAATCGCATAGAATGTGCAGAATGGCAAGATCCCCGCAGCCAGAGTGAGCGCCGGTGATGGATTTCGATGTGTGAGCGACGCCCACAATCCCAGGCTTCCTCCCAGGATGAAGACCAGGAAGCTTGGCATCTGCAATCCGAAAGAGGCTCGGGCCTGCAGGATCAGGATCATGCAAATGAAGATCCCCACGAACAGAAAGAAGACCGTCCCCAGGCTGTTGGCAATTGCAGTTCGTGAAATCGCGTAACTCAATCCCGAATGCAATCCCAGTGTTGCTGCAAACAGGACCAGCGTCAGGAATCCGAGTGTCACATACAAGAAGTTTTCGGCCGTGATGACTCCACGAACTGCGTACCACGCGACGAACAGGATAGGAGTCAAAATCAGTTCTTTGCTGTTGAACAATACGCCGCCCAGTTTACCGAGGATGAATTCCTTGGCGGTGACGTCTGTAACCAGCAGCAATTCCAGTGTTCCGGCATCGCGTTCCGTGGTCAATGAAGTGACCGCCTGGGCGTTGACCAGCAACATTGCCAGCAGACTCAATCCGACAAACGCCGCGCCCGACGGTGAAATCATTCCCAGAACAAGGCCAGCATCACGCGGTGAAACGACGACCGAATAGATCGCAAACGCCGCGACGACGAGATAGGCGAACTTGATCAGGATGATCTTGCGCCCGTACGCTTTGGTCATCATTTCACGCCAGATGACCGGGCTGTTCCAGACGACGCGTGGTGGCCGGACGACTCCCTGCACCTTTTCGTCCTTGGTGGCGGCTTCGCCCATCGTTCGCGACGGATTCCAGATTCGCAATCGCAGGATCGCCATGGCCGCCAGGACGGTTCCAACCGCAGCCAACTCGGCGGCCGAGATCAGCGCGACCGTCGCAAATGTTGTCCCCGCTTCTGCATGAAACGGATCGAGAACTCGCAATGTCGACCGAAACGGATTGAGAGCGCCGATCACGATTCCAGCCGGGGTTGTTGTCCCGCTCAGAACGAGTAGCCCTTCAACGCAACCCAGCGACAAAACCACACCGATCAGACTGATCGCCAGTGTTTGAAAAGTCTTTTCTCGCCAGAAGGCAACCATCGAACCCCAGCACCCTGCTAAAAAACCTGCGGCAGCCGAGATTGTAATCACACAGACAATCTGGCCGAGCGACGTCCCGCCCATCAAATGAACGACAGTAAAAACGGGAATTGATGTCGCAAGTAAAGCGGCTGGCAGCAGCAGGCTGGCAAACAGCTTTCCAAGGACGAATTCGCTGTCGCGCAGGTCCGTCATCAACAGCAGCAGAATCGTCCGTCGATC
The DNA here is from genome assembly GCA_037146815.1 of Planctomycetota bacterium. Classification (GTDB taxonomy): domain Bacteria; phylum Planctomycetota; class Planctomycetia; order Planctomycetales; family Planctomycetaceae; genus Schlesneria. The sequence continues at coordinate 4,560 of JBAWWJ010000120.1, forward strand.
TTTTTCCTGCGCGACGTTTCCTGCTGCAAACAGGACCGAGAAGAAAATCATCAGCGTCAGTTGAACCAAGGCAAAGATCTGGAAAACAAGCTGGCCGAAGCGAGCCACGTCGCCCAGATTTCGGATCTGCTGCCAGCCAAACGTTGTTTGCGCCGCCGTGTACATCAGCACGAACATCGCCCCGATGTAACCGGAGCGAATCAGAAAGTGCTTGAATTGACGGGGGGCCGTCAGCGTTTCGCGAGAAAACAAAGGTCCAGCCAGCACAACGATCTCCCTGGTATTCGATCCCGATCCTGTCAATCATCCCGTCAAGCTGTCTGCAGCACAACGGGATTCTTGATTCACTTCAAAAACAGGGCCTACTTCTTTTCCACGATCCAGATATTACGGAACCGGATCGGATTGCCGTGATCCTGGAAGTAGATCGGTCCGGGGTCTTTACCTTCTGCAACCGGCGCCGCCGTGGTCGCCTTGGGAACGGCGACATCGTTATGAATTACGACACCATTATGCTTGACCGTAATCCGGGCATCCGCGGTCTTCTTTCCCGCTTCATCGTACTTGGCGGCGGTGAAATCGATGTCGTAAGTCTGCCACGACAATGGAGGGAAGCACATGTTCACATCGGGCTTCTTCACAGTATAAATCCCGCCGCATTCGTTGTGTTCGCCCGACAGCCCGAACGAATCAAGAATCTGCACTTCGTAGCGTCCCTGCGAGTAGCAACCGCTGTTGGCACGCCCCTGGCCGCGAGCCGCAGGCATGTAGCTCAGCAGAAACTCCACATGCAGCGTGAAGCTCTGAAACTTCTGCTTGCTGGTGACACCCTGAACGAGCAGGTCGCCATCCAGCTTGCCATTCTGAAAGTGATCGGCAGTTGTCCCGTCGAACAGGACGATTGCTGAGGTGGGGGCCTTCTGGCCAAGCGTCGGGCTCTTTCGGATCGTCTTTTTGCATTCGCCCAGGGCCTTGCCTCCCGCATCACGAATCGTGATTTTGCCATCAAGAGTCTCTGCGGAAACGTCCCCCTGTTTGAAGACAATGGCACCATCCTTCAACTCGCCGTCGGCTTCATGCTTGTCTTTGCCATCCCAGCCATCGCCGGGGAGTCCCCCGTGGTAGCCGACCGCGTGAAACTTGCCGCCCCCCAGGGCAATCACCTGGATGCCGAGTTTCAGGGAGTTTCCGTCGTCCTGAATTTCACCGGCGTACTCCCCCTGAAAGGCGAAATCGGCATCAGCATCCTTCGGATTCAGGGCTGGCTGCTGAGCTCCCGCTGGCAGCGCAAAAGCTGTGAATAGCAGGAAAAACATTCCAGAAAGAGCGCGGCGCAACATGGCAACATTTCCGTGGTCGTTGGTTGGCAAATCAAGGTGCAGTGGGAACGGTCCACCGGCACGAGGAATCGACATTGTGAGAATGCCGTTCCCTGAACGCAAGAATCGGACAGCGAATCGTTGGCAGGGCGACACCTGCTGGAACAGAATTATCGTTTCCTCTCCAGAAAATCCCGCAGATCGTCATTGATTCGGACCCAGTATCACGCTCGCGTATTGCCCAGCCATTCGACCTGAACCCGCAATAACTGGGGCCTGCCACTCACATGACAGGTCATCAGCCGGAACGCGCGAGCGACCGGTTGGAGGGCTCATTGGAGGTCAAATCTGCGGCAGAACGGGACGGTCGCACGTTCCTGCTGATACGTCTCAACGCAATCCCAGTCAAACGGGCCAATATCTGAAGAGCCTGTCACATCTGACGTCTGTTTCTTGACGGCTTGTAGCGCAACAGCCGATCATGTCAGTTTGAAGACTCTCAATTGAACGTGTTTCCCATGATTGGCAGCAGGTTACCTGGCTGAAAGGATTTAGCGTATGCGTCGCATCGCGATATTGACCGCTGGTGGAGACACTCCGGCATTGAATGCAACAATTTTTGGTGCCGTCGAACGAGCGAACCAGTTGAAGATCGAAATTGTTGGCATCGTGCGAGGTTTTGCGGGAATTCTGGAACCGCAGCTTCCGCATGTCCGTTTGAATCCGCTGTTCACTTCCATTCCGGAACTGGACCCATGCATGGGGGGGACACTTCTGGGGGCGTCGCGAACTTACATCGATCCCGATCAAACGGCGGTCATTGCAGATGTCAAATCGCGGCTGCAGCGGCTTCAAATCGAAGGCTTGGTTTGCGTCGGAGGTGATGGAACTCTCAACGGCATGCAGCCACTTTCCGACCTCTTTCCGTGTGTTCTGGCCCCCAAAACAATCGACAATGATCTCGGCCTGAATTACATCGATGAACCGAACGAAGTCACCGAGGACGTGAGTTCGCAGAGTGGCAAGGGGTTCGGCGGACGTGTGTCTCGTGAGTCGATTGAACTGGAAGAGATCATCAACTACGCCACACCAGGCTACGCCACGGCCGTGTTTGTCGTGGTTCAGGGTGTGGAACGCATCCGGACCACCGCCGAAAGTCACCGTCGGATTGCGATCATCGAAGTGATGGGACGCGATAGTGGCTTCATTGCACTGGGGTCCGCCTATGGTCAACCTGATATTATCCTGATTCCAGAGGTTCCACTCGATATGGAACGTCTGGAGCAACGAGTCGCCGAACTGTACGAACTGCAGAAGCATGTTGTCATCGTCGTTGGCGAAGGGGTCTGCGATCAGTCCGGCCGACAATTGGGAGCGATCACAAGAAGCTACGATCCGGCTGGAAACATCATCTTCAACGGAGCGGCAGAAGAATTGAAACGTCTGCTCTGTGTTCGGTTCGGCGACCAGTTCTTCAGCAGTCGCCGCAAGAACGAATCGGCCGACTCCGCCATCTTCACTCGTAAGGTCGGGCATACGCAGCGCGGGGGCTTCCCGATCAAATTCGATCGGTATCATGCCGCTCAACTTGGCGGCAAAGCCGTCGACTTGATCGTTGAGGGACGTAATAACGCGATGGCAACGCTGCAGTACTCGCGCGAGTCGGGTTTCACTCTGGGGTCACTCGCCGCAAACAAGCTGCGAGACCGCTTCGGGAAAATCCATCCGCGCCAAGTCCATTCGAGCTTTTACGAGAAGCAACGATTCCAGCCGTCGCGACTTGGCAAGGAATACTTGCGGTCGGTTCTGACGAACGCACTCGGCTCAGAAGATGTCGAGCAGATGCGTGCCACAATGTTTAATCCCGGAAAACTCGCGACACGGTTTCAGAGTGTCTGCATCGATATGAGTCGCAGGATTGAACTGCTGAAATAATCACATCACGGCAGACGTCGAACCGATGGAATGCTCGTCGGTTCGATACCCGGATTGGCATCGGCCGATTTTCGCGGTGCCGTCAGGCTGGCCAGTTCCGAAGCCGCCGGGGGGCCATTGGCCGGGCCGACGAATTGCAGATCGCTCACCAGGATTCCTTCGAACAATTCGTCCGCTTCTTCCACGGCAGTCACCGTCGCAGCCCCTTTTTCATTGGTGCTGACCACCGACATGATCCTGGCACCCGGTGGAACCACCAATCCATGGCCTGTCATTTGAACTGATCTCGACGCATCCGATCGAGGGCGATTGGTGATGAGTTCAATCAGTCCGGGACTCGATGCCGCCAGTGCGAAGACAGAGTCGTGAGCGGCAATCTCAATCGGCGGCGAGTTTGCTTGTTCTGCGAGTCGGCCAGAAACCTTCAACAGTGAACCTGAGTCGCGCAGGGTGACGAATGCCAGATTGATTTGACAACGACGTGGTGGCGCCTTTGGAAAGACTGCCAGGCAGGGGCCGTCGTTCAGTTTCAAGCAGTTCTTGATCGTCACCCTTCGCGGAACTTCGGCCAACCATACTGCGGCGCCATGGACGCGAAATGAACTGTTTTCAATCTGGATACGCGACTTGTCATGACTGCCAGGATCAGCATCCCATGGTTGCCAGCCCACCACGGCAAAGTTCTGTCCTTCACTCGCAGAAATGCTTTGCTTTCGTTCGAAGGCGCAGCCGCGGATTGAAAGTTCCTGCGATTTCACCAGCAGCATTGCAGGAAGTGATTGTCCCGCGCCTTCACAAGCGACCGTCAGGTTTTCCAGCGTGACGGATGTTCCCGCCAGACGCAGTGGTTCACTGCCAATCTGGATGACGGGATTGACGCCTGGTTCCCCGCGAATCGTCAGTGCTCCTGCGCTGGCGATCTTACCGACATCGTACGGTCCCGCTTCCGTCAGCAGGATTTCTCCCACGGAATTCGGAGCAGGTAATGTCAGCAACCCCTCGCTAATGACGGGGCTGACTGTTGTCACTTCCGTCTGACCGATGCCAGCGTTGGCGGGGGTACGAGGATTGTCTGAATCGTCAGCCGAACGTCTCATCGACTCCGCCAGCTTTTGGCTCATGGTCAACAGATGATTTCGCAGGCCCCGATCTGCAAATGTTAATGCCATTCCTGATGCGACAAACAACATCACGGCAGTCCAGGCCCAGCGACTTTGTGGTGCAGGAGTTCCTGTTTGGATGAAGTGTGGGACGGCACCGTCGAAGTTCTTGCGATATCGCTTCAGTCGTGAACGTGATGCGAGTCCGGGTCGGCCCCAGCGCTGCAGCAAATCGTCAATCGACCGCGGACGCTCATTCACATCAGGCGAAGTCATTGCAAAAATTGCTTCGGCCAGCGAAGCCGGTGTATCCGGGGCGAGGGACCGAACGTCCGTAATCCGCGCAGACTGGTGTGCCGCCAGCTTCATCAACGGGTCTGCCATGGCATAGGGCGGCCGACCCGTCAACAATTGCCAGAGCAGACATCCCAACGCATAGATTTCAGAACCCGCGTTGGAACCGATCCCGGTCCCAATCAGTTCAGGAGCAATGCCGTCATAGGCATCCAGTGCCAATGTCGCGTGGATCGTCAGCTCGGGACAGATGGCCGGACGAATTCCGCCGTCAACAGCGACAACCGCCCCGGATGAGTTCAAGCGGATGTTGGAAAGCCTCAAATCACCATGAACCAGGGCACGGGAATGGAGTGCTGCCAGACCTGATGCGAGTTGCCTGCTAATTTCCAGCACAATTTCTGCGGGGAACCGACCGCGCCGAATCAGCAGTTCTGCCAACGTCAGCCCGGGGACCCATCGACTGATGGTCACCAGTGGCTGGCCATCAACGACGAGCAGATCCTGTGGCACGACAACATGGGGATGTGACCAGTCTCGCGAGCGTTCAATAAATTCCGTCAGTCGATGACGGCAATCGGGGATCGCTTCGAGTGCCACATCGAGACGTTTCAAAACGATCAGATCGCGCCGCCCGGAATTTCTCGCCAAGAGAGTTCGGCCGTGTGGACCATGCCCCAGTTCTTCGATAACAACATGCGGACCGATCAGCAAACTGTCGGCCTGACCTGATTCCAGCTCACGTGCCTGAAATGGTGTCAGAATGCGAAGCTGTGCCAGTGCATCAATCCAGACGGAATCGAATGCCGGAAGATCTCGAGAAAGGCGACGTACGGCTGCTCGTGCCCGCCGAAAATCGGCCGGACGGCAAAGTTTCAACTGAGTCAGCCGCCGGACAAGCTCGTCGGGTGGCTCAACGGTTGATGGACCGAACTCGAACACGCGCCTGGAATCCTTTCCCAAATAGCAGCCACAGGTTACAGCCGCCGATCTCCACAGCGAATCTTGTCGCAGAAATTGCCGAAATCGACAAGAGAGGACGCTGTCGACAGCTTGCCGAAACTGTTAGATTCCCGGAACTATGCATTCTGCTTCCCGTACAAAATATACAGATCAGCAGGCCGCAGCCATCCAGACCCGCGGGGTGTCCATCGCCCTTTCGGCCGGGGCAGGCTGTGGCAAGACATTTGTTCTGACCCAGCGATTTCTGAATGGCCTGGAACTCGGCACCCTTTCCACCAGCCTGCGATCGATGGTCGCAATCACGTTTACCGACCGGGCCGCTCGCGAAATGCGAGATCGCATCCGGTCTGCCTGTCATCAGCGCCTGCAGAATTGTGAACCCGAGGCCGTCGAACACTGGCTGGCGATTATGCGTGGACTGGATGCCGCTCGCATCAGCACCATTCACTCTTTCTGCACCAGCCTGCTTCGCTCTCAAGCCGTCGATGCGGGACTCGATCCCCGCTTCTCTGTCCTGCAACCGTCACTCGCAGACACCCTGTTGCGAAATGCCGCCAAAGAAACAATCCACTCTCTTTTAGAGCAGAACGACGAAGACGCCAGTGAATTTGTCTTTCAATTCGGGTTGGAAAAGTCGCGGGAACTGATTCGAGCCCTTGTGGGGCAGCGGTTTCAGATTACGTTTGCCAGTTTTGGAGAACAGTCGGCGGAAACAATTGCAGCTGGCTGGCGATCACGCTGGGAAAAGGAATTTGTTCCCAAGTTGATTGCCGAATTTCGCGAGTCCCCCAATGCAGTCCGACTGCGCGAACTGTTGCGCGAGAACACTCCCACACACGCCACGATGCTGGAACGACGGTCAGTCCTGTTGCAGTGGCTGGAACCGTCCCGCGAATGTCCTTCGCCGACAGTCACCTTGCAGATTCTGACTGAACACGCGCGCGTCCAGGGAGGAGGGCGTCCTGACACCTGGCCGAGTGCCGAGGTCTACGAGGCGGTCAAGACATCACTCGGGGTGCTGCGCGATGATGCGAAAAAACTGATGGAGACGCTGACGATCAACGACGACGACCTGCTGCTCGCGGCTGATCTTTCCGCGCGAGCACTTCGGTTGGCTCATCAGGCCGCGGATTGTTATGAAGCCGCGAAGAAGGCGCAGGGACTGCTGGATTTCGACGACCTGCTGTTGCGAGCCCGTGATCTGCTGCGTGATCGGCTGGATGTGCGGGAGCGTGTTGCAGCGGGAGTTCGCTTGCTGATGGTGGACGAATTCCAGGACACCGACCCCGTCCAGGCTGATGTCGTTCGCATGCTTTGTGGTGATGCGTTGACTCAGGGGCGACTGTTCCTGGTTGGCGACGCGAAGCAGTCGATCTATCGCTTTCGCCGGGCGGACCCTGGTGTCTTCGATCGATTGCGAGCCGAAATCCCTGCGCCGGGCCGGTTGCCGCTCAGCGTCAATTTTCGCAGCCAGCCAGCCATCTTGAATTTTGTGAATCATCTTTTTTCGGCCGGGATGGGTGACCACTACGAAGCGTTGACGCCGTTTGAATCGATTCAGCGATCTCCCACACCTGCGATCGACTTTTTGTTTGCATCGTACGATGCCGAGGAATCGACAGACTCTTCGAGCGATCAGGCTGATGGTGCCCCTGCGCGAGTTTCAGCCACTGATTTGCGGATGCGCGAAGCCGACTGGATCGCCAGACGCTGTGCCGAACTCCTTGCCGATGAGACACCCAAGATCCGCGACAAGGACGAATCTGGTAAGCCGACTTTGCGACGTGCCCGGCCAGGCGACATTGTCATTCTGTTTCGCGCATTATCGAATGTCCACGAATACGAATCTGCTCTCAGACGATATGGTCTGGATTACTACCTCGTCGGTGGCAAAACGTTTTTTGCACAGCAGGAAATCTTTGACCTGCTGAATCTCTGCCGCTATCTGGATGATCCTGATGATCTGATTGGACTTGTCGGTATTCTGCGATCACCGTTCTTTAACTTGAGCGATGATTCGATCCAGGCCATCGCACTGTCGCCAGAACCCGATGGTGAAAAGCTGTCGCCGTTCGAACGTCGCAACCTGCATGATGACCTGCAATTGGAACCCCCGGCGTTTCTTTCCGAAGAACAGCGATGGCGGATCACATTTGCACGCGATGTCCTGGCGGAATTGCGGTCGAAGAAAGATCGAATACCGCTGTCCAAACTGCTCGCGCTCGCCGTGGAACGAACAGGCTATGACGCAGCTCTGCTCACAGAACACCTGGGGTCTCGCAAGGTTGCCAACTTGCGCAAGCTGATGGACATGGCACAGGAATTTGACCGTGCAGAACTCTTCACCCTGAAAGACTTCGTTGAGCGACTGCAGACATCGGTCATTGAGGAAACCGACGAAGAGTTTGCAACGACGTTGCCTGAAACGGGCGAAGTCGTCCGACTGATGTCGATTCACCAGTCCAAAGGTCTCGAGTTCCCGATCGTGATCGTCGCGGATATTGACCGAAAAGGTCCGCCGCATTCCCGAGCAGCCGTGTTGCATCCCGATTTTGGGGCACTCGTCAAACTGCAGGAGACGTTCGGCCAGTCCCACGAGAATCTGGGCCTGAAGATGTATGGGCTGATGGAGAAAGAGGCTGACGAAAAGGAAACGATCAGGCTCTTTTACGTCGCCTGCACTCGTGCTGCGGACTATTTGATTCTCTCGGCGGGGACTGATCCAACCGTCAAGAAGCATTCCCCGTGGTTTCAACTGGTGGAATCGCGTTTCGATATTTCGACGGGGCTTCCTCAGACTGACCCGCTTCTCGGTTCTTCGGTCGCTGCAACGGCCGGACGAGAGTCGATCCCCGATATTCGTGCTCACCATCGGCCACCGCAGGCGATCAGAGTCAGTCACACGTCTGAAAAACTGATCCCGATTCCTCAGCTCGCAGATTTTCTGGTGCTGGCGTCCCCGTCAGAGATACCCGAGTTGGCGAATCGTATCGAGCGAGCCACCGATGAGGTTCCACCGGTGAGTGTATCGCGGTTGGAATCGATCGACGCCGAACTGCGCGGAATCAGTCATACGCGTTCTGATCGCCCACGAGACTCAGAAACGACACTCGATTCCGACCAGGCGACGGCTCTGGGGTCACTCGTCCACGCTGTCCTCGAACGAATCGACTTTGCACATCCGGTTGGCTGGGTCCAGTTATTGGACGATGCCATCGAAGGAGTGCAGGATGACTTGAACCAGGAAACGATCGGCATCGCAAAAGAGATGTTGGCTCGTCTGGTGACCTCCTCAATCATGAGCGACATTGCGGCAGCGAAGACGTTGTATCGCGAAGTGGATTTCGCTATGCGATGGCCCGCGCCAACAGATGGTTCGCCCACATTGGTTCGCGGAGTCATCGACCTGCTTTACGAGGACGCTCACGGCGGGTGGCATATCCTGGATTACAAAACCAACAATTTTCCGGCCCATGCCGAGAATTCGCAGATCTTGGGCCCGTACGAGTTTCAGCTCGGAATCTATGCCCACGCGGTGACGCAATGGATCGGTGAGGCTCCGTGTGAACTTGCGCTGGTTGCCCTCAGGCCGACAGTCCGTCGCGTGGAACTCGTATGGACTCCTGAACACTGGAATCGACTCAGCAGCCGGATTGATGCTGCAGTGGCGGAGTACAGGAAGCGATAATGAACTTGGTTCACCTGCTCCAGCAGAGTGTTTCGCGAATTGCAGTGCAGCATCAATTGAGTTTGATCGAAGTCAGTTTCAGTGAACGCACGCTGACTCCTCCTGCCGACGAAATTGTCTGCCCGATGGTTTCCGGCAGATCGAATGCACCAACCCGCTGCCACCGATTTCGGAATGTTTCGACGCGGCTGATTGATCCGGTCTCTGCATCGCGATACTGCACCAGATAGGCACGCGGCAAAACTTTACCATCAGCGTTTCGCTCGCTCTCGAGCATTTGCAGCGACATGTTTTCGCGGCCGAGGTTGCGGTTAACGACGATGATCTCGTCGTCACGAATCCGATACGTGGAGGCGAACCGCCCGCCGTGAAAAGTCAGGAGTCTTCCCAGGGGATTTTCAGTATCGGTGTCGGCAAAGTTCAAAACCGGCGTCGAGCGAATTCCCGATGACGGGACTCGATGAATCACCATCGAATGAAGCTGGTCACGAACCCAATCTCGAGCGGCCTCATCTTCAAAAACCGGTTCGGCACCGAACGAGACTTCGCCATCGGGCTTCACTGTCACCGTTCCGGTATGGCGGCGTCCGTCGAGGTAGACAGAGACCGCGGACGTGAACCCCGGAAAGTCTTTCCAGGCCGCTCGAGCAGCAATGGCTTTTTCGAACATCGCCACCGCGCCAGCGTCGACGCGTGATCCATCCAGTGGCCAGTCAAATCCCAGCGTCGCGAATTCGCGAAGTTCCTGATACGCCTCGCCGTTACGTGTTCCCTCTTGCGCTGTGACATGCTTGACGTAGACCGCGTACGGACCAGTCGCAGGGAGTTTCCAGACGACCTTTCCCATGTCATCCGTTTTCAATTCTTCATTTTGAAGATCTGCATCGACAGTCGTCACCACGGTATTGGGGACAGGACGCCCATCGTGCAGCACGGTCAGGGTGACAGAATCGCTGGAAAATTGCGGCATGATTTCCAGTGGGATCGCTTCGAATCGGGTCAGCTTCGCAAGGTCTTCAGGCTTGCCGGAAACGGCCTTGGGGTAGTACTTGAGCAGAAACGATTTGTCTCGCTTCAGAACGCCATATTCACATCGACCGATCACCGAGACGGCCTGACCCGAGGGGAGATAACCACGCAACCGATCTGTTCCGGCTTTAACTGGTAACGGAATAAACTTCCCAGGTTGATCCTGCCGCCAGAGTTCCGTCTGAGCAATTTTCGCGACGAACTTCGGGTCACCTGCGGTGGCTCGCTCACTGAAAAAGACTTCCACCGTCCGGCCTGCTTCGGCGTGAGGGCCGATCTGGACGAACAGGAAATGGGCTTGTGCGGCTGACGTCAACAGTCCGGTCAACGCGATCACTGTCATCATTCGCAACATGAGTGGACCTCGGAATAAGCGGTTGAATCTGAAGCGACACTTCGCCTGATCAGTTTGTGACGGAATTGTACAAACTTCCGTTCAGGGATTCGAAGGCAATGCAGTTGTTGTACTTGTATTCCGGGCATGCGATGACGCGCGAAGAGCAGAAAATGGCAGGAGCCGAAGGTGGCGATTGTCTTGCCAACTTCGGCTCCTGATGTCGATTGCCTGAGAATCGTTCCTGCTTATTTGTCACGCAAAGTGACCGCCAACTATGGCAGTGCAATATCGATGACGTTTGCAGGCACGAGCGTTGCTACCGAGACGTGCGGCCAGGTGAGAGTAGCGAAGTTCAGATTCACGGTTTGGGTGTACTGCACCTGCTTGTATTGCACCTGCTTCTTCGTTGCCTGGTTGGTCTTCGGGGTCACTCGGAATTTCGGTACGGGTTGCCCCGGGACCAGAACTTTGGGCGAAACCACCACCGGTTTCGGGTTTGCGGGGTTACCAGCGGGAATATCGAGCGTGACAGTTACTGTTTCGATAAAGAATGTTGCCGTCATCAGCTCAACTTTTGCATTGGGTGCTGCAATTCCGTCGAGGAACGCGATGTCCCGAGTTCCGCTTCCCACCAAGGGGCTCGGGGAACTCGTGGAGATCGAAATAACGACGGTATTGGTGATATTCTGAGCCGCAACGATCTTCCGCAGGATGGAATTCGGGTCTTTCAGCATCGCCTGCCAGTCGGCCAACGTCAAAGCTGTCCCCGGCACAGGTAATTTCGATGGAATTCGGAACGGACTCGGGTTCGCTGCGTCTTGGCTTGGGAAATGGATTTTATTTGCTGGATTACCGATGGGGAACGGTGTGATATCCAGCGCGGGTATCACAGGCGGTCCGACCGTTGCTTTTGATGTCCCCTGCGCCAGAATTGTCGTTCCGTGTGGAATTGAAGCCATCCGCACGAGTGTCGGCGTCGTCACTGCGGGATTAGTGGTCGCGGGTACACTGAGCCACAGGCCCGGCTCAAAGTGGATACCGGTTGCTTGCCCCGGCGTCGTGACATCGTTCACCTTCTGCAAATAGGGAATGCCGTTCAGGAAGATATCGGGCTGAACTTCGCCGCGATTTGGGATCGACCCCAGACTCGGCGAAAAGTCGAGAGTTTCTGTCGTCACATTCAATTCAAGAATGTTGTCGCTTCCCGTGGCTGGCTGGCTTGGCCGGAATATCGTGTTAAAACCATTTCCCGCCCAATTGCCAATCAAGTCCGCCAGCGGTCCCAGCGGCGGCTCGGCTGGAGCCGGCGCTGCTGGTGCAGCCGCAAGTCCAAGTGCTGGTGCTGCTGCAGCCGCCTGCCCACTCGGTTTTACTTCATGAATCTTAAACGCGGCCTGATCAGGGAACTTCGCTACACTAGGGTCTTCAAGATCACTCATTGCAGAAACTCCTTAAATTGCTGCCGAAGGATAATGCGCAAATTGAAACACAACCGTAGTGCGAATTGTCACCGCGCCTGATTTCTTTCAGGAGTGACGTACAAAACACTCGATAAAAACAAAGTTTTTCATTCAGACTGCGTGTAGTGCTGGCGCTTTTTATCAAACACGACGATTATGAGCGTAGCGTGCAGAATGCAATTTTCAATCAACCGACAAGATTCGGAGTTCATTGAGGTACGCAACATGCGACACATGCCAGGAACTCTCGGAAATGTCTGAGACACACAACCACGGTCATTTTGATCGCAGTTTAGGCACTTCCCGTGAATATTTAAGATGTCATGTCTAGGTTACTGCCGGATTTCGATCGCGACGTCGTCATACAAACCCCCGCGCGTTGCCGGCGATGCGGATGGATCGAAACGCAAATGGATTTCGAGGCGATTGAAGGGTTGCATGGAAGTCGTGATATCGCATTCGAGCACGCCAGCAGTCTCGGAGAATGCCATCAGGACGACGTCATTCAGTCGTATCTCTCCGCTTCCGGCGATCCCCTTGAAATGCATCACGACCTGTTCGTGTGGTTCCAGATTTGTTGGCCGATGAAACTTCCTGGAAAAGACCGCGCTGCCTGCGACCAGGCCAAACACGACTTGCCAGTCAGCAGGGATCTTGATCGTGCCGGAGGCCTGCTCAGGATGTTTGTGATCGAGCGATTCCAGCCACGTGTATTCCCAGGGACCTGCCAGACGAATGCGATGAACCGACACGCTGAAACCTTGTCAACGAATAATGGATTGTGAGGAGACACGTGACGATTCCATCTCCGGTCGCGAATCGTAATCGAATGATTGCAATTTCGATATGCGTCGACTCGACCGCCCCCCCCCGTGCCACACGCGCACGTCACCATATTCCAAGGACACGATTCCAGCCGGCTGTTCTCGTGTATTCGTTGCGTACTTGGCAAAGCCGAATTCATTTCTGTGGACGTGCTTAATCGAAGAGACTTCCGTCGGGCTTGCCCCGACGGGGTCACAACTGAGCAGCTACGCCCATGGTAAGCATTGCGTCCGCCCTCCGCCCGGCTTGACCGGGTGGTGGCAACGACTCTGCGTGGGATTTGTTGAATTCCCGAGTGATAAATCGCTGGATTACGCGAATGCGAGAGGGGCCAGGGTGACTGACACTTTTGAAGATGACTTGCGACAGATGATCCAGCGCGGCCAGGTGCTGGTCGTTGTCGGATCAGGCGTGTCGATGGCCACAAATTCGAACTCGCCCAACTGGCGCGGCTTGATTCCGTCGAGATACCGAACCGGACGCTAGTGCGTTCCGGCTGATGGATGTAGGGCCTTCACTGCCCGTTGACATTCAGCACGGAATGAATCAAAGCAGCCTTCTTGTCGCTTGTAACGCGGGGATGGTGCAAGCCAAGTGAGGCACTTTCTGTCGTCGTCTGATGGTAGTACCTGTCACGTCCACGGCGGCACCGGTTGTTTCAAACGACTGATCATCTTGATCGCGAAGCGATCGCAGAGCGTACCGGGGTTGCAGCGAAGCGGAAACCCCCGGAACGGAATCGCCATACAAATTGCATCCCGGAGCGGCTGTGTTTCTTTGCAAGAGGTTTTTGGTGAATTTTGAATATTTCGGGGGAAAGCCAGGGGCCGAAGAGCTCAGTTCAGGCTCAACAAACGGGGTGTTTCCACGATGTGTCGTTTTTGACCATGACGTTGAGTGTCGTGCGTAGCTTTCGCATGCAGGCAACAATCACAACTTTGAAGAGATTTCCTCGCTGTCGGAGTCTCACAAAGAGGTCCTTAATCGGAGATGAGCGTGTCTTGGCTCGTACGGCAGCGCTGGCAGCCATGTAAAGGATACTTCGGAGCGAATTCCGTCAGGGGATCAATTCGGGTGAAGGCATTCCGGCCTGAAGTTCTTCCGATAGCATCAGCCACATCAAGAGTGCCTGCGCGGCCAGCCTGCAGATTCGATCTACGAGGGACCTCGTAGTGTGAATGGGAAATAAGGAATTCCGATGTGGGAGAGAATTCGAATTCATTCAGGTATTTCCTTCGATTCGAATCGATCTAACAACCCCGCAAGCCTGGCAGATCAGCTTTGAGTGGTCAAATCCATGAAAGTACTGTTGTTGCGTCACGGGTGAACGGCATTCTGGGCAGTTCGTTCGTCCTGGTGACTCGCTGTCCGGTATTAAGGGGAGTTGAGTACGATCAGGTTCAATCGAAACCAGAATCCCATGATGAATCACGGCCGAACAAAAGAAGTCTTTGCTGCAGTGCGGACATTCCGTATAGCCCATTCCCACTGAGCGGTCGCTGGCAGGCGGTCCACCATTTTCCGGTGGCTTTCCGATGCAAAACGGATACAACGTTCCAAGAGGGACCGTCACCATCATCGCCGTATTACCAAAGTAAAGATCGACGACGAAGGTTTCCTCTCTCCTGCAGCGGAGACAGGTAATGCTGGCGGCGGTGGTATTGTAAGTCCCCATCGATGTGCCTGATGGCATTCCGTACTGGTGTGTCAATTGAACAATTCCCTGATTGATACCCAGGGCCGACTTCAATCCAGGCATTTTCAGGGAATGGAACACCATTCGCAATTCTAGCGTCTGGACACTACAACTCGCAGGCGTATCGAGCGTTGTGGCGCGGTTTGCTCAAAAAACGGGCATAGCCTCGCTCAATCATTACGCTTGCGGATGAATTGAATCACCTGGTGGAGCGGTTCCTTGGATCAGTCACAACCGACGACGGCAGAAGGCCGCCGATTGGGGGCAGAAGCGCGTCGTGAGCCTGACGCAAACTGGAAACGCTGGGGTACGTATCTTGCCGAGCGCCAGTGGGGGACCGTCCGTGAAGATTATTCCACCAATGGTGCGGTCTGGAACCACTTCACGCACGATGACGCCACCTGGCGCACGTACCGCTGGGGTGAAGATGGCCTGATGGGCTTCACGGATCGCCAATGCCGACTCTGTTTCGCTCTGGCCCTGTGGAATGGTGTCGACCCGATCCTCAAGGAACGTCTGTATGGCCTCGCCGGGCACGAAGGGAATCACGGCGAAGACGTCAAGGACTGCTACTTCTATCTCGATGCCACCCCCACTCATTCTTACTGCAAAGCCCTGTACAAGTATCCGCAGACGGTCTTTCCCTATCAGGAGATTCTGGATGTCAATCGCAAGCGGTCGCGGCATGAGCTGGAGTATGAACTGACCGATACGGGAGTCTTCGATGGCGATCGCTATTTCGACGTCTTCATCGAATACGCCAAGAGTTCTGCCGACGACATTTTGATCCGAATCACGGCTCACAATCGGGGCGATCAAGCCGCACATCTCGACCTTTTGCCGACGCTCTGGTACCGCAACACATGGTCCTGGGAACGAGGATACGAAGCAGACATCCCCAAACCGAAGATCAGTCAGGTCAGCCGCAGTCAGGTGATTGCCGAGCATCAAACGCTGGGACGTTATCGTTTTGATGCCGATACGGACCAGCAGGGAAATCTTCCCTCGTGGCTGTTCACTGAAAACGAAACCAACACGCTACGCCCCACGGGAAGTGGAAGAACTCGCATGTCGTCGAAAGACGCGTTCCACCAGCATGTGGTCCAGAAACAGCGAGGGATCGTCAATCAACTCCCGCGAGGTACCAAAACGGCGGCCTGGTACTCGATGACGATTCCGGCCGGTGAATCAACAACCATTCGCTTGCGACTGACCGACGATGCGATTCCCGTCGCTGCCCCGTTCTCAGAGCAATTTGACGAAATCTTTGCGCTGCGAATCGCCGAAGCGGACGAATTTCACGATTCTCGAGTTCATCGTGGATTGACACAGGATGAGCGGCGAGTACATCGGCAGGCGAGTGCCGGGCTGTTGTGGTCGAAACAATTCTACTACTACGCAGTCGGTGACTGGCTGCGTGAAACTCCGAAGCGAATTCATGCGACGGAACCGATCGAGCAGAATCGTAATGCTGGCTGGACACATCTTTTCAACCGCGATGTGATTTCGATGCCGGATAAATGGGAATATCCCTGGTACGCCGCCTGGGACAGCGCCTTTCACATGATCCCCTTCGCGACACTCGATCCGCATTTCGCAAAGGACCAGATGCTGCTGTTCCTGCGAGAATGGTACATGCACCCCAATGGCCAGATCCCGGCCTACGAATGGAATTTCAGTGACGTCAATCCGCCGGTTCACGCCTGGGCCTGCTGGCGTGTCTACCAGATGACGGCGCGGAACGGTGATCGCGATCGCGAATTCCTGGCACGTTGCTTCCAGAAACTGCTGCTGAACTTCACCTGGTGGGTGAACCGCAAGGACGTCAACGATCGTCATGTATTCACGGGCGGTTTTCTGGGGCTCGACAACATCGGGATCTTTGACCGTTCCAAGCCACTTCCCACAGGCGGTCACCTGGAACAAGCTGACGGAACAGCCTGGATGGCCTACTATTGCTCGAGCATGTTGTCGATTGCGTTTGAACTGGCAGACGGCAACCCCGCTTACGAGGACATGGCGTCGAAGTTCTTCGAGCACTACATGACAATTGCCGCGGCGATGAATTCCATTGATGGAACCGGCCTGTGGGATGAAGAAGATGGCTTCTACTACGATCACCTGCACGTCAACGGGCAGAGTATTCCGCTCCGGATTCGGTCCATCGTGGGGATCATTCCACTCTTCACGGTCGATGTGCTATACGATCGGGTGATTCGTCAGCTGCCCGGATTTCGCAAGCGGATGGACTGGTTCCTTGGCCACCGCAGTGACATCATCGACACGATGACGTACATGGAAAAGAGCGGCCCGGATTGTCCGATGGAAGGGCTGCGGTTGCTGGCGATTCCGACTCGAAAGCAATTAGAGCGAATTTTGAAATACGTTCTGGACGAGGACGAGTTCCTGTCGCCGTACGGAATTCGATCCCTCTCGAAATATCATGAGAAGCATCCGTTCAGCTTTTATGTGAACGGGAGCGAGATGCGAGTGCAGTACGTGCCGGGTGAGTCTGACACGGGGATGTTCGGTGGCAATTCGAACTGGCGCGGCCCCGTCTGGTTCCCGCTCAATTACATCCTGCTGGAAGCCTTCGAGCGTTATTATCAGTTTTACGGAGACGACTTGAAGGTGGAATGCCCAACCGGTTCCGGCATCCTGATGAACCTGAAGGAAGTCGCTGACGAACTGCGTCGACGGTTGTCGCGGTTGTTCCTCGCCAACACCGAAGGGGTCCGCCCGTGCTATGCGCGTGGTGAACGATTCGTCAACGATCCCAACTGGTGTAATCTTGTTTTGTTCTACGAGTATTTTCACGGTGACACAGGCCGCGGCCTGGGAGCCAGCCATCAAACAGGCTGGACTGCCTTGATTGCACCGATCCTGGAGCAATTGGCCAAAGAACGGACGTAATTGCAAGTCGGGCTGGAATGCCTGTCACATTACCTGTTCTCGTTCTGCTCAGGATCGGAGCTTTGAAGTTTGAATTGTTGCGGTGGTTCGATCAATCAGCGGGTGAATTTTGGGGATACAAACGTAAACGATTTCAATTGGTTCGATGGCTCCGTTCCCGCCGGATAGATCGTTGCCGCATCGAATACAGCGGTGGGGTCAATGACGCTGCAGGGCTGAACGCTGATATTCATGTTCGATCCGTTCCCTGAAACGCTGGTGACAGTCACTCCGGCGAAGCCGACAATGCTGTAAGTCGTGTTGCTGCCGTTTCCGCTGGCGGCCTGGTAAGGCGTCGTCGACGCTGGTTTGAAGAGCGGAAGCAACCGTGGCTGGCCGATAATCGATGAAAAGGCGCTCGTCAACGTGGACCTGAGTCCCGGCGTCCCCTTCCATGCTTTCGGTGAGCTCATGCTGACGGGGTAGGCACCGCTGTTCACGAGGTACTGCAGATCGCTGGCGCTGGGGCCATTCAGGATCCAGTTCTTGTAGGTCGGGTCTGCATTTGTCCAAGGGCCGATGCACAGCAATCCAAAATTCCCTGGGGACTGCTTTGGACTTGGATAAATCTGAATCGTCGGAGTGCCCGTTCCGTCCGCATGTACTGTCCCGTCGTGAGAAACGCCGGTTGCGAAGTAGGCATTCCATGAATTCACGTCAAAAGCAACGGGGAGAAGTGTGGAAGCTAATGACGAACTTCCCCAGAAGCCGGCTCCCCAATTCGAACCTGAGGCCCCTGAACTGACGCCCGAACCAATCCCGCCGGATCCTCCTGAGACAAGGCCTACGGGGCCGAATGAGGTCACCAGTCCGGTATAGATCGTCGTCGAGGCGGTTGCCGTCAATGCGGTGTCTTTCCTTCCGAATATCGGAGCGAAGAAAAACGGCAACCGCCCGTTTGCACTCGCATCGCGACGGACGACGACTTTCAGCGTATTCGGAAATCCGGCATAAGACGCAGTTGACGAAAAGTTATTGGCGGTATCGGTGAACCCGAAAATCATATCGCTGGCGAGGAGATTCAGCGATGAGACTCCTCCTGCTCCATTGTAACCGCAGTACAACGACGAATACGTTTTTGCGATCACCTCGGCACTGTTGATGAGTCCCTGTCGATTCGTCTGCGACGGGATCGTATAGGATGCATAATTGTCGGTGAGCTGGCGTGCTCCTGCCGATGCAGCAGAGTCCGCAGCATTTTGAAGGGCGCTCTTGGTGGCCGCCATCCAACCGATGTCGACACAGAACGCTACAAATCCCATCAGCGGTACCAGCAAGACTGCAACAATGACTGCAATTGCGCCGCGCCGTTCCGCCGAAATCCACCGTGATACTCGAATCGCTTTCCTCATGATGTGCCTCTCAATGTATGGTTCAAACACGTCGAGCGTTCGGGGGGTAACTACGATGGACCCCGAAAACTGGACCAGGAAATAAGGTAGTATTTCCGAGGTTC
>JBAWWJ010000121.1:0-23555 GCA_037146815.1 Planctomycetota bacterium
TTTTTTCACGTTCTTTCCGAACTCCGCTAAACAGGTTCGCTTACTTGAGGTCTAATAACAAACCTCATTTTGGTGTTGGGCAACGCCGCCATCAATACGTGATTCCTGCTCGTAGCATCACGGTCCCGCCGGGATCAAGCGTCGTGGGGTCGTTTGAGAACGAGACTTTTCGCATGAAGACGTAGCCCGCTTCAATGCGACCGGAAACGATTCCCGGCCCCTTTGTTTCATAGCCGACAAGGACTCGATTGTCTTTGTAGATGAACGTGTCTTGCAGGCCGCTCGTTTGCTGAATGGCCCACGTGTTACCGCCGAACACTTCGCCACCGGCATAGATCCAGTGTTCGCGTGCTCCATTCACGGCGATCCGCTTCAGAACTCGCGGACGAGGAATCAGGATTTCGACACGTAAATCGTCGCGCGGAGTGTAGATGGCACCAGCGATCGGCATAGCCAGCAAGTTCTTTCGGCCCAGGTAGAGCACCCCGGCGGAGACTTTCCATTGAGGGTTCAGGTCTTTGACAAGGATCGCGCGTCCTGTCACACGAAATCCTTCGCTCGCCGTTCCATTGAGGTCCGAATAGACGCCTCCCCCAGCTCCCAGATCAATTCCCCAGGTTTCCTTGAGTGGAATGTACCACCGCAGTTCCGCCTGGATTCCATACAGCCGGTTGGGAACATCGATCGCCGCGGGGGCATTCACAAACGTCGTTCCCGCAGACATGGCGAGCCGTAACGGCGACCCCTTCACCAATAATGGAAACAGCAGCGTCGTCCTGACATCGACATCGGAAATGCCAAATCCTTCGACGGGTGCCAGCCAGGTCGCTGTGACTCCAGAATCCATAATCGGACTTCGGCGCGGTGCAACCGTTTCTGTCGAGGTGCAGTCTTCGTCTTCTGCGAAGACGGCCGCAGGCGATCCCGGAACATACGGATTCGTCTGAAAGTCTCGATCCCAATCCCGCTCGATCGGCTCGTCGAGTGGCCCGGAGATCTGCGATTTCACAGGAGTCAGAAAGGGGTCTCGCAACGTTTCGTCGACAAACGCAGGGTGCAGTGGTTCATCGCTCTGGCCAGACGCCAGCGGTACGACCGCCAACAGGATTGCCAGCGCGAGACAAGCCGAGTTGCCCATGAAAGTGCGACCTGTAGTGTTTGGACCGGGAAAACGGGGTTTTCCGAAGTTTCGGCATTTTCCAACGGCGCCAACCAGTATTGCCGGGACAAGCCATACAGTTTGCCGCGCGTTTGCCCCATGAAACGCTCAGCGCGTTCGGCGCGGGTCTCCCGACCCCGCCGAAACGACCGACCGAAGGTCTCCGCGTTTTTCTTCAGAAGAATACTGCAACCTATTGCCGCATTGCCGGTTGCGATCAAACATAGGACAGTGAGGACTGCCAGAAATAGCCATTCACATTGATGATTCTTGTCATCAAATCACTCTAATTCCAACTCCGCAACGGCGGCCGGGTGATCAGAAGCCTCGTTGTCTACGAATTGGCCTGAGCGACTTCGAAATCCACGAGCCAGGATCCAGTCGATGGGAAGTCGCCCTCGAGCACCTCCCGGCGCATCCTTCAGCGGATCAAGCACATCCGGCCGTGCGAGCAGCGATTTCAATTGGGGGTCTTCGCGATCAGAATTCAAATCCCCCATCAGGATTGCAGGAGCCTGCAGACCTGTAAAAAGTGCGAGCACCGCTTGTAACTGTCGTTCACGGTCCGACTGGCTGTCGACATGGACGGACAGCACTTGTACAGGTCGGTTCTGGAATTCGAATTGAACCAAGGTAGCCGTTCGAAAGGCCTTGCCTCGCAATCCAGCGAGCGGCAGTCGATGGATTTGAGTGATCGGAAGACGCGTCAGCACCGCGTTCCCAAAGTGGTCATTCCACCAACGCCGTTCAGTCGGAACGAAGGCCGACTGCATTCCCAATCTCTGTCCCAGCTCAGCCCCCTGGTCACGTCCCAGCGATTCGTGCCATGTTCCACGAACCTCGTTCAACCCCAGCAGATCGGGGGGAGTCGAAAAGACGGCGGCTGTTCGAGCCAGATCGAAACGCCGGTCCCGACCTCGCCCGCTGTGAATGTTGAAGGTTGCCACACGTAGAACGTCCGTGCGAGATGTCGCGAGTGGTGCTTCGCCACTCAGAACGATCGGCTGCGTCGGATCGGCTGGTACGGTCCGTGAACCATTCCAGATGATCACCGACAGCACCACTGCGGCAACGACGGCACCTGACGAGTATTTCCGGAGAAATCGATGCCAGACGGATTGTGACGAGGGAGCGGTGACGATGTCAGTACTCATTGCGACTTTCAGATTCTCGCCGATTCCAACACGGCTGGTGGTCGTGATCGGCGAGCAATCGCGTTTCGAATCGCACCGAGTGCATCCGGGGTACCGTTCAATCGCCCGCACAAGGCGGCCGTACTGGCCCGGTAGTCGTCCAGACGCGACAGGAATTTACTCAAATGAACACTGGACAAGGTTTCCAGTGTCGTCCAGTCCCCGGCCCCCATCTGTTTGAGGAAACAAGCATTAATCTGCTGCTCGTGATGCATCTCTTCAGGGATCGCGAAGACTGGCTTGCCAAGAAACAGCGACTCCCCCAGCAGTTGATTTCCTGCGGCACTGACGAGCGCCGCACAACTGGCAAGATCATTGACGAACCGCTGTTCGTTAATGGCATGAAAGGTCACACGTCCCTGCTGCGGACGTTCGCCCAGTCCGTAAACTCGCACATCCCACCCGGACCCGGACAGTGTTTCCAGGACACGCGGCGGCGTGTTCGCCCGCAAGTAGGAAAGGAGAAAATTGCCTTGTTGAGGGACCGTTGCGACGAGATCTTCTCGCAGCATGGGGCCGACCTGCCGCACATGGCCGAATCCCGGTTTCAGAGGCGGACTGTAAAAGGATGACGCAACCGCTTCGTAGTCTCCGCGACCGTAATAGCAGCGGATCGACCAGCTCATCCACCATGCATAGCGTCGCAGCATCAGCGGCAGCGATCGCAGGTCGTAGGCGAGCAGCACGTGCTGATGATCAATACTCATCAGGGGGACGCCCGCTTTTCGAGCCGCTCGCGGTAACGACGGTTCAAAGTCCGAAATACACAGGTCGGGTTGTTCAGCCTCGATCCGCCGATGAAGTGCATCGACCAGTTGCGGCAGTTCGCGGCGAGCGTAACTCAATCCGTACCCGATGGACTTGAATAGATCGAGCTTGCCGCCGGTGTAATGGAATTTGATGCCGGGAATCCGCATCAGCCGCACGTTTTCGACAGACTGTTCTTCGCCATACGATTTCACAAGGAAGTCGTACGCTTCGTCTGGAGCGAACAAGACCAGTTCGTGGTCGTGCCGCAGGTGCTCCACCAGCGTCCGGACTCGGACTGCATGTCCGCGTCCTTCGCCCGCCATGCTGTAGAAAATTTTCGCCATCGTTGGTCTTCCTCCATGAGGTCCAGGTCGAGTGCGAATGCCACCGCATTTCCATCACGCCAATGGCTTCTTGCCGATAAACAGATAATACGGTGCTCGAACAAACGGAAGATAGGGTACCTTGCCCCGATGTTGTTGCAATGTCAATGTTTCGAACCGGCTTTGCAGGTACGGAATATGATCTCCGTTCAGGAAGACATTGTCGTTAGCAAACCACGTCGGCCAGAACGTCCGAGTTGACCAGGCGTGCTTTGTCAGACCGTCTGCAGGCCACTTGCGAGCGACGAAGAAATCAACAACTCCCAGCATCCCACCCGGTTTGAGCATCCGGACAGCTTGGTCAAGTGCCAGGAACCAGTCGGGAATCATCGTCAGGGAATACGAGAACGTGACGATATCGGCGGCGCCTTCGGGAGGCAGGAATTTGGTGGCGTCGGCATGTACCGTCGAAACATTCTGCCAGCCCCGCGCGGCGATTCGCTGGTCTGCGACTTTCAACAGCGAGGAGCTCAAATCCACCAGATACGCCTTGGAAAAATCTTTCAGGCGGTCTCCCCAGTTCTCGGCGTTCTCACCGGTTCCCGCTCCCATGTCGACCCAGACACCCCCCGGGGCTGTTGGCATCGCGGCAAACAATTCTTCGCGCCCGTGTAGCAGTCGTTTGCGGAACGCATCATATCCCGCCGCCTGGCCCGAGTAGAAATTTTCGAGCCGTTCTTCGTGAGTCTTCCCACGCCCCCCCGTGACGGCCATATGCCAGAGAATTTTGAGGTCGCTGAAGAATCCCCCTTTGGACGAGGCGGGGTTGGTCGCCGGATCTGCTTTGGTCACGAAGTAAGGTTCCTTTCACGCGGACGAACCACCAGGGAGGGTCGTCAGAATTTGTACGTTTGCCTCGATTGCCAATGTTCGCATCGCGTTTTTCGCGATCAGCACAAGTTGTCTCCGTTGCCATCATATCAACGGAGTACAAACGTCGGGAGTCGCGCGGGCGATCCGCATCGAGGTGCAACTACTGCTATGTCACCGTTCAATCATGCTGAACCTTCACGAAACGCCGCAAACGACCGCCACCAGTGCCGTTACAACCCAAATAATCGCTCGAAATTCACAGAGATTCGCCTGTTCGTTCATGCTCGGTTGAGAATCCGTCGTCTTTCTACGAACATAGGGAAATTCCCACGGCGGACATCGCATCGGTGATGACCATTGTGTGACCGAAATTGCGGATTGGTGAACTCTGAATTCTTCTTCCACGGATTGACTGCAACATGGTTGTCGAACGACTGAGCAAGACTTGGTTTAACCTCGTCCACGGGCGAAACATCGTTTACAACCAGTGCTGGGAAGATCCTCGGCTGGACCGAGTCGCTCTGGAACTGACGCCTCAGGACCGAGTCCTCGTGATTACCTCAGCCGGATGTAACGCGATTGATTACGCGCTGGCGGGTGCCGGTCACGTCCACGCTGTGGACATGAACCCCAAGCAGAATCATCTACTGGACCTCAAGTTGGTCGCGGCGAAGCATCTGGACTACGAAACATTTTTCCAGTTATTCGGCAAGGGAAACCTGCCCAACTGGATGTCCGTTTACCCCGAACGGCTGCGACCGCACCTTTCTCCCGAAGCGCGAGCTTTCTGGGATCGTAAGGGGGGGCTGTTCCGAGTCGGCCGACGGAAATCGTTCTATTTCCGCTGTACCAGCGGCACGTTTGCGTGGTTCGTAAACTATTACATCAATCGCGTCGCGAAAATGCGTGATGCGGTGAATGCCATGCTTGCCGCTGATAATGTCGAGCAACAGCGCAGCCTGTTCGAACAATATGACTTGGCCAAAAAGCTGTGGCGCCCAATGATCAAGTTCGCCATGAAGCGCGACGTCACGTTGTCATTACTCGGGGTTCCGCGAGCCCAGCGCCGCCAGATTGACGAAGGATATCCCGGTGGAATCCTGCAGTTCGTTGTCGACCGCGTGGAAGCGGTCTTTACGAAAATCCCGTTCAAAGACAATTACGCCTGGCGCGTCTACCTGACGGGCGAATACACCCCCGATGCCTGCCCGGAATATCTGAAGCCAGAAAACTTCGCAAAGTTGAAGGAAGGTGTCGCTGACCACGTGACGTCACACACCAATACCGTGCAGGGCTTCCTCGAGCAGTCGCAGCACCAGATTTCCCGGTTCATCCTCCTTGATCACATGGACTGGTTGTCGAAGGATCCCACGAAAAAAATTCTGACGGCCGAGTGGCAGGCAATCATGGACAAAGCGGCTCCCAACGCCCGAGTCCTCTGGCGCAGCGCGGGCCTCGACGGGACCTTCATCAATCCAATCGAAGTGAACGTAAATGGCCAGAAAAAGTCACTCGAACAGATCCTGCAGTACAACCATCCTCTGGCAATAGAACTGCACGCCAAGGATCGCGTTCATACCTACGGCAGTTTTTGTATCGCGGATGTCAGGAAATGAAGTGGCCAGCAGGCCACCGATATGCCTAAAATCTAGCTCTCCTAGCAAATTTATCAGGCACTCGATCGCAGCGGCCGATCGTGATGCGTCGATTTTGCCCACGGAAATCGCGTTGATTTGTGTCTATCGCTGACTTTCTCATTCGGCGGTAAACCGTTTGCTCAAGGATTCCACTCAACCAGGTCATCTGGTTGCGATCCGCTACCGATCCGCATCTGACAGGAACAATACAACGTGTTAGACATGAAACTCGCCCTGGGATTTCGTGAGGGCGATGCTGATCTTCAAGCTGGCGAGCGGAAGGAACTGCTGCGATACATCAATTTGAAACTCGCGGCTAACGGTTTGCCAACGGTGCATGCGGCGGGGGGTACGGAACTCGTAGCACTCGCGTCGGGCTTGTTGACCAATTTCCGCGAGAAAACTCGACTGCTGGATGATCATCGCTGTCCGATCGATCAACGCATCGAATCTTACTTGAACAACCATTTCGCTGACCAGAATTTGACCGAACCTCTGCGTGTTCCCGGTCGGGCGATGGTTCTGGACCGACACGGTTTGGCCCGCGAATTGTCACTGCCAGCGGACGGGGACGAATTCGAAAACGAGTTACTTCATTCCTACCGTATCCGGAACGGAGTTCTCCATAACCCTCGTTCCGATCGACGGACAACTGTCGGAACGTTTCATGTCTGCGAAGGGGGCCTCGCGATACCGGGGGACAAACGAGCTGTCCCGCGAAATACGTTTGTGGAACTGTTTCGCGCGGCGATGAATCCCCCCAAGGATCTGATGCTGGTGCCGTTTACGGCGAACCAGGCCGACAAGGCGCACTACTGGATGGCAATCATGCTCAGGCCAGTCGTCCGGCCTGCGGTGCCTGGATACTGCGCCGAAAAATCCATGGAAGTCCGGTTCTTTGCCCCCGGTTCGCTCGTCAGCAACCTGGACTTCGTCGAATCGATCTTTGGAAATGCTGGCGATCCATTTGTTCCCATCAACGATTCCGGCCTGGATGTCGACCACTGGTCAGGGCACACCGGCTGCGTCATCCTCGCACCACAACTCACCAGCCTGACCAAGCGAGAAGTTGGTCTCCCTCATATCAGCAAGGCGACAGATCGGCAGAAGCGCGATCGGATGTGCTGGGAAAACGAAACCGAGCTATACAATGATGGCGATGCGTTTAAGGTGACCTGCCGGACCGAAGACGGAGTGATCGTCACGATCATCGCGGACAACTATTTCGGTTACTGCAAAAAGGAAGTCAAAACTCAGATCAGCTACGCCGCGAATCTGATGGGTGGCGTTGAAGAAGAACATGCCGGCGGAGCACTCGTTTTCCCAAGCTGGAGCCTGGGAGAGGAGCTGCAGGTCAACAGCCGGCGATATAACGGCCGAACCTTCGAAGATGTCGTTCGCGAATACGGGGCATGGATCGACGTTAAGCCGGAAGGTTACGGCGTCGACACGAAATTCCCTGATCTGATTTACATCCCTGAAGATGCACGAGCCGATCTGCGTCAGCAGAATATCAGTTGGGTTCGGGACGAAAAAACTCTCGCGATCCCCTTGCTTCCCGGCAAGGTCTACATGGCTCCGTCCGGATACAAAGTGCGGATGGAAAAGCATCCGTCAGCACCGTCTTGGCGCATCATCGGAACCGCCGCTGAAGGAACATTTTGTCATAAGCCTTGTACCGTCAGTGGTGGTGGCAAGAGCGAAATAAGCAAATCGCTGGTTGATTACATGCAGTACGGTTCGGTGTTCGTCGCTGACATCGAACGCGATCTGGATCTTGTACAGCAGATCTTCGACTTCAGTTTCGACAACCGGTGGACTTCAGAAGCAAAACAGAAGCAAAACTATCAACTGTATCCGAGCCGCTCGATCCTTAGCCCGAAGCGATCGCTGGGAAGCGTTATCAAGCTGCTCACCCCATCCGAGGAAGAATACACCCCGGAATACAATGCATGGCTGAAATCGATTCCGGACCACATTTACGCACTCGTCTACGCGATCAAGCGATTCTATAACCCAGCCTGGGGAAATGATTGGCGACGGCATTTCAGTGTGAATTTCGTCAACGGCAGCCCCGGTCACGAATTCAAACTGCACGATCGGCAGATCGTAGGAACGTACTTGCGCGTCGGTCTGTCGGGCGAGCATGGCTGGCGTACATTCAAGGTACGCCAGGACTTTGCCGCTGCATCTAAAGTGCAGAACGAAGATGATATCAGTGCCTCAGTGGTCGTCCCATCACGGCGGTTGAATGATCTGGCTCCGACCCGTCCACTGATCAACGATCAGCGGCAGACGGAGCTGGAACCGACCGCGATGAAGTTCGTCACCAATTGCGAGTACCGGCTGTTCCAGCGTCCTGATGATGCCATTCATCGAGGATTCGACAAGCAGGCCGAAGCGGATATGGCACGCAGCGATGTGAACTTCATTTCGAATTTCGAACCGATGTCGCGTGCCGATGTCGCGGATATGATGAACAAAGTCGTCGACTTCGACGCCTTCACCGCTCCGATGAAGCGGCTGCTGGAATCGGTGCTGGAATCGGACTCGGGTTACATCGTCTGCTCGGACAACCCCCGCCGAGTGGGTGGAATTCCCTCGAAAAACCCTCGCTATCTGCAGGACCGGCCCGATGTGGTCCGGCCAATCGACCGTTACGTCGGAGAAATGGGAACACGCTTCTGGCGCAAGATTCCGGCACATCAACCGGTCCACCTGCCTGTGAATGCCGTCCTGTCTGGCCGACGCAACAATCCTCCTGAAAAGGCCAAGGGGATTCGCAGCCTGGCGGTCTACAACCCGATCCACTACCAGGAACTGCCCGAACTGTTCATGGACTATATCTGTTCGTTGACGGGAAAATCGCCGTCAACGACGGGTGCCGGAAGTGAAGGAGCCCTGACGAAAGGTCCCTTCAACGCAGTCATTCCGACGGCAGACATCAACACCGCACTCGTTTCGATGATCCTGACCGATCTGCCGGGATACTCGACAGCAGCCGGACATATTGGTCCTTCCGCACGCTTCGACCACGATATCAGCCTGCTGGTCCCCGAAGTCTGGAGCCGCATGTCGCCTGACGAGCGAGATCCTCAACTTCTGATTCGTGAACGGCTGCTGGAACCAATCAAGAACTTTGAGTTCAACGGAGAAACCATCCCCGCCTCGCGACTGGGATACCGGATCACGGATCGATTTATTCGCCGATACTTCGGTCGAGTTTTCGACAATCCTGACAAGGTGTTCGACCGAGCTATCCTGCAACCGGAAACACAGGATCTGGAGTCGTTCGCGGACGGAATCAAATACATTGTCGAAGCACAGCAGCGGTCTGCCCAGCAGTATTTTGACGATGGTTCGATCGAACTCGCCTGCCCACCTTTGCGAGCGTTGCTATCGATCATGGCCTTCGGGACCTTCGAAGGAAAGACCGAGCGTGACCCTGCGATTCGGCAGATGTTCACGAAAGAAGCACTGTTGTCGAGCGACTGGTATCGCGAACGATTACTGACTCAACAAAAGCGGGATCTGCAGCTTTGGGAACGCCATCAGAATTACCTGAAGCAGTATCAGCAGGATCGTCCAAACGCTGACCCCGCCGTGCGCGAAGCAATTCACCACCGTTTGCTAATCGTCACATCGGAACTGGACCGGATCCAGCAACCGGCTTATGTGGACGAACTCTTCGGAACGCTGGGGGCAGAACCGCGTCTTTAGTTTGAAGCATCAATGACACAGAAAGTCCCGAGAAATCGGGACACGTGCGGAGGTGATAATCGTTGATGATCTCTGGATACGCGGAATTCTTACGAATGCAGCTACGAGAAAACGGTTAACAAACGAGGCATACCACACCGCCGAGACATTGGCCTTCAAGGTGGCATCACATGGATTCTGGAGCGATCTCTTCGGCAGATTCCCATGACATGGGAACAGCAGGCCTGGCAGGCCGGAACGTGCTCGACATCTCTGTTGTTCGAGCCCTGAGCCATCGGTCCAACGTGCGTGGCTTCGTTCGTTTCGGATCTCATCTGCTTGTGATGGGGATGACCGGTACCCTCGTCTGGCTGGCGCAGCCGAACTGGTGGCTGATGATTCCCGCGATGGTACTGCATGGTTTCACCATCGTCACAATGTTTGCCCCCATGCACGAATGTGTTCATCGCACCGCATTCTCCAATCGCACGCTCAACGAAATCTTCGGCTGGGTGGCGGGTGTCCTGAGCTTCTACAATTTCACCTACTATCGCCATTACCACACCTGGCATCACCGGTACACGCAGGATGCCCAGCGTGACCCGGAGTTGATGACCCCCAAGCCGCAGTCGATCTGGAGCTACCTTCTCGAAATCAGCGGGATCGCATTCTGGTTGTGGAGACCGACGCAGTTCCTTGGCCTGGCTCTTGGTCGAGCCACGCGATATCCGTTTGTGCCCGCCGACGCGCGCTGGACGATTGCGTTATCGGCCGGAGCTCAACTGGGGATTTACGTGGCGGGAATTGTTTCAATTGCCCTGGGATATCCGTATGTCTGGCTATATTGGTTCCTCCCTGCAATTCTCGGCCAACCGCTGCTGCGGGCGATTTTGATTGCCGAACATACTGGATGCAGCATGGGCGAAAACGGGCTGACAAACACTCGCACGACATTGACCAATCCACTGGTACGACTGGTGATGTGGAACATGTCATTCCATACGGAGCACCACCTGTATCCGTCGATCCCGTTTCATCAGCTTCCCAGCGTGCATCAGCAGTTGCGTGAAAAATTGCGGCATCTTTCCCCGAACTACGTGGCTGCCAACCGGACTGTCATTCAGTCCCTCGGTACTGTTCCGAGTGAGGAATGATGGCCGACTACGAAGTTTTCAAGCTGCCGGACTTTCTCCTGCAGAGTGGCGTGACGCTGACTGAAGCGACCCTGGCCTATAAAACCTATGGGACGCTCAATGCGACTCGATCGAATGCGATTCTTTACCCGACATCCTACGCAGCTCAACACACTGACATTGACTGGCTGATCGGCCCCGATCGAATCCTCGACTCGACCCAGTACTTCATTATCATTCCCAACATGTTCGGGAATGGTCTGTCTTCGTCACCCAGCAACCTTGCAGATCAATTCATCAACCACGACTTTCCCGTCTTCACACACATCGACAACGTCGCTGCACAGCGACGATTGCTCATGGATGTCTTTGGTATCGAACGACTGGCCCTGGCCTATGGCTGGTCGATGGGAGCACAGCAGGCACTTCACTGGGGAGCCCTCTACCCTGAATGCGTCGAGCGGATTGCAGCAGTTTGCAGTGCCGCGAAAACGTCGCAACACAACCTTGTATTTCTGGAAGGACTGCGCGCGGCGCTGTGCACGGACCCGGCCTGGAACGGTGCCTGCTTTGTCGCCAAACCCGAACGGGGACTGCGAGCTTTCGGCCGGATCTACGCCGGTTGGGCGTTGTCCCAGGCCTTTTACCGTGAACAGAAACACCTTGATCTCGGCTATGCGTCTCTGGAGGATTTTCTGATCCGTGACTGGGAAGCCAGCTTCCTGCGGCGAGATGCGGCTAACCTGCTGTCGATGATTGAGACCTGGAAGCGATCCGACATCAGCGACAACGAACAGTATGCCGGAGACCTGCCCAAAGCCCTGAATTCAATCCGCGCCAAGACACTGATCATGCCGGGTAGCCACGATTTGTATTTCACTCCCGAAGACAGTCTGGCAGAAGCTCGACTGATTCCGAATTCACAGTACCGACCGATTCCCTCGGTGTGGGGACATCGGGCCGGAAACCCAAGTAAGAATCCCGAAGATCAACAGTTCCTGAAATCCGCCATTGCCGAACTGCTGAGCGCTTAGCAGCCGGTCAAATTCGTCGTTGCCTGTTCTGTCGATGTGTCTGTTGTTCAACCTGCTTCTATCGGGACAAGCCCGAAGGGAGGAGTCACAGCCATCGAGCAAAGCCACGCGTGCTTGACCGGCTGATGCAACTCCGGCCAGACCTCCTGATTGAGAGTTGAGCCGATGACGCTGCAAGAAAAAGCCGAACAACTGGGCATCCGATACTTTCTCATTTCGTATTCCGATTTGTTTGGCACCGCACGTTCCAAACTGATTCCCACACAGGCCATCAACGAGATGTCCAGGATCGGTGCGTCGTTCGCGGGGTTTGCTACGTGGCTCGATATGACGCCCGCCGATCCTGACGTCTTCGCATACCCGGATCCCGACAGTCTGATTCAGCTTCCCTGGAAGCCCGAGGTTGGCTGGCTGGCGGCCGATCCCTGGATGAACGGCAAGCCCGTCGCCCAGGCTCCGCGGAATGTGTTGAAGAAGTCACTGGCTCGTGCAGCCGAGCGTGGGTACCAGATGCGGACGGGAGTGGAATGTGAGTTCTTCCTTTTGACTCCTGACGGACAAGCGATCTCTGATCCTCGCGACGAACAGTCCAAACCCTGCTACGACCAGCAAGCCCTGATGCGCCGCTTCGATCTGATCTCCGAGATCTGCGATGCTCTGATCACGCTCAACTGGGAGCCCTATCAGAACGACCACGAGGACGCGAACGGGCAATTTGAAATCAACTGGAAATACTGCGAAGCGCTGCTGACAGCCGACCGTCAGACATTCTTCAAATACATGGTGAAGTCATTAGCCGAGAAGCATGGGATGCGAGCCACATTCATGCCCAAACCCTTCTCGAAGCTGACAGGCAACGGTTGCCACATTCACGTTTCGCTGTGGGACCGGGAAAAGGGGGCCAATCTCTTTCATAGTGACGTTGACAAGGAGGGTCTGTCACCGCTTGGCTACGACTTCCTCGGGGGTGTGCTTCATTCCGCAGAAGGATTGTGCGCGATCGTTAACCCGACGGTGAATTCCTACCGCCGCATCAATGCACCACGAACGACATCCGGAGCCACCTGGTCTCCCAGCACGATCAGCCACACAGGCAACAATCGGACTCACATGATCCGAATTCCGGATGCCGGCCGATTCGAACTACGGCTCTCGGATGGTGCCGCGAACCCCTACCTGATGGCCGCAGCGCTCTTGGAGGCAGGTCTGGACGGCATCGACAACCACCGCGACCCTGGTCCCCCACTCGATATGAACGCGTACTTGCACCCGCATCGGATCGAGAGTATGCGCCAGCTTCCTGACAATCTTCAGGACGCCCTGCGCGCCCTGGAATCCAATGCGATTCTGACCGCAGGACTGGGTGAGGAGTTCACGTCGGCCTATTTGAAACTCAAGCGAGCCGAATGGCGGGACTATGCCAACCACGTCTCTGCGTGGGAACTCAGCCATACGCTCGACTGCTGATTACCGATTACGTTCGGATGCAGACTCGATGCATTGAATTTACGGCACAAACTCCGGCCGGCACGTTGTTCGACGACGGGGTGGCCCAGACATCGCTTTGGATGTCTGGGTGAGGCAGGAGCAAGAGGAAAGAAACGGCACGATCAGTCCACCAAGCAAACCGGGCCACCCTGCCAGGATTCCGTTGACCACGTCATGAATCTGGATGTCGTCTTTAGACTTCAGATGAGCGATCAGATGATCCACTTCGTTCTCAAAATGATCCGGCCCGACATCGTCCGTACCAGGGTCGTCTTCGTTGTCCTGGTTGTTGAAATCATCCGTCAGCGTGATCGTTTCCGTCGAGTCGATCGACTGGCCATCACCCAGATCCCCGTGCGATACGATCGTGATCGACAGGCTATCATCACCCGAGTCTGATTCAGAAAGCGAGTCGTCGAACGTGTAGTGATCGCCATCATCTCTCAAGTCGGCACCAAACTGCTCCTGATCGGCAATCACGTCGGAAATGGATTCTTTCCCGTCATCGTGCATTCCGCCCGTGATCGTCGCTGTCGAAACCCCATCCGTGATGGTCATCGATTTCGTACCATCGATGTGGAACTTGTCCTGATCGTTGTCCTGATCCAGACTGCGGTCCGTATTGCGGAATTCGCCTTTGGCCGGATCGGCCATGGCGCCGAAGGTTGGGTCGTACCCATACAGGGCCAGGTCTGTATCGTTGTAACCGCCGTCGTCATCATCTGTCGAATGGTATTCGTCGTGTCCGGTGATGGTCGTACCACCCGATGTGGAGTTCGTATCCACACTGGTATCGTCCGTCAGCCTGGATTTGGACTGTCCGTCAGCGGAAATCGTGCGAATCCGGAACTGGGATGGCATCTGCGCGGAATCGGTACTGACCGAGCCGAACATGTCATACGTGTATTCGTCAGTCCCCTCATCCTGATAGTGTTTGACGTCGGTGACGGTCGTCGAGACACCTGCTTCCGATGTCGTCGAGGAAGCCAATGCGACATTGTGATCCGAGTACTGATCTGAACCGGAACCGGAATCGCGGAATCTGGCGTAGGACGACGTAATCTGGCCGGATGAGTCCACCGACATCGTACCGCCCGCCTTCGCCTTATAGAAATCACTCCCCTTCAGGTCTCCACCCCCGGACATTGCCGAGCCATTCTGACTCCATTGACGCTCATACGCCTTATTTCCAAAGGCTTCGTAATGGAATCCTGCAGTGGTCTCGCCGTTGGTTGTGACGCCCCATTGATCAAACGACATCGTGCCATCGTTGACCTGCTGAATCCCGACGCTGCGGCCACCGGAGCCAGAGCCGCCGCTGGAATTCGTTGACACCGCGTGAGTCACCCAACCGGAATTCGTTTTCGAGACAGAATTGTAACCCGTATCACTGTACCCGGAGACGGTCGAGTTTGTGCTGACACTGTCCCGCGTCCAATCCAGCGTCGCCATCGAACCAGTTCCACCGGCACCAATTGTGGCAACGACTTCATACCTGTGAATATGTGTGCGCACGTAGACGGTCGAATTTCCGGGGCTTGAAGTGCTGCGTACTTCGTAGTTCGAATCCTGCACGTTCATGTTGATCATCGTGACCCCGTTCACTGTCGATGACTCGAAATGATAGATCGGGGCAACGGTCACGCTGTCGGTCATCGTGTTCACGGTTCCGTCCGTTGTATAGACAGGATGCGGAGTGAACACGCCCGGAACTTCCGGGATCCCGAAATTGATATTGCTGACGTAAGAGTTGTAAAGCATGTTCGTTGCAGGGACGACGCCATAGCTAAAGTTGTCGTCGGCAGAGAGATACACTCCCCCTGCTGTGCCTCCAGGGACGGCGGGCAGCAGCACGGTCTGGCTGGCCGGGGTTGACTGCGACGATGCAACGGCATTCGTCACGACGACATCAGCCGATCCGGTGAGTCCCATCGGAGTGGAAGCCATGATCGTGGTCGGGGATACGACGATGAAGGCGGTGTTCTTGCCGCCAATCGTCACCGCAGAGACGTCCAGAAAATTCTGGCCGGTAATCATGATCAGATTTGTTGGCGTGGTAGTACTCGAAGCGACCTCTGTAATCACAGGGGGTTCACCCGGAGCAACGTATTGAAATCGATCCGCGTTGACTGCTGCTGACGCGCCGGCCGCTGTCACTAACAGCACATCGACTGTTCCCGACGCATGTGGAGGTGCGACGACGGTGATCGAGGTATCCGAGTTCACCGTAAAACTGCTCGCCGCGACGTCGCCGAACACGACGGAAGTCACATCTGTCAGGTGCAATCCCTGAATGAAGAATTCCTTCCCGCCGGACGTTGAGTCTGCTGCGGTCGTCATCAGGACGACTTGCGGATCACCTGTGTCCGTCGAATTCGAACCTCCTGTCGCTCCGCCATTTCCTCCGCCGGTTCCCCCCATTCCGCCGCCTGAGCCACCGCTTCCGCCGTTGTTATTGGCCTGAAACGTGAACAGATCGGCCATCGTCGCCTGGGAAGTTCCGTCTACCGTTGTCACGACGACGTCAACCGTCTGAGCCGTTGAAGCGGGCGTTGTTGCCGTGAGTGTTCCATCCGAATTGACGGTGAATGAACTCGACACGCCTCCGAACGTCACGGATGTGGCACCGGCCAGATTCGTTCCCGAAATGGTGACAGCGGTCCCTCCTGACGTGGAACCGGTCGATACGCTCAACCCAGTCACTGACGGAGCTGGAGCGACGTACGAGAACTTGTCGGCAAGGCTCACTGCGGATGTCCCGTCGGGAGAAGCAACAGTGATGTCGACTGTACCACGCGATTGAGCCGGAGCCGTGGCCGAGATGGAATTCGGGCCGTTCACCACGAAATTTGCAGCCACTGAACCGAAGTAGACCGCAGTGACTCCCTGGAAATTCGAACCGTAGATCGTCACCGTTAAACCACCGCCGACAGGAGAACTATTTGTGGACAACCCGGAGATGGAGGGGTCAGCGGAGATGTACGTGAACTGATTCCCCATGGAGGGGGAAGTCCCCGCACTGTTCGTGACTTTCACATCGACAACACCAGCCACGGCAGCCGGTGTGACCGCCGTAATAGAATTTGCCGAGTTCACTGTGAACGAAGTGGCCTGCTGGTCTCCAAACCAGACGGCGGTGACGTTCGTGAAGTTCGCTCCCATGATCGTGACCGATGTTCCACCAGTCACGGAGCCGCTATTGTTCATCAACGACATGA
Source organism: Planctomycetota bacterium (assembly GCA_037146815.1). Taxonomy (GTDB): domain Bacteria; phylum Planctomycetota; class Planctomycetia; order Planctomycetales; family Planctomycetaceae; genus Schlesneria. The sequence goes on from JBAWWJ010000121.1 coordinate 16,508, forward strand.
TCAAGGGGGGCGAAACGGGTGTCGTGAAGATCAATGTGTCGGCGGCGTTGATCTGCGATGTTCCCACTAACGTGGAGACCTGCACATCGACCTGTCCCGACATATGAAACGGCGTCACCGCCATGATCGTTGTCGGAGACATGACGGTAAAGCTTGAGGCGGCAACACCACCGAACGAGACACCACTGACATCATTGAACCCTGTTCCCGTGATTGTGACCGTATCACCACCCGAGACTGTCGCGGTGCCGGGTGTCACGCTGCTGATGGTTGGGGACGAGTTCGAATCTCGAAACGTGAACTTGTCACTCATGGTGATGCTGGATGCTCCCGTGGGGGAGACTACGATCACGTCAACCATCCCCTGCAGATGCATCGGAGTGACAGCCGTCAGTGACGAATCGGAATTGACGGTAAAAGATGAGACGACCGCTCCACCGAACAACACCTGTGTTGCGGTGCTGAATCCGCTCCCGCTGATCGTGACGGACGTACCACCCCCTGTTGCTCCTTCATTAACAGAAAGTCCCATCACGGTGGGTGGCGTTGGCATCGTCATGCCATAGCCACCCGAGCCGCTTCCTGAGGAACCGCTGGCAGGGGACACTGTCAGTGTGACGGTCGCTGTTGCCTGGTCACCTGCTGAGTTGGCGACGGTGTACGTGAACGACTCGGTACCTGTGAACCCATATGACGGAGTGAACAACAGCTTGTCGGGGTGCGGTGTCATGCCGTACATCGCCGACATGCTGTCGTGCTGAATCGAAACCGATCCTGACATCGGAGTGGAGACCGACACGATCGACATCTGGCCGCCAGTGCTGGTGTCGTTGGCCAGTACGTCCATGACAACAGGTGGTGCCGCCATCATAATCTGCTGCTGGACCACCGTGTAACTGTCATCCACCACGGCGACAGCACTCATGACCTGACGTGGCTCCAGCATTTCAATCAGTGCCGGGACGCCTGTGGGGGGCGTTCGCCGACGGCGCTTATTGGTTTGGCGTCGCGAATTCCACAATCGGTCCCGCAGCACAACCAGCCAGTTCATCAGCAGCATGTTCATTCATTCCTTGAAATCCCTCACCGATCAATGTCACGAACGCGACGCGGCTGAGGTATGAATGTTCAAGACGATGCAGAAACTCCATTAACACACACATCTGTAACGCGAATCGAACAGAATTTGGAGTGCCGCCATGGGAGATGCTGTATTTTGACGCTTTCAGAGGCTAGTCAGAGCGTCTGAGAAACTCCAGTCTGCCGAGGAAACATTACGAAACCGTCATTTCCATGACACTGACAGTTGTGCTTTCCACCGCATGTGAAGCCGGATGAAGCTGCAGGCAAGGCAATAAACAGCGCCCTATCAGCCAATCTCTGCTGCAAGGCGACGGCGCGATCAGTGACTCACTGGCCATCGTGGTACAGAATCCCACCACGAGAACGGATGGCTCTTAGGCAACTGTAAAGTTGAACGATTTCGGGGCTGCCAGAGCATTGCCAGACAAGTCGGCCAGATTCGGAGCCAGGTCAAGGCGGTAACCACCTGCGGTCAGAGCCGAAGCGACGCTGACATGAACCGTTTGATTGTTGACGAATTGGACCGATTGGATTGGAACAGTCTTGCCCGAATTGACTCCGGTCGTCCGGGTCAATGTGTAATTGCCCGACTGCAGGTCGGTCAACTTCATCGGTTCCGAGAACTGGACATTGAATCCCGTGGTCGTCGTTGGGACGGTGCCTGAAATGCTGAGGGAGGCCGTAGGAGGCGTTGTATCCGGCGTTGCGTTCGGAAGACCGACTCGCACACGGACAATCAGATCGCGAAAATGCGTGGACTGCGTTCCAAGGGGATCTGACCACCCATATTGGAATCCGAACCGATGATGCAGGTGTGCGTGGGAGTCCGGGTTCGCAGCGGCGAGCGAGAACAACACGACCGGCGTTTTGCCCGCGACGTTGTTAGGATTCTTCGCCGCAACGTCAGCGGCCGTCCCATCCTGGATCTGGTAAACGATGTAGAACGAACCGCCGGGGATTGTTGCCGACCCGTTCGCCTCACCGCTTGATGACAGCAGGACATGTCGATTTGCACTCGTTAACGCTGCCAGGGCATAGCCAGCGTCACCCGGCTTGAGGTTGCCAATCTTGCCTGTTGAATCGTCAACCTGAATGATCCCCATTTCAAATGTGTGATTGTGCGCTGCGAGGATCCGGTGGGCATGGATCGTGACAGCTTCATTGGACTGCCCCGGTGCCTGAACGACCTGCGAGTCGAGCGACTGCTGATTCTGCAACACGGCGTGGATTTCGTCGACAATTGGAGCGGCACCGATTGCAAGATGTGTGGCACTCATCATCACCCGAACTTCCATCGATTCGACGGGCGAAACGGCAGTCCGCCGCACTCGAGGACGCGTGTTTCGTTTGGTCTGCAGGTGTCTCAGAATCAGTTCCACCAGTCGCATCACCAGTTCCTCAAGAATTTTGCAGAGCGAGTGCGGCAAATTTCAACGTGTCTAGAATTGCGTCAGGACGTCGAACGTACTCCTTCGGCAAAGCAGAGTCAAGAATTTACGGAATCCCCACACCAGCTTTTTGAAATCCTGATCCATAAATTCCGTTTACTTCCTGCCGCCGGTTGGAAAATCGTCAGGCCGAAGGAGGAGTGGTTCAAGTAGCACAACCGAATCAATCACGCTCCGATCCAACTGCAAGCGACTGAGGGCAAGTTTGCCGGATATTTCTTGGACTTCAGCGAGCCCGAATTGGACGCCAGCCGGTGGTGGGCGAGTACCTCGTCTCGGCGTGGGAACTCAGCCATACGTTGACTGCTGATCACCGTTTGGGTTCGGATGCAGTCTCGAGGCATTGAATTGAGACCCCAAACTCCGGCCGCCACAGTGCTTGACAGCGACAGTACTCCGAAATTCCTTATTCCTCGTCGTCATCCTGGCGCTGACGGTTGCGATCGAGTTCAGCCCGCTCGTGATTCAAGCGGTCTTTCAAATCCTGCTCGCGCAATGCTTGATCACGGCGCAGTTCTGCCTGGGCCGCACGTTGCTCTGCCGTCATTCGTTCGCTTCGAGAATCCGGTCCGGACAACTGTTGAATTTCGTTTTCCCAGGCAGCCAGTTTTGACATACCGTTTCCTGCCGCTGGCGTCGGCGTTTCCACGTACCCAACCTCGTCGACAGGCTGATCCAAGTCTGACTCAAGGGCCGCGTCCTCGGTCGAGCGGGTTTCGGCAGCGGGACGCCCGTTATTCGAGGGCGCTTCATTTCGATTCTGCCGATTCGTCCACGACCGGACAGAAGCGGCCTGGTTGCGTCGACGGTCGGCCTCGCTGGTTTCTGATTCCGATGAAGTTGCCGAATCATTCGAGGCGTGATCTCGCGTCGCTTTTCGGTCACGTGCATGCAACGCCGCAGCCGCATCGTCGTCGATATTCAAACGTGTTTCGTCCTTCCATTCCGTTTCTTCCAATTGTCGCAGGGACTCTCTGACGGAAAGAATGGGGGGAGCATCGATCCCCTCAAATGAGGGACGCGGAGAATTCAATTCACGTAACAATGCCGTCCTGGCAGCACGGCGATCGCTGATGGCGAAGCTGACCAGTGTGACCAGAAATGCCAGTCCGACAGCACTGATCAAGCCAATCATGTAGGGAACAATGGCGTCCGTCGAAGGGACAGCATTGGGCGAGATGTACGGGACCACTCGGTTGGCGATCAGCGTCGGAGTGACATGCATCCCACCCTTGGAAGGATATCCCTCGCGCTTAAAGAAATAGCCGGTGACACGTACCTGTTTTCGCAGATTGTCACCCGGTTCGAGTTCCCGAGGCAACTTTGTAAACACGACGCGATACGGGTTGCGATCCGAGTCCGCTGTGAAGATCCAGCCTTCATACAGGGTTCCCAGCCCAAATTCATTCTGCCCCGCCTGAAATTCGTAAAGACGCCAGAGTTCGCCCTGTATGCTTATCGGCTCACCGCGGTAACGATCGGGTTCGGTCATCAGATTGATGTACAGGACATCGGTGAAGCCAGCCCGTTCTAGTTCAACAGGATTGACCCGGCTGGCGTGGTAAACCAATCGATAATAGGCATCGGCTTCATCACGGCGGATGCCGAGCGTATTGTCTTTCACCCGGCGCAGGATACCGCGATCGAACGTCGTTTCCAGACGGGCAATCTCCTGATCGAGACCATCGCCACTTTCCGCCGGACTCGTTTCCTGCCCAGGAACCTTCCAGGGATCTCGTCGTTTGGGGACAGTTTGATCAGGATCGGGATCAGCCGAATTGTCTGGGGGACTCAAGAATTCATCAGGTTTCAGCCCCGGACCATCGGGATCGTCTTCCACCTTGAAAACCGCAGGATCGGGTGAACCTGGGAGTGGCGGAGGCTTGGGGTTTCGATTCCTGGGATTCTGAAACGCGGTCATGATGAACATGATCACGCCAATCAACGCCACAAATCCCAACATTCGCAGTTGCAAACGGCGATTCAAATGCGGCGGAGTTGAATTCGAGACCTCGAAACGCATGCGAGTCCGACCGATGTGAAGGAAGGAAAACTGCGAGTTCCGGCGAGCTCACCGCAACCCTGATTCAAGACGGAGAGTTTATCAGGTTTCGCCAGTCTCACAATGTGTTTCACTGAATCTCGACCGGACAATCGCCAATTTCAGCGAGCAGCGGGGTGACTCGTGTCTCGGAGCCTGAAGAATCGAAGGTGTCAGCCGCAGCGCCTGCGAACTCGATTCGGCCTCGTTACGCAAATGGAAGTGGCCAACCCGCCGGTGGTGGTGAAGCCAGCATCGTGCGTCGAGCCACGAATAACTGTGGCGTCACGAACTTCCCGAAGTGGTTGGAGGCACCCGGGTCCGGTTCGACGAGGGGCTGGCCGACTCGAATGCGAAAACCATCCCTACGCTACCGTTTCAAATGAAAATTCATAGAAATGCAACGGAAACCGAGATCGCGGCGGTTACCGTGCTTCCGCCAGCAGCCGCAATTGACCGCAGGCGGCGTCGATATCCGCTCCCTTCCGCTTGCGAACCGTTGCGGGAATGCCAAACGATTCCAGGACCGCAACGAACTCATTGGTGCGTGGAGCGGATGGTTCAACAAACGGCAATTCAGTGACGCCGTTCATCGGAATCAGATTCACATGGGCGACTCGTGACTGCAGTTCTTTCGCCAGCAGCCTGGCATGCTGGGGATCGTCGTTGACTCCGGATAGCAATACGTATTCGTAGGTGACTCGCCGTCCTGTGATTTCGAAGTAATCATCCGCCGCACGGAAGATTGCTGCCATGCCGATCTTGTCGTTGACCGGGACCAGGCGGTCTCGAATCACGTCGTTTGGTGCATGCAAAGAGACTGCCAGATTGTATTGCTTGCCAGACTTTGCGAGTTCACGGATCTTGTCTGGAAGACCGACTGTCGAGATGGTAATTCGTCGAGCACCCAGGCCGAGTCCCCCCTTATCGTTCAGGCTGTCCAGAGCCGGGATGAGCGACTTCAAATTGGCCAGCGGTTCTCCAATCCCCATCACGACGAGGTTGGTGATCTGCTCACCTTTGGCCAGCAGGCGATCGAGTCTCAGAACCTGTTCCAGAATTTCTCCGGTCGTCAGATTGCGTTTCAGTCCCAGCATCCCGCTGGCACAAAAGACACAACCCATGGCACACCCAACCTGGGTCGAAATGCAGACGGTGCGGCGATCAGTCTCGCGCATCAGCACACATTCGATGAACTGACCATCATGCAGTTGAAGCAGAAGTTTTTCGGTTCGATCACTACCGATCAGGTGCTTTTCGACTTTGGCAGGCAACAAGCTGAACTCGTCCGCCATCGCCTTGCGTAGCGTTGCCGGAAGGTCGTGCATGTCTGCGAAGTCGTTGACACGTCGCCCGAAAATCCAGCGGCGGATTTGCTCAGCCCGATACTTGGGAAATCCATGCGATTCGCACCATTCACCCAGCTGACGGGAATCGAACTCATACAAACGGGGCTTGAGCGGGGAAGTCGTCAATACGGGCAAATCGGTCATAGCGAGTATGCGTTCGGTTGAGAGCTGTCGAAATCAGTCAAATCGATGTATGAGCGTAACCGAAACGTGAATCGACAACCAGAACACCGCCAATGAACGAAGTCATTTCAACTTTTCCGCCATTTCTTTGGCAATCGTCTTTCGCGTCTCTTTGTCGGACGCCGTATTGAGGCGCTGGAAGTCTTGAAGCAGCAGCTTTCCTTTTTCTGGTTCAGTTTTTGTAATGTCTTCGATGCTCTCGGGGATTCCCCCCAGTGAGCTTCCACCGTCTCCCCATTGTGCGACTTCTTCCAGCCGCTCTCGTAACTTGTCGGTAGAAGTGTACCTGATGGGCTCGTTCAGCTTTGAATTACTTTTCCCACACCCAGACAACGCGATCGGCACTGTGACCGCCAGCAGGCATAGGCATTGACGAATGCGGACGGCCGCAAGGGATTGTTTGAACAGCATGTGTCGAGTCTCCGAAACAGTTTACTGCGGGCGATAGATCACGGGGGTGATGGAAGTTTGCATGAACGAATCATCCTCAGAATTCGCCAACCGGATTTCCGTCAGCAATCGCTCCCAGTCGCTGCCACGTGTTGATATCGATGTTGTTGGAAAGGAATCGGACACTTCCGTCCGCCAGCAGGCAATGAACGCCCCCCACGTGGCGACTGCGGGCATTGATGACGCCGCGGGCGTCGTACCACGCACACCCGCCGCATTCCATGCAGTCAACGTTTGGTGAGTTCGGAGGGTTCAGCGTGTTAAAAAACGATTGGCCAGGCATTCCGTTGATCCAGTTCTTTCCCGTGATGCCGTAGTGTGTCGCGGAGTTGCAAGAACCGCTGAACGTCGTCAGTTGGGCCTGGGTGGCAAATGTGTTGGGGAACGAGATTGTGGCTCCGCGAATGACGTCGCCCAATGTAAATGTTGTACTGTTGCCATCACCGATGATGGTCTCGGAGGTCGGGCGGACGATGAGCGGCTCTTCGAGCTCG
>JBAWWJ010000122.1:0-23497 GCA_037146815.1 Planctomycetota bacterium
GGAAACAGCGGAAAAGGCTTCGCCGAGCTTCTTCTGCTCCCATGCAACCTTCGGCCCTTCTTCTGCCCACTGATCCAGAAGCCCCGTTTCTTTCGAAATATTGTCGCGATTCGGACCACGGAACTGCGGCCAGTTTCCGGCATCGGCAGCGCTGGCGTCGTTGGAGTTTGGTTTCTTGCCCGGCTTGCGAGACGCTGGAGGCGTCTTGGGAGACTTCAACAGCAGTTTCGAAGCGAAATTTGTCGCATTCGCCGTCACGGTCACCGTTTGCCCGGCAACAACGTCTTCCAGCGTTCCCTTCTTGCCGTCAATCATAATGATGACCGCAGGACCGACAGTAAATACCTTCGGTTCGTCACCTTTTCCGTTCACCTTCACTGAGACGGTGTTGTCATCCGTCGACACGGATTCAACGGTTCCATTAACTGTTGCTGCCATTACCTGCGTTGCGACGAACGAGATGAACGTGAAGACAACTGCGCCGACAAAAGCCCGCCTGAACATAAACCTCTCCATTGAAGTAAACAGGGTGAACCGCGGTACGATTCGCAATACCCTTGCTTGAAGCCCGAATTCCAGCCATCAATGACCAAGGCGCTACCGCCAATCACCACGGGGACGATTTGATGGAAACATCAAACATTGCATACTATGACGTCTCCGTACAATCAGAACAAGAAGAAGATTCGGCATCATTGACCAGCATTACCAACGAACTGAGGTGTACGGGAATCGTACATCTGTACCCGCCGGGTTACTGTCCGATACTCAATACACTGGAAAAATGCACTCAGCGTGGCGGTGACAATTGCGACAGGAATTCGTCGAACCTGACGGCCCCACCTTGACAGCACGTCCATACTGCGGAAAATGAAATCTAGTAAAATCAGCCGGTGCGGGCCTGGTAAGGTGTTTGCCTCATGCGCGCTCAACTCGTTCCACTACGTGGTGGACGCCCAATACAAATACTGCGCGATGTAACGCTCGTCGGCCGTCAGGACGACTTGTGTGATGTCTGCATTGACCAAAGCAGCATATCCAAACTGCACTGTGTGATTGTCCGGACCGACGGCTTGCTCTTTATCCGTGACCTGGGAAGCACAAACGGCACGAAGGTCAACGGCCAGCGAGTGATCCGAGGGGCATTGCTCCCGGGCGATGAGCTGGCGTTCGCGGGTGAAAAGTACCGGGTCGAAATGGGACCAGGTGAACCAGATCCTGAACCGGTTGATATCCACGGAGCACATACCGAAGTGATCGAAGTCGGCCATCGTGCATCGGCCAACGAATTCTTCGCGCCGGGTGATGCTCCATTGCAGACCGCCAGCGACAGCGACGTCCGCATGCTTGACGAATGACGGTTGACGCTTTGCAATCAGCCGACCATTCGCAATTCCAACTCTTCCGCGTTAATCGCGACGATGGCAATCCCCAACCGGTCTGCCAGTTCAATCACATCAGGCTGATCCAGCACGATTGTCTTGTTGCTCTCGATGGCCAGAACGCGCCCGCCCGCTTCCTGCAGTGTCTTGATGGTTTGAGCCCCGATTGTCGGAACATCGAACCGCATATCCTGCTGAGGCTTCGCAACCTTGACGACAGTGAAGCCACCCCGACGACAGAGTTCACCGGCACGCCGAATCGTACGATCCGTTCCTTCGATCGCTTCCACAGCAATCACGGCCATGTCGTTAACAACGACGGACTGGCCCACATCCAGACGTCCCATTTCCTTGGCGAGATCCCAACCAAAGCGAATATCCCGCCACTGAGCATCGGTTGGCTTACGCCGGGTCAGAAATCCGTGTTTCACGAGTAACTCCGGACAGTAATCGAGGGCTGAATCGAAATAAATCTGATCCCGCTCGAACTCGCGAATGACCGCCAACAGCAGCGTGTCATCCTTTCGATCTCGAGTGGCGTAGTGATACCACATGTGTATCGTCCGCCAGTCCGGCAGCAGACGCAGAATCCGGAATGGCTGAAACAGCACCGTCTTCTCAATCTTCCCGGCCATGACAACACGGTCGATTCGAGCACGCTTGAAGAGCCGGATGGTCCGTCCTAAGCGAGCTAGCGGAGTTTCCGCATACGAATGACAGACCGCTCGAAGTTGCTCTTCGTCTGCCATCCCGGAAACACCCACACAGTAGACGTGCAATCCCTGGTCTCGCGCGGCTTCAGCGAACGCGAGTGGAAACCTCCCCGCTCCCGCCAGCAAGCCGACGCGGCGGGGAGGCATCTTCAGAATGTTAGGGTCCGTCTCTTCCATTTGAATGTCGAAATCAATCACCAGAATTAAAGACCGATCACTCTGGAACGGCTGTCAATCAGCCTGCTTTCCGCAATTCTTCGGGGGACTGACCACGGAGTTCTTCGACTTGCTTCATCAATGTGGCGATCTGGTTGGACATGGTCCGAACCTGATCCCGCATTTCGGGAACTCGCTTCAGAGAGAATACCAGCCGTTTTTGCTCAGCTTCCGGCGTTGCGGGATAACCGATCCAGATTTCGCCTTCAGGAATATCCTTGTGGACCCCTCCCTTGGCTCCCACCATGCATCCAGAATTCAAACGGACGTGATCTCGGATGCCGACTTGGCCACCAAGTCGCACATAGTCGCCTGTCGTACAGGAGCCGGCCAAGCCGACTTGCGAGGCAAAAACGTTGTGTTTTCCCAGTTCGCAGTTGTGGGCAATCATGACCAGATTATCGAGCTTCGTGCCGGCACCCACAATCGTCGGGCCAATGGCGCCGCGATCAATCGTCGCACACGCACCAATTTCGGCGTCTTCGTGGATCTCGACTGTCCCCAGTTGCGGAATCTTGATGAATCGCCCTTCAGCGAAGCGATATCCAAATCCATCCGCCCCGATCACCGCACCACTGTGAATGATGACTCGATCCCCCAGCGAAATATCCTCGTACAGCACGGCATTCGGATGCACGATGACATCCTGTCCCAGTTTGCAACCTGCACCGATGACCACACCGGGATAGATGTCGCAACCAGGCCCGATTTCGGCTTCATCGCCAATGCAGGCCCCTGGTCCGACATAGCAGTTTTCGCCGACTGTGGCCGTCGGACTGATGTGGGCGTGAGGCGAAATTCCACGGGCAGGCCGACCTCGAATCTTGCGAAACTGCGGCAGAATCTGTTGAAAGGCAGCGTGAGGGTCGCTGACGATGATCAGCGATGTATTTGGCACGGACGCCAGCCCCGCAGCGATCTTCGCATTTAATATGACAGCACCAGCCCGGCAACTTTGCAGTCGACTCACGTGGCTTTCGTCCAGAACGAACGTCACGGCATCAGGGCCGGCAGATTCGATGGCCGCAGCATTACAGATCACTCGATCTGAATCCCCGCGAACCTCTCCTTGTACGAGTGAAGCCAGCGAACCGACAGTATGCGTCACAGTGCCCTCCCTGGATGTATTTGGTCCGCGCAACTGCCGCGCGGGTGGACGATCCTTGTCCCAGCCCGAACTTTTAGCTCAACTCGTCAACCACGGAAAGAGGAATCTCACGATCGAGCGGAAGATCTTTGCATGTAATAGTTTGCAGATCAGAACCAGCCGTCTGCAGGAAGCCAATTCATGGGATTCGCCAAAATTACCCCACGCTCTGGCGAACGTGGCTACCAAAAATGTCATCAGGGCGCGGTTGTTGCCCGACGATGTAAGAACGGGTGGCTGTTGACAACCTGTAAAATCAGCGTTGAAAACCGGTATTCATTGCGTTCCAACGCAGAGGTAATCGCCGCAATCGACGGTTCATCGTAATAACTCACATTGCGACCGAGAGCATACGACAGTGTTTGAGCGGTCAGGTTTGAGACAATCTGTGATTGCTTCGAACGCAGGACCGTCCGCAATCCCTCCATTCCACGAAACTCCCCAACACCGGGCAGTTGACCGACGTTGTCAATCGTTGCCCCGCTCGATCCATCGCGCCAACTCCCGATGGCATCGTAGTTTTCCAGGGCGAATCCGAACGGATCAACGCGTTTGTGGCAGCCAATGCAGTTGGCGTTTGTCGCATGTTGTGCCAGTTTTTCGCGAAACGATTTCGGCTCGGGACGATCTTTTTCGGGTGGAGCGAAGCTGCCAGCATTGGCAGGGGGAGGTGGCGGGGGTGCACCAAGCAGCACTTCGAGCATCCATTTTCCACGTGCCGTTGGTTTGGTGCGATCCGTATGAGACGTCATCGTCAGGATGCTGCTCATCCCGATCACTCCCCCGCGGTGATCTTCAGGCTTCAAATGGACTTTCTGAAAGTCCTTGTCTTTCGGTGGGATTTCGGCCAGTTGGTAATGGCGTGCCAGCTCCGTGTTCACAAACGTGTAATCCGCATCCAGCAATTCCAGGACACTGCGATCTTCCTTGCGCAAATGATCGCAGAACAACCATGTCTCGCGTTCCATCGCGTCACGCAGGCTGCGCGTGAAGGTAGGAAACTGGTTCTGCGACGGCAAAGCCTTCCTCAGGTGAGGCAGTTGCAACCAGTGAGTCAGAAATTGCGACGTCAGTGCCTCGGCCTTTCCATGGGCCAGCATTCGCCTAACCTGTTGTTCCAGAAGATCAGGCTTGGATAAATCACCGCGATCAGCCGCTTCGAACAAGGCATCGTCTGGCATCGAACTCCACAAAAAATAGGAGAGGCGAACGGCAATCTCATGGTCATTAACGCGATGAACGGACGCTGCTTCACCCGGTTGAGATTCGACTCGCAGTAGAAAATGAGGTGACACCAGAGCGGGCTTCAGCGTTTTGCGAATCGCCATCTCGAAGCCCTCGCCTGCCGCCAGAGTGCGATCCGCGATCACGCAGTATTTTTCGACCTCGTCATCAGTCACAGGCCTCCGAAACGCGCGCCGCAAGAAAGACTGCACCACTTGCCGAACGGCACTGGCGGCAGGAACGGTTTCCGACGGTGTCACGAATAAAAGTCGCTTACGTGCACCCGCGGCCCCGTTGTCAGTAAACAGTTTTTCCAGAGCCAGATCGGCTGCCGTGAAGTACTTCTCCATTAAGGAAGATTCCAGCACAAGCCCACCTGCTCGATTGGCGAAACCTTCCACAACGCTTTCATCGGGGATACCCGCTTCGTGCGTCGGATCAAACCAGAATCGGAGCAAATCCCGCAGCGTCTGCCCGTACTCATGTCGCGTGAGTTGCCGCGTCAACGGAGGCCCCGGATCAGGATTTTGGCGCGTATCAAATGTCTCGCCCACCCATTGCAGCAGTCGTTGTTTTTCGTCTGCGGTTAACGGCTTTTCTGTCTCTGGCGGCATACTTCCGGTCGAGACTTGCGCGACAACCTTTTTCCAGAGCGGATAATTTTCCTTGGCGACCGCCTGATCTGAGATCTTTGCGAAGTCGACAGAGCCACTCTGCAGATCATTGCCATGGCAAGCCAAGCAGCGATCCTGCAGAAGTTGCTTGACGCCGTTCCCAAAGTCTGGTTGTTGTGCAATCACCGGTTGCATGAAAACCAATTGCATGAACGCCGTATTCGTAATGACCAAAAAGATCAGCGCCAACAATGGGCGTGACTGACCAATGGCCAAATTGCGAGCCCGGATTGACATGATTTCACTTACGGCTTCGCCACCGCAGATGCGGGGAGTGCATTGATGATCTGGGTGGGAACAGCGTACGCGGCCACAACGAAAATCGAGACGACGGCAAGCCAAAGCATGGCGTCTGTGATCCGCCACGGCACGAGTGCGCGGTGAACTTTCCGATATCGGAAATAGAGAGTTGCACCAGCGATCATGGGGAGCGTCGCAGCCTGGGCCACGCCTCCGATGGTGACCATCAACTTGGGGTCTTTTCCGATCAGGAAGAAAACCAGCGCCAGCGTCGGAAAGAACAGGCAGAATCGACGAATCAGTTGTGCACGGTGATCGGCCGACTTCGCCTGAGCCATCCCGGCCAAGACAAGAAAATCGGCTGTCAGGCGACTATTCGCAGCGCAGGCCAGATACAACGTCTTGAACAGGACCATCCCGGCCCCGAGCAGGAACAGGATCCGGGTCCATTCCCCAAACGGACCGACGTACATTTTTGAGAGCGTGTCGATCAATTCCTGTCCCTTGGGAACATATCCCTGGGGATGCAGGACTGCGGCCCCCATCAGGTAAAAGGCTACTGTCGAAACCGTGAAGACGACCATGCTGACCCAGGCGTCCAGATGCATCACGCGAATCCACCCTTTGGCACGTCGCTCCCAGGCTTCGGAACCATCGGCTCGGCCGACATACCGGGCATACCCCTTTTCCAGACACCAGTACGGATAGTAAAACAGTTCCGTTGCTCCCACGCCGGTGACACCGAATACGGCAAACGCCGCGGCCAGTCCGTGCGAGGGAACCTGAAATTCAAGCCCCTTTAAAAGATCGCTGCCTCGAACCGGAAAATCGGTCCAGCCCAGTGCAGCGGCCGCTGAAACGGTAATCAACGTGACCGAAACGACGATCATCGTCGTCAGCCATTCGATCCGTTTGTATCCCCCGCCATAGATCAGTGCCATCGTAATCAGACACGTTGCCACAGCCCACGGAACTTCGGGACGATCCGTGACCATTTGCGCCAGGGAAGGAATACCGCTGAATGCGGCCGCGGTTCCCTTGGAAATGCCAGGAAAGGCCAGATTCAATGCCTGTCCGACCGTTCCTGCCATGCCACCGAGCTGCACGACGGTGCAGATCATCATGAAAAACCACCACCAGACCATCCAGTGCGCCCCGAATCGAGGCCCGGGAAGTTCATTGATGGCACCCAATGTCGGTCGACCCGACGAGATGGCATATCTCCCGATTTCGATCTGAACGAAGACCTTGATGACGCAACTGAACAGAATCAGCCACAGGAAGACGAACCCATGCTGGGCTCCCAAAGTTGTGGTCAGAATCAGTTCACCCGATCCGACAATCGTACCGGCGAGAATGATCCCCGGACCGATTTTCCGGAGGGCCGCCCATGCCGTCGCCGGGGGTTCCTGGATTTCTTCGGGGGGGAGTGCGTACGGATCGTAAGCAATGACTTCGTCGCTCATGCGGTGTTCCCGGCTTCTCGGTAGTGGCATCAAGGGAGGTGGATGATAACAATCAGCCCCGTGATTCGCCTGTTCCGCAACCTTTTCTCGCCGTTTTTATTTTGCTCGGATTCCTCAATGAATTCAGGTTCACCAATTCCGTAAATCCAGTCAGATTCAGAGGTCACGTATTCAAAACGACCGGGGGAGCCTGCCGGTTTTCTGTTCGAAACCACCAAACCGGGATAGATCGGCAAGCCGGAATCTGAGAAATTTTCTCAAATTCAGCAAAAAAGCCGTGAACCATTCTGTCTGGAATGCTGTCTATACGTAGTAATACGGAAGTTGTCACAATTTCCGTCGCAATCGCGGAGCGAATGCCGCGTAAGTCTCAAACTTGTGGATTCTTTTTCCGAAAGAAATTCGTCAAACGTCGTTATCCAGGAAACTGCGGTCTCCGCAGGAGGTACCCCCGATGCAAGCAATGAATGCCATTCAAAACGCAATGATCAACACCACCGCCGCCGCCCAGGCAGGTATGGTCGCGACGGCGACGAATGCACATCGGTCGTATCTCCGTCTCGAACGCGGAGTTCGCCCGGATTCGAAGCGTCCCCATTTTGGGGTAATAGGTTCTCATCCCTTGTCCGACATTAGCGACTCGAAACCGGGTTTGCCAAATACGGACGAGACAGGTGGAACCGACCCCAAAAACATGTGTTGCGATCAGGGAAGTTCATGGCGAAGTGATAGTCGCCAACTACCTGGTGCCGCATGGGCCATGCTGGTCCTAAGCCGCTCACTCTGCGGATAGGTCCGTCGCTCGGGATTGCTTTCTCGTCGAAGTGTGGTGGCAAGCGGTTGTCTCTGCCAGGTCACGTCGTGATCTCGCTGTCTCAACCCGTATCGCCGCTGACCGGTTCTGCCATTCCAGATCAGTTGCCATCCGGCATTTCCTGATCAGGACTGACGCAACCATCGCTCGACCGAACCAACATTAAATCGCCTCACCTGTCATGACGACGGGAGCGGCTTTTCCAGGAAACGAATCGAAATGGACACGGAAGAATTCTTGCCTTTGGTTGTACGGGCTCAGTCGGGCGATCGAGATGCGTTCGGTGAACTGGTCGTGTTGTTCGAGCCGACGGTTTTCGCTATCGCTTTGCGGCGATTGCGAAACCAGGCGGAAGCAGCCGAGTTGACTCAGGACGTCTTGATTCAGGCTCTGCGAAAGCTCCCTCAGTTGCGTGAACCGGAACGGTTCCCCGGCTGGTTGCGACGGATCACGGTCCGGTTGGCGATCAACCGGTCGATCCGGCGACCACCTGCTTCGGCGACCGACCCGGAAGTTCTGGGAAACATCGATGCCGAAAAGAGTTCGCCTCTGGACGCCGTTCTGTCGGTGGAGCAGGCGGCGCATGTCTGGGGTGGATTGAAGCGGCTTCGAGAACTTGATCGATCGACTCTGGTTGCCTTCTACTTTGACGGCCAGTCGTTGATCGAAATGAGTGATCGGTTCCGCAGCCCCGTTGGAACGATCAAGCGGCGATTGCACACGGCACGAATCCGGTTGCGAGAAGAGCTTGCTCACCTGCAACTTGTTTGACGGGTAATGTTGCCCCGCAGATCGGTACTGAAAACTGACGACCCCGGTGACGAACCGGGGTCGTCTTTTTTTCAACGACAACTTTTCAATGAGACCGACTGCACCTGAATCCTTTCGACGATCAACGCGAAAATGCTCCGGGCTGGTTGTCAGGGCAGTTCACGATTACGATTCTTGTCTGCGTTTTTCGGACTTTCAAGATTCGGTGATCCAATGAAGCTGTTTGCAATTCCGTTAGTCTTGATGTCTCTCATTTCTGGTTTATCTGCAGCCGATATCCCGGCCGATCAGGCGGGGTATGCCAAGATCGTCGCACCATTCTTTACAAAGTACTGCCAGAAATGCCATGACTCCGAAAAGCCGGAAGGTGATTTTGCCGTCGATTCGCGACGCTTACCCAATAACTTTGCAGACCCCGGCCCCCGCTCTCGCTGGGGAGAGATTGTCAACGTTCTGAACTCGCACGAAATGCCTCCAGAAAAGGAAAAACAACCGAGTGCCGACGAGGTCGCGAAACTGGTGGACTGGATCACGACTCAGACGGTACAGGCAGAACTGGTACTCCGCGAAAAAAGTGTTGTTCTCAGGCGGTTGAATAACAACGAATATCGAAACACGATCCGCGATCTGATTGGCATTGATTTCGATACGTCGGGCTTTCCGCAGGACCCGCCCGCCGGGGGATTCGACAACAATGGTCGAGCCCTGACGTTATCGCCACTGCACGTCGAAATGTATTTGTCGGCTGCTCAACAGATTCTGAATCGAGCCTTAGCCGAGGGGGAACGTCCTGCCACGATCAAGTGGCGGTTTGAACCGAAGGTCGGACCCGCCGATCGAACCCGCAAACGTCTGGATGAGAAGAACAATCCCCTCGTCAATGGCGGCAATAATCAACAGGAAGACGAATGGGTCGTCGTCCATCACAACTCGTGGGACAAGAGTGTCGGTGCTCGCGATTTCCGCGTCCCGACCGCCGGGACTTATGCGATTAGGATCAAGGCGGCCGGTCGAATTCCTTCGCACGACAAAGTTGTCGAATCCGCCCAGCGATTTCTGGAACATCGCCGCGATGAGCAGGATGCCAAGAATCCCAACGGCAAGAAGTTCACGCAGCAGCAACTTGAACGGGATCTGGAACATTTTCGTAGTGACCGGATGTATACCTACGGCGCACCACGTATCAAGTTGGTATTACAACTGGGCCCGCAACCGAGAACTTTGGCTGAGTTCGATGCGGATGCGACTGAGATGGCGCCTAGAATTCACGAATACCGAGCCCGATTCACGACAGAATCGGCTGGCGTCAGCTTTGAATATGCGTATGCCATTCCCAAGGTACTGGAAAACTTCTGGATGCAGGGAAACGACAAATTCGCACGCCCGGAACTGTTACTGAGTTGGTTTGAAATCGAGGGTCCGCTTTACGACAACTGGCCACCATCGACACACACTCGCATCCTGTTCGACAATCCTGAGAAATCGGATGAGTCGAAGTATGTCGCTGCCGTCTTGAAGCGGTTTATGGAACGTGCCTACCGTCGCCCGGTGGAAGCGACGGAAGTGACACCGAAGCTGGCACTGTTCACGAACGCCCGTAAGGAAAAATCACTGGTCGAAGCCATCAAGCTGCCACTGATTTCGATTCTTACCAGCCCGCATTTTCTTTATCTGGTCGAACCCGCGGAAAACTCAAACGAGCCGACCAAGCCAAGTCCCCTCGGAGAATATGAACTCGCCAGCCGGATGTCATATCTCTTCTGGTCGAGTATGCCGGATGACGGACTTTCGAAGCTGGCGGCCGATGGAAAGCTGCGCGACCTCAAAGTACGCCAGGCTCAAGTCGATCGCATGCTGGACGATCCCCGTTCGGAAGCATTTGTCAAAAACTTTGCCGGCCAATGGCTGGGGCTGCGAAACGTCGGTTCAAATCCACCCGCAGAAGACCTGTACCCGCAATACGATCGACATCTTGAGACATCCATGGTTTCTGAGTCCGAAGCGTTCTTCGCCGAGTTCCTGAAAAAAGGGACGGACTGTCGGCAGATGATCCGCTCAGACTTCGTCGTCATCAATGAACGACTGGCGAGGTTTTACGGAATACCAGGCGTTCGCGGGGATGAATTTCGCCGCGTCACAGTTCCCGAGGGTGTTTTCCGGGGAGGGATCGTGACGCAAGCGTCGATCCTGACCACCACGTCGAACGGAACGAGAACATCACCCGTCAAAAGAGGGACGTGGATTTTGAAGACATTACTCGGGACCGACCCGGGATTGCCCGTTGCCAACGCTGGTGAAATTGCCCCGAAGGTACCGGGAATCGACAAGGCGACGGTCCGTAAGCGACTGGAGATTCATCGAGAATTGCCGCAGTGTGCCCGTTGTCACAACAAGATCGATCCCCTGGGATTTGCTCTCGAAAACTACAACGCTGCGGGCGAATGGCGGGATCAGGAAGGTTTTGGTTACAAGGGACGAATCGAACGGAACGATCCGAAGATCGATGCCTCGTCAAAGATGCCGGATGGAACCGAAATCAATGGCGTAGTCGGATTACAGAAAGCGATGCTGGCAAAAGAAGATCTGTTCCTGGGGGCACTTGCCAACAAGTTGCTGACCTATGCCTGTGGTCGAGAACTCGGTCTGGCTGACCAGCCGACTGTGAAGGGGACTGTTGCCGATCTGAAGTCGAATCAGTATTCACTCCGTAGCCTGCTGAAGTTTATTGTGTGCAGTGAGCCGTTCTCGGTGAAGTAGCATTTCAGCCAGAAAACAATGACGATCGGTCTGCAGTTTAGTCGTTTATCAGTTGTGGCAAGCGACTAACGGGAACGTCGGTGAAAGTCTTCTTGCGATAGCTCAATTGGGTTGAGGGCCCTGCCCTCTTGAGGGATTGACGATGTTTCATATTCGGACTCAACCACTGTCACGTCGGCACGTTCTGCGAGCGGCAGGAGCGGCAATTGCGTTGCCGTTTCTTGACGCGATGCTGCCGCACGCGCTCGCCGCCCCTTCAACATTCAAATCGTGGGGCAAATCAGATGTCGTCAAACCACGAATGATCTGCTGTTACGTCCCTAACGGTGTGAACATCCTCGACTGGGTCCCTACGGATGCCGGTGCGGGGTATTCTCTGTCACCAACGCTGAAGGCACTTGAGGAACATCAGGCGGAATTTACTGTGATGACGGGCCTCGGCCACCCCGCTTCGCCCGGAGGTCACAGCGGTGCCGACACCTGGCTGACCGCCGCAAATCTGAAAAGCAAGCCGGGGGCGGATTACACGAACAGCATGTCCATCGACCAGTTGGTCGCGCATGTCCATGGAAAAGAGACTCGGTATCCTTCGCTTCAGTTAGGTGACATGTCAGGAACAGGCGGGGCTGGCCACAGCCACACGCTGTCGTTCGATATTAACGGGACGCCGCTCCCGTCCGAGAATTCACCTCAGCGACTGTTTGAACGATTGTTTGTGCCGGAATCTGCCGGTGATCGCGAGTTGACCCAGAAGCGTTACGTCGAGCGCCGTTCGATTCTGGATGATGTCGCAGGCGATGCGGCTGCGTTGAATCGAAAGCTCGGTATCAACGACCGACGCAAGCTCGACGAATACCTGTCGAGTGTCCGCCAGACTGAGAAGCAGGTCGAACGGTTGCAGTCGTGGATCGACCGACCCAAGGCCGAGGTCAAGCACACGGGCTTGCAGTTGAGCAGTAAGCCAGGTGACGCCCATGACCGTCCAATGTGGATCGACGTGATGCTGGAACTGTCCTATTTGGCGATGATCACCGACACCACGCGAGTCATCACGTTTGAATGGTCGCGAGAAGCAGGTGGTTACGGTGGCGGCGGCGAAAACCATCACGAGTTGTCACATCATGGCGGCGATGCCGGAATGCTGGCCAAACTGGCCGTGATCGACAAATTCCACCTGTCACGTCTGGGCCGATTCCTGACGATGCTCAAATCGACGGAAGAGGCTGATGGACGGATGCTCGATCGCACCATGGTTCTGTACGGCAGCGGAATGAATTCCGGCAAAGGAGGCGAACACTCACCTCGAAACCTGCCAACGCTGATTGCAGGAGGACAGAAACTCGGACTGAAGCACGGGCAACATCTGGCCTTCGATCCCGACAAACATCCTCCGCTATCGAACGTGCTGTTAACAATGGCCCAGAAAATGGGTGTTGAGACTGAAGGATTTGCCGACGCCACAGGAACGCTGCCGGGCCTCGTCGGTTAATTGTTCGCTTGAGAATACCCCCGCGCGTTCGGCGCGGGTCTCCGACCCCGCCGAAACGACCGACCGCAGGTCTCCTCTTCTGATCAAATAGCAAGTTTGAGGTCGCCCTATCATGTCAGACTTCTTCGGCATTCACTGGCTGATTGAAGCCGATGTCTTCCCGGACTATCAGGACGAACTCATTCGTACTATCCGTGAAACAGGAGCAAAGGCAACTTTGTTGACTGCCGTCAAAGCAGGTTATTCATTTGAAGAGGCAGGGCAACCCGATCTTCGACTCGTCAACGATAATGAACGTATCATTTTCCATGGCTGTATCGGTCTGGCCGAGCGAATTGTTCAACGAACAAATTGGAAACCAGGAATCTACGGGAATTTCGACCGTCTCACGTGTACCTCGTATTTTCCAGCATTGGGCGAATTCCTTTTGAATGACCGCTATTCCATGTTACCTCTGGGTGACGTACGCAGAATGAAAGATGAATTGTTCAGCAGGTTTGGCAGCAATGGGCAATTCTTCATGCGACCAAACACGACTCGAAAAGTATTTGCGGGGATGGTGATCAACCACGAGACGTTTGACAGAGACCTCGAACTCGCTTCATTCTATGATGTTCCCGATCACGAACTGGTCGTCATTTCACCGACGCAATCCATAGTCAGTGAATGGCGATTTGTCATTGCAGATGGCCGTGTTATTTGTGGAAGTTGCTATCGTGATCACGGTAATCCATGCCGAACTGTTGCCTGTTCGCCCGAGGCCTTCCAGTTTGCAGAATACGTCGTTCGGTCGGGGTGGGAACCTGACCCGGTATGGACAATTGATGTTGCACTTACTGCAACCGGATCGTATCGCCTGATCGAGATTGGAAGTTTCAGTTTTGCCAATCTCTACGGTTGCGACTTTCGAAAAGTCGTAGATTCTGTTCACAGAGTCGCATTGGATCATTGATGTCATCTGAATCGACGGTCTGAACTACCTCGATCGTTCTCTCGCCACTCGCAGTGGTTGGTAATCATATCCCATCATGTCAAACTCAGATGAAGATCACGCCCGAGAAGCTGACCAGCAACGGATGCAGAGCATCGACCTCGCCGTCAGGGCAGGGATGAGGAACGCGTTGATCGGAGCCGTCCCGGTCGTCCTGCTGGCGCTGCTAGCTGCCAGGAGAGAAGACGACGCCTCGGAGAGATTCTTGCTGACCACATGGAGTCTGATCCTGGCCTCGTTGTATACGACTCTTGTTGGAATTTGCTGTGGTTGGCTGGCCCACACGTCGACATCAAACACCAACGTCTCGACAAACACGATGTCAAGCGTCATGGACTGGGTGGTCAACGTATCGGTCTGGGGATATTTGTTGTTAATTGCCATTGATCGCCATAATTGAATTGTAGCAATCATTGAATGCACTTCATGCGTGCCAGAAAATGGATACGAAGTGGACAAAACCGCCTTCGCCCACGCAAACGCGCCCTTTCGAACTAAACAACGCCCCATCGCTTAGCCGGGTCCTGCTTGTAGAAGCTTTTCAGAACGTCGTACAACCGAGGATGCAGGACTTTCATTTCGAACGGTTGTTCGAAAAATGTTTCCGACGCGACTGCAAAGAATTCAACTTCGCTCGTTGCTCCGTATTGATCGAGCAGCGTTCGGCGTCCGAGTTGGGACTGATTCACCAGGCGGCGATATTCATTCCGGGTCACATCTTTCCACGTGCGAAACTCTTCTTCCGAATCCATCGGCGGAATCCCGTCGACGTCGCCATCGACCATATCCAGCAGATGTGCGAACTCATGAAGAATGACATTGCGCCCGTCGGGGCTGTTGCGGCACTGTCTCACCACATCTTTCCATGACAGCAGAACTGGTCCATTACGGCTGGTCTCGCCGATTCTTGCGTCCTGTGAATGCAATTCGAGTCCTGATTTGTCTCGGACGATTTTCGTTCCTACATAAACTTCGGGTTGCAGGATCACGGATTGCAAACGGTCAAATGGTGGGCCAGGAAAACCAAGTCCCAGCAGCGAAGCATGTGCGGCAACGGTGACTCGCATTTCATCCGTCAGAACCAGACCAACAGAAACTTCGATAGACTTTTCTGCCACGAACCAGCGAATGTCTCGGAGCAACCGTGCCCGTTCGCCAGGATCGAGTGTCGCGAAGTGACGGCAGTTGGTTTGAACGATCTTCAACCAGTCCGATGGAAACGGTTCGTTGGCCAGTTTTCGACGTCGTCGGTTCTTCATCCATTGAAACAGCATCAGGCAGAGATCTCCTGCAGTTCGCTAATCCGCCGTTCCAGGAACCGCTTTTCAGGGATCTGCTGTGCAAACTGTAACGCTCGCTGGTAAGACTTTAACGCTTCGGCTCGCCTCCCCAACCGTCTACAGAGATCCGCGCGAGCGGCATGAGCCAGGTGATAGTCCGACAACTTTCCCTCGACCAGGATCGTGTCGATCAATTGCAATCCTGCTTCGGGACCATCGCGCATGGCAATGGCCACCGCACGATTCAAGGCAACAACTGGAGATGATTCTGCCACCACCAGCAGGTCATACAGCGTAACAATCTGCGACCAGTCGGTTTCCGCGGTACTTCGCGACGCGGCATGAACGGCAGCGATTGCGGCCTGAATCGAATAAGCTCCGACAGTCGATGCGGCAAATGACCGGTCAACCAGGGTTCGCCCTTCCTGGATCAAGGCCTGATTCCAGCGACTTCGATCCTGATCCTCCAGCAGAATCAGGTCACCCGTTTCCGAAACACGAGCGGTCCTGCGGGATTCATGCAGGACCATGAGCGCCAACAGTCCCAGAACCTCGGGATCCGGCAGCATTTCGCTGAGCAATTGCCCCAGTCGGATTGCTTCCCCTGAAAGATCAGGGCGCGTCAGCGTGTCACCCGAAGATGCCGAGTACCCTTCGTTGAAGACGAGATAAATCACAGACAAGACGGAGTCGATTCGATCGGAAAGGTCAGTTATTGAGGGGACTTGGTACGGGATTCCCGCGTCCCTGATTTTCGCTTTACCGCGAACAATTCGCTGAGCGATCATTGGAGCGGACGTGAGAAATGCTGCCGCAATTGCTTCGGCCGACAGGTCGCAGACTTCACGGAGCGTCAATGCAATTTGAGTCGCCGACGACAATGCGGGGTGACAGCAGGTAAAAATCAGTCGCAACCGATCGTCTTCGACTTCCGTATCCGCTTTTGATGCATTGGCATAACTGATCGCGTCGATTCTGCGGGCAATTTCTGGCTGTACCGTGTCGAACAGAGAACGTCGTCGCAGCACATCGATCGCTTTGAATCGCCCGGTTGAGACCAGCCAGGCTCGCGGATTGTCGGGGATTCCTTCTGTTTCCCAGCGTTCTGTTGCGGCGATAAATGCTTCATGAAGTGCCTCTTCGGCGAGGTCAAAATCGCCAAGCAGGCGGATCAAAGTCGCCAGGACCCGACGTGATTCGGTGCGGTAGATCTCGTCGATAATCGGGTGGACTGTAGACATGTTTCAACGGCATCGGCGCCAAGGGAGTTTCTCCCACGCGACGATCAGGGAGCTTGAATTCGGTCTCGATTGATGAGTCGCGTGTTACATCCCTATTTCTTCAACAGTTCAATCTCATACAATTTGGGCCAGTTCTTTCCGGTGACAAACAGGCGGCCACTCGCTTCGTCGAAGGCAATACCGTTGAGTACGTCTTCCTTGGATCGCTGGCGCGATGGATACAGGTTCGACAAATCAATCCAGCCGATAATGTCACCTGTTTCTGGTGAAATTCGAGCGATCCGGTCTTCGTACCAGATATTCGCCAGAATTTCTCCTTTCACATATTCCAGTTCATTCAGCTTGTCGACCTGGCCCTGGCTGCTTCGAACTCGAACACGTTTGACGACCTCAAACGATGTCGGATCCAGAAACCTCAGCATGGCTGTACCGTCGCTCATGATCAGGTGCTTACCATCGTTCGTCAGCCCCCAGCCTTCGCCCGAATAACGAAATGTTTTCAGTTGTTTCAACGTTTTCAGGTCGTAAACAAACCCCAAATGGTTTTCCCAGGTCAATTGGTAAATACGATCGTTCAGGATCGTAATTCCCTCACCGAAGTAACTGCGATCCAATGGGACAAACGATTCCACCCGTCCCGTTTTCAGATCAACCTTGCGAAGCGTTGATTCCCCTTTCTTTCCAGTACCCTCATACAACTGGCCGTCCAGCATCACGAGTCCTTGAGAGAATGCCGTGGGATCGTGCGGGAAATCTGCGACGACGCGGTGCGGTGTAATTCCGCGGTCGCCCCGCTTGAATTGGGCGGCAATGGGACACGACGCAACGCCAACAACGATGACGGCAGCGATAGGCAACCACCACCTTCGCAACGAAAAACGCGGGAATTGCCCTGAATCCGACACGTGACCATCCATGAGTCGATCTTCTGCGAATAACTGAGCTCAAAAAAGCATTGGGTTCGATCTGAATACTTTGACGCAGTCATGATCGCAAGTCCAGACGAATTGTGGTCTTTCGCCCTTTGGCAACAACCACACAAACCAATGCGATCCTAGCGATGCCTCTGAAACGACCATTCTCGCATTCACCGCCGCCACTGAATCACCCATAACTCACATCGCCCCCATGCCACCCATCCTTCTCAGCACGGCCCACCGCACCACATCAGTCTTCATCAGTCTTCGCCGATTTGTTGCAGCTCAAACCGTCCGAATTGACACTAATCGCCGTATCCCTATAATCTGCCACACTATTTGAGCCCCGCCTTCGTCCGCAGATTGCGCTACGAGGGATCGGGGATTCGCTGTTTGAATGCAAGGGGATACGACATGGCCGGGAAGGTGATTGAATTCACGGATGCCAATTTTCCAACGGAAGTGCTTAACTGCCAAGACCCTGTGTTGGTCGACTTCTGGGCTCCGTGGTGCGGTCCGTGCAAGATGCTCGCCCCTGCCATTGAAGAATTGGCGAACACGTTTTCCGGGCGAGTTCGGGTCGGAAAAGTGAATACCGATGACAATCCGGGAACTCCTTCTGAATATCGAATTACCGGAATTCCGACAGTAATTCTGTTCAAAGGTGGGCGGGAAGTGCAGCGATTTGTCGGGATGACCCAGAAGTCCAAGCTCTCTGCGGCTCTCGACGGACTGTTGTAAGCAAGTTTTCGGAAACTGGAATTGAGCTCGTCGGATTTTCCGACGAGCCAACGATGTTCGGGACAATTCGACCAGGCCCGCAAGGATTCGCGGGCCTTTTTGGGAAGGATTCCTCTCATGGACGAGCGGAAGATCGATGCCCCGCCTCAACGAAGCAGTACGCATGTCGAGCACCCCCATCAAGATTCCAAGACCGTTTCGATAAACGGGACGGAATTGCGAATCGATTTGCCGCACATCTCGGATTCGATTGGAGTGGCACCTGCGGCCAGCATTGTCCCTAAGCCTGCTGCTGCACATTCGCCAACCCGCCCAAACTCCCAATTGCTTCTCGAAGCTGGCCGAATTCTGGAACAACTCCAGCTTCAGGATGCCGATCTGTCTGAACGACAGGCACTACTCGAAGAACGCGTCGCTGCATTTGAGGCTGAAAAACGGCAGTTTCAAATGCGCCAGCATTCGAACGAAGCTGCACTTGATGAACAGCGCCGGAAGCTCGTTGCGGAAGAGATTCAACTCGCCAATCGCCTGACCGAAACTCAGTCTTTGCTTGCACAAATCGATGCGGCACGACTGGCTGTCGAACACGAGCGGGCCGATATTGAAAAACGCCGGGAATCCTTGCGTGAGGAATTGCTTGCAGAATTGAAGTCAGACCGTCAGGCCATCGACGAAGATCGTCAGGCGGTAACCTTGGAATTCGAAAGAGCAAAAGCACTGACGTCGAGTCTTGAGCATCGACTCCAGGAAGCGACCGTCGAAGCCGAACGTTTGATTCAGACCGAGCGTGAGCGGTTGTGGCAGGCTTTGATTACGGAATGGGAAGATCGACGATCTCAGTTTCAGCGTGAACATGATGCCTGGATGGCCAGTGTTCAGGCGGAAAAACTGGAGATTGAACGGGAAAAAGCCTTCTACGAAGCAGCGGTTCGCAACGCCGAAACTGACTTCGCCGCGACGCGACTGGCGCAAGAAGTTGAACTGCAGGCGATGCGTGAGGAACAAATCGCGACCATTCAGATTGAGCGCACCGAACTACTGGAAAAGATCGCGGCCGAGCGTGCCGAATGGGAACTGACGTTGGCGGATCAGCGAGCCGAACTTCAGGCTGCGCGCGAACGGCAGGCCAGCGAACTCGAAGCCGAGCGGACAAAGCATGCCGAATTTCTGATGGAAGAGCGGAACCAGTGGCAGGCTGAACACGAGGAATGGAACACGACTCGTTCATCGCAACTGGCAGAAATCCGTGGAGAACGAGCGGTCCTGGAAAATCGAATTCGCTTCCAGCAGGAACATCTGGAAAAGCTGCGAGCGGATCTGGATCGTGCTCAGAACGAACAGCGTCGCGAGCGTCAAGTTGAACGCCAGCGACTGGAAGACGACGGTCGGCAAGTGATCCGCCGGATGCGACAGATCGATCTCTATCGCGCTTCAATCGACGAGCGTGAGAAATCACTGGAACGTGAACGTGAGGTTCTCGATAAGTCACGCCGCGCGTTTACCAGTAGTGTCGATGTCGATCGACTGAACCTGCAGCGTGAACAAAGTGCCTGGCAGGCCGAACGGCAGGCTCAACAGTCAGAACTTCTGAAGCAACAGGAACTGTACAGTTCTCACGCCGAAAGCCTGGAAAGTCGACGTATCCGGCTGGAGAAACTGCGGTCGGAATTGGAAGACACCCATCGATCAACTTTGGAAATGCGGTTGGCTGTGGAAGAGGCCTGGGTGGAACTGACACAGACAGCAGGACAGGAAGTGGCTCGCCAGCGCGTCGAGCAAGTTCGCAATACGCTGGTAGGATACTATCGACAGTTGCACGAAGGACTGGTCGAACAGCGTCGCGAACACCTCGATGCTCAGGCAAAGTTCGAACGATTACGAGCGGAATTCCATGACGAACGTCAAAAACTCATGGAATGGATTTCGACGCGCGATCAGGAGCTGCGCGTCGGAGAGGAACGCCTGCGACTGTCAGCGGCAGATGCCGCCACGCGTGATGCCGCATGGCAGTCAGCACGTGATCGCTGGATGCATGAAAAGGCGGAAGCTGAACAAGTGATCCGCAAACTGCTGGGTGAACTGGGGAATCAACACCGCGACCCTCAATTGAGCCTGGCCAGTGGTCATTCGCTGTTGGCATCCATCGCCGAAGCAACGCAGCCACGCTCTGGCGACGTGATGGATTGAGGTTTACGTAACGCTCAAGAGTTGACCAGGTGGGACAGGGGTTGGACGAGCGGTGCAAAGTCGCGAACGATGGCACGCGCACTGCGCAAACCATCGACGGCTGCACTGACGATTCCGCCGGCGTATCCCGCTCCTTCGCCGACCGGATAGAGACCGTCAATGTTCGGGCACTGGCGTGACTCGAGTGTTCGATCGATTCGGATCGGAGAACTTCCTCGCATCTCCGGTCCGACGAGGATTGCATTCTTGAGGAAGTCGCCCCGTAGTTTGTGATCCAGGATTGGCAGGCTTTGTCGAATGGCATTCGCGACAATCGGAGGGATGACATGATCCAATGCTGCCGGGCGCACTCCACGCTCGTACGAGCAATCGAGGTTGGCGTGTGAATCAGGTGTGCGGTGCTTCAGAAAATCCTTGGCCGTCTGGATTGGGCAATGGTAATTGGCGTCACCGATTTTAAATGCTGCGGCTTCGTATCGCTGTTGAAGGTGCATGCCAGCAAGTGGGTGATCGCTGCCAAATTCATGAGGTTCCAAAGTGACCATCACTCCGCTGTTTGCAAACGGTGTGTCATGCCGGGAATTGCTCATTCCGTTTGAGCAAAACATTTCGGGCTCGCTGATACTGGGGATAATGATTCCCCCGGCACACATGCAGAAGGTAAAAACATCCTTTTCTCCGCGCGCCTGCAGGGTGTAGTCTGCGGCCCCCAGCAGAGACAAGTATTCGGAACGTGCGTACTTGTGCTTGTTGATCTGGTCCTGTGGCTGTTCAATTCGCAAGCCCAGTTGAAAGGCCTTCTGAATCATCGGCACACCCTGATCATAGAGCGCCTGGTACGTGTCTCGAGCACTATGGCCGATCCCCAGGATGGCATGATTCGTGGGTAGATACCCACTGGACGTTTGCAAGCCGCAAACGCGTCCTTCACGAACGTCAAGCCCTTCGAGTCGGCAGCCGAAGCGATATTCGCCCCCGAGTGCCTCGATCTTTCGTCGAAAATTACGACAGATCATCGGGAGCTTGTTGCTGCCGAGATGCGGTCGATTTTCATAGACGATCGAGGACCGACCACCGCATTCCACAAATCGTTCGAGGACCCATTCGACATCCGGGCCTTCCAGCCGACAGGTCAGTTTGCCATCGCTGAAACAGCCCGCCCCCCCTTCACCGAAAAGGTAGTTATTTTCGCGATCAAACCGACCACCTCGATCAAAGTCACGCACGGCAGGAACGCGTTCTTTGACGGCGGGACCTCGTTCCAGAATTAAAGGGCAGTAGCCCTTCCAGGCGAGATAGTAGCCTGCCAGTAGCCCGGCTGGACCTGATCCAATGACAACCGGCCGATGTTGAATTGGCAACTGGCCGCTCGAAGGGTCGTCGAATGTCGGCGGCGCGTAGGATTGGATATCGCTTTTCATCCGTCGCTGAACCGCTTCCGAGTTCAAGACTTCATCTGGGATTTCGACCAGGCTGGTGTAGACAAATTTCAAGTCCCGTGCGGACCGTGCGTCGAGACTCTTTTTAAGGATTCGCCAACGAGTTAACAGATCTGGAGCGATCCCGAGTCGCTGCGCAAGATACTGCGGCAGTTCGGACTCGGGAACTGTAACGGGCAATTGAAGATTGGAAACTCGCAGAGGCATCAAACCGCTTCACAAAAACAGGTACTTCGGGATACCCGTTGTAACGTGGAGGAGGCGTCCCGCAAAGAGTGACGCCCAGTCATCGCCTCGATTATTTGGGTGTTTCCAGTTTGAAGTCTGCCTTGTTCGTCCCTTTGACAACGGTTGCTTTCAGTTCACTGTTGGAGTTGTATTTGGCCGGAATTTTCTCCTCGATGATTGGCATTTTGGGGCTGTCGGGGGCGTCGTAGGCAGGTTTTTCACCAACTTTGATCGGTGCCCGAACTTCGACCCGCATTTCGCCCAGCGGGACATCGACGCGATAGCTTCCGTTGGTGATCTTTCCGCCCGTGGAAATTCCGACACCGTTACTTGGCATAAAACTGATTTGCCCTTCTGCCAGCGGAGTTCCGTCAAGAGTCACCTGCCCGCTGACCGGGGCTTTTGCCGGCCCCTCATCCTTTTGACAACCCAGCAGAATGACAAATCCCAGCAGACACAGGATTGAACGGAGTTTCAGCATCGATCTTGTTCCTAGACTGAACGATTCAGATGAAATCGTCATGGAATGAGAAGGTTCATACAGCACGGGAAATGGTCATTCCCCGTGCCATTTGGCAAGGCAATCTGATCAGAAGTATTGAATCAGAAGTCACCAACGGTCTCGCCACCGTCCATGGTCCCCAGAGCCTGCCAGGTTCCAAGAAAGATGTTGTTGCTGACGAAACGGACGGCGCCGTCGCCCATCAGGACATGGACACCGCCGACATGCCGACTGCGAGCTGCCGCCTGCTGATTGCCACCGCCCAGACAGGGCATCATTGGATCGGTATTCGCTGCGCCACAAAAATTATTGGTGTCTGGATTTTTGGAGTTGGGGTTATTGGTTGTCATAAACTGAAATGACACGAAGCTCGGATCGTCGTTGAAAAAATCTCCGCGAATGTCCCAGGGATTCGCATTGTCAACCCGCGACATCAGAATTTCTGACATCAGCATGGTATTTGACGTTCCATCCGTAAAGTTTGCAAATTTGCTGGATCGGGGTGTTGATGGGTTGTCGCCGAAATAGCCAAATGGCGCAAGAGCTGTCGGGTTTGCAATCTGCGGACGAGTGACATTCCCCCAGTTAACGACATAGCCACCACGAGATCTCCAGTAGCTGTCGCCGGTCCAATAGCCATCACGATCACTGGGGCACGAATAGATTGCCAGTTTTTTCGCGATCAGTCCCGTCATCGCATTCTGCACACAATTGGGGGCTTGCCAGAAGCCAAGCGAGAAATTGTATTGATTGAAGAGAGGCGCCTGATCGAGTTGTGGCCAGAGGCTGACGACGAAGGTATGCCGTGGGGTCACAGTTGCCGCAAACGGCAAAACGTTGCTGATGTCATGGTAGTTGTGCATTGCCAACCCCCATTGCTTCATCTGATTTTTGCACTGGGTTCGACGCGCGGCTTCGCGCGCCTGCTGAACTGCAGGAAGCAAAAGTGCGATCAGCACTGCAATGATGGCAATGACCACCAGCAGTTCAATAAGTGTAAAACCACGTTGGCGTAAGCGAGCCATGGACTTGCCCAAGAAAAGTGGGCGCGAGGAGAGAGATTAGACGGCCTGCTCGA
>JBAWWJ010000123.1:0-23473 GCA_037146815.1 Planctomycetota bacterium
TTTTTCACGTTCTTTCCGAACTCCGCTAAACAGGTTCGCTTACTTGAGGTCTAGTTCATTCACACGTCAGAATCCGATGGTAACTGTCAGGTCGAGAATTGCGACTGCGTGGGAACGGAACCCACGATTGCGTCGGGAACAGGAGGGTTTCCCGCTCGTTTTCGTGTGGAAGGATCAGTCCTGTGTCGCTGCAAAACCTGACTGTCGGTTCGATGCTTCGCCGGATCGCGATTGCCGGCGCAGTGATTACCGCTTCCGTCGCCTCTGTTTCTGTTCAGCAGGCGGTGGCAACGACGGATGGCTGGATCTCAACGTCGGCGACATTGGGTTCAAAACCTGCCCGGACAGTACGAATCCAGCAACCCCGGCCTGAATCTGCTCCGACAGCCCCGGATGGATATGCCGTGGAATTGACTGGGACGATTGAGTTTTCGCCAATCCCACGCCAGCCACGCCCCTTCTCCGCCGTTCCTCGATGGTTTGGTGATCAGGGCTCGCTGTGATCGTGCGAGAGATTACACCTTGTTTTTGGATTCGATCAATCTGCCGGAACGCGCTAGGAGCGTCCGGTTTCAACCATGGGCTAGCGTCCGGCAGCTGATGGCCCAACCCAGATTCTATGTCGTGACCCGGCACTAGGCCGTTGGGATTCCGCCCGGATGCTCACCGCGTTCGTACACGATATGGGCACGGCCAACGAGGAGTGGATCGAGTGCCCCGAGCGCCTCGACATCTTTTCCCTTGTAAGCAAGACGATGCAAAACGTATCGCATCGCGTTCAGTCGAGCGCGCTTCTTGCAGTCCGATTTGATCACAGTCCACGGGGCATCTGCCGTATCGGTGTGAAAGAACATCGCTTCTTTAGCCTTGGTGTAGGCATCCCACTTGTCAAGCGATGAAAGATCGACGGGAGATAGCTTCCACTGTTTCAGCGGATGAGCCTTGCGCTCTTCGAAACGACGCAATTGCTCAGACTGACTGACCGAGAACCAGAACTTGATCAGGTGAACTCCACTGCGCACCAGATTCCGCTCAAACTCGGGAGCCTGCCTCACGAACTCTCCGTATTCTTCGTCCGTGCAAAACCCCATCACGCGTTCAACCCCCGCGCGGTTGTACCAGCTTCGATCAAACATCACGATCTCACCTGCGGTCGGCAGGTGTTGGACATAGCGTTGAAAGTACCATTGGCCTCGTTCTACTTCACTGGGCTTTTCCAGGGCAACAACACGAGCCCCGCGCGGATTCAGGTGTTCCATAAACCGCTTGATGGTCCCCCCTTTTCCCGCTGCGTCCCGACCTTCAAACAAGATCACGACCTTCTGACGAGTTGCCTTGACCCATGCCTGAACTTTCAAGAGTTCCACCTGCAGGTGGTACTTTTGTTTTTCGTAACTCTTTCGCGACAGCAGATTCTTGTAGGGATACCCGCCATCACGCCAGTCTTCTGACAATTCGGTATCTGGATTGACCGGAGAGATCGATTCCGTTGCCACAACCGATGGTTGCAGCAGTTGACGAAGTTTGGTGGCATCGTCTGGTGACGCCCCTTCCAGAATCGATCGTAACGAATGGGCCAGGGCGGTCATGTCGTGCGGTTGCGAACTGGTGATGATGTCGCGGATCGCCTCTGCCTGAGTGTCCTGGGCCGCGGCGATTGATTCCGTGACTTCGAACTTTTCGATCTTCGCAGCAGCCAGATCCGGAGCGGTATCACCGGACTGAACCGACCGCGGCCGACCGGAGTTCCGTGCAGGAGTTTTTGATCTCGTGGTACCAGTACGACCGGCTGAGGGACTGTGTTGAGAGACCTTCTTGACCATATTTCC
Organism: Planctomycetota bacterium; assembly: GCA_037146815.1. GTDB lineage: Bacteria > Planctomycetota > Planctomycetia > Planctomycetales > Planctomycetaceae > Schlesneria. The sequence goes on from JBAWWJ010000123.1 coordinate 1,830, forward strand.
CAGTTCCGTAGATCCGTTTCGATGACCGCAAAACCCACACAAAAAAGGCGTTCCCAATCCTTCTTGACGACTCTAACGCGAGTCTGACCGGTGTCGATTGGATTTTCAGATACAACCGTCATCTTTTCGAACCAGTTGATCCGAAGGTCCTGAATTCTCCGATTGCAATACTACACCTAATGGTGTAGTATTCAAGTTGACGATAACAAAAACCGCTTTCGTCGAAGTCGTCCCAATGGATGGCGCGGGACAGAAAGCACACGAACGGGGAAGGAACAGTCATGCTGTCCAAGACCGCCGACTACGCACTGCGGACGGTCGCCGCTTTGGCAGGTTCTGCGGAATCTGCCGAGTCGGCCGATGCACTTTCCGGGCAGACCAAGGTCCCTCGGCGTTACCTGCACAAGGTGCTGCAAGATTTGGTTGTTGCGGAACTTGTTCGATCCCGGCCCGGTCCTGGCGGTGGCTATTCACTCGCTCTGGCTCCCGACACGATATCGATTTTAGATGTGGTCAACGCGGTCGCGCCGCTGGAACGCATTCGACATTGTCCATTGGGGCTTCCAACGCATACCAGCCTTTGCCCGCTCCACCGTGAACTCGACAAGGCATACGCTGCAACCGAGTTGGCATTTTCTCGAGTAACAATCGGCCAATTGCTGCGTTCTGCGAACGGAATCATTCCGCTGTGTGACGTCGCCCGTCTGGCGGGATCAACCTGATTATCTCGACTTGAAAAATGCATTTAAATCAACGCCTATAGCGACACCATCACCAGAAGAGGAACACCGCATGAGCATCAAGAATCACATCCGTGCAGTGCTGGCCCTGGGAATTATCGGGCTGGTCGGCTCTGGCCTGACTGCGGAATCGGCTGATGAAAAGGTCAATACGGAAAAACCACCCGCCGCAACGAAGCCTCGGGACGATCGAGTGACACTTGCCGTGGCTCGTGATCGCGCCAAGGTGATGGAAGATGTCTACAAGACAACCCTCGACGTGATTCACCATCGCTATTTTCACGGAGAACGGGCGGCGGTACCGGCCCGGGCCATGGAAGATGTGTTTGCAGAAATGAAACGGCAATCGAAAGTCGAAGCCCGCTGGATTTCGATCAACACAAAAGCGATGAGCATCAATCACGATCCCAAGACCGATTTCGAATTGCGAGCGGTCAAGGAACTGGGTGATGAGAAGTCTGAAATCGAAACGGTCGAAGACGGATACTACCGTCGTGCAGGAGTGATACCACTCACCAGTGGATGCCTCAGTTGCCACGAAGGCCTCTTCAAGTCGTCATCTAAGGTCCAGCGATACGCAGGACTGGTTATCAGCATCCCCATCCGCGAAGAGTCTGCGAAACAGGAATGAAAATTCGATCTGGGTATGGTGTCGGATAGCCCGACATTTGTGAGACATACCATCTGGCGGTACCGCGTTCCGTGACCCGTCGTCAGTCGCCTCTTTCATTCTGAATCAGTGGAAATCAGCGAAGATGAGTGTTCCCTAAGCGATTTGGAACACTGATCGCCGCTGATTCACGCTGATCCAGAACATGAGGAACCGAACCCAATTTCTGCCTCACATCGTTTTGCAAATGTCTGGCTTTTACGAAATTGAAGAGGAGACCTTCGGTCGGTCGTGATGTTACCCGTGGTCAATCGAAACCGGACTCAAGCGAGTTCCGGTTGATGGGTACATTGCCATCAACGCCTGGCACACGTTGGGCCATCCAGTGACCGAATAAGACAGAGGGCAGAACGATGAGATCCAAAAGCGGCAATTAGACTTGTCATCAGAACAACGCAGCGATCGGTTGACCTGTTTCCAGCATGCGTGTTGGTCTGCCAGCGGGGTTCGTGTATTGCAGATCCAGCGGGACTTCGAGGAACTGAAACAGCGTTGCGAGCAGATCGTTGGGCGAGATCGGCTGGGTCTTGGGGACATCGCCGCGGACGGTTGATTCCCCGATGATCTGGCCCATGTTCATCCCACCACCCACCAGAACCTGGTTACCAAGTTGTGGCCAGTGCTCTCGGCCACCATCCTTGTTGATGTGCGGCGAACGACCAAATTCACCGACGATGGCCAGCAACACCTTATCCTGAAGGCCTCGGTCATATAGATCTTCGATAAAGACCGACACGGCGTGGTCGAATTCCGGGGCCAGTTTATGCATCTCTTGTTCAATTGTTCCGTGATTCACGGAGGGATTTGTTCCGTGCGAATCCCAGCCGCCGTACCAGACCGTGACCAGACCTGTGTTGGCTTCTGCAAGGCGTCTTGCCAGCAACAGGTTCTCGCCCAGTTTCTTTTCCCCTTTGCCATACTTTTCACGCAATCGCGGATCTTCCTTCGAAAGATCAAACGCTTCACGCGCATTGCCGCGAACGAGTTCCACGGCGCGGCCTTCGAATTCATCCAGAGCTGCCATCATGCCACTCTGATCAATCTTTCGCTCCAGGCGATCCAGCGTCTGGCGCAAGGACTGGCGATCCTGCAACCGGTCGAGGGCAATCCGTGGGACCATGTTTCCCTGCGCGTTCCCGCGGGCGTCGAATGGCGTGTGAGCGGTTCCAAGCCAGGCGGGACCTTCCGCATACAGATGATCCAGGCCGATATATGTCGGCATTCCCGTCACAGGATGATTGGGCCCCCGATACCGTGAAAGCATTGATCCGATACTCGGACTGATCGGTGCCGCTCCGTTTCCTGCGGGAGCATGATCGTGGCCGGTCGACAGCCAGTGTGTCGCCGCAGCATGATCGGCCGCTGTGTGGGCAAACGATCGAATGATCGAATACTTGTCCGCCAGCTTCGCCAGACGTGGAAACAGCCCGCCGATATGAGTCCCTGCCACGTTGGTCTGCAGGGTTCCGACAGTACTGCGAAACGGCAGTGGGTTATCCGGCTTGGGATCGAAAGTCTCGTAATGTGTCGGGCCACCCGACAGGAACAGCCAGATTACCGTCTTGTCAGGAGCCTTCGTGCCCGAATTTCCAAGCGCCGCCTGCGATCGCAGCAGATCCGGCAGTGCCAGACCAGTCATCCCCAAGGCACCGACCTTCAGAAAATTCCGACGACTGGAACCGTTGCAACAGTACGAATGATGTGAACCAAAGATGTCGAGCATTCGCCATGGATTCCTGATCGCGGAGCAAGCACTGGATTCGGTCGGCATTTCCAACACATCAACATATACCAGTTCGAGATCGACGTTTCCAGACGGGAACTTCACTGGTTTGCAATTGTCTTACTTACGCACTCACCTCCAACACCGTCGCCAGAGAGCCCCAGTCAGCAACCCGATGGCGTCCCATTTCGTGACTTTGGGCCGCTTTTCCCAGACTCGATAACCGATCTGTTCGATCCTCTGCAGGATTCGCAGGCCACCCTGTGCGAACAGGTCGATGTCGATCTGAAGCGGGCCCGGGAGGTTTGGGATCAGCGGCAGGCCGTCTAACAAAAACTGTCTGGCGCGATCAACTTCGAACTTCATCAGCTCCAGAAATGCGGGATTGATCCGGCGGGCATCGAAGTCGTCTCGCCGGTAGCCAAATCGCTCGTAATCTTCACGTGGCAGGTAGATCCGACCGATGTCGAAGTCGCGAGCGACATCCTGCCAGAAATTGGCGAGTTGCAAACCGGTGCAAATCGAATCGGACCAGCGGATATTCTGCTCGTTCGACTGACGACACAGGAAGAGGACCAGACGGCCGACAGGGTCGGCACTCCGTCGACAATAGTCGCGCAACTGGTCGAAGGAATCGTATTCCCGAACGTGCTGATCCTGTTCAAACGCTGAAATCAGGTCGTCAAACGGCTGTCTGGGGATCGAAAACTTGTCAATTGTCGGTCTCAGAGCGATAAATACCGGGTGTCGCAGTTCCCCGGCGTAGCAGGCGGCCAGTTGCTGTCGCCACCATGCCAGCAATTCCAGCGATCTGGCAGGATCACCCACCTCGTCTCCCAGGTCATCCGCCCAGCGACAATAGGCATAAACGTTGTAGAAATGCTGGTGTAAACCCTTGGGGAGCAGCCACGAAACCAATGGGAAATTCTCATAATGCGACGTCGCCAGACGTCGACAATACGCCTCAGCGTCCGATCGGCTGGGGACCGGTAATGACGACTGGGGGCCCCAAAGTTCGAGGTCTCTCGAAAACAATCTGCTGCTCCTGACTGAAAGAATCGACGATTTTCGCTATGATACCGCCCCCGCCCTCCGGCTGCGCGGCAGCACCGGTGTCGGGCAGGCTGGTGTCGCTGTACGACCGACTTCGGTCAAGCGGTGCGATCCGAGTCCGCGATCATCGTGGTTCATCGGCCTCAAAACCCGATTCTTGCCGCAGATTTCGACTTTCGAAGTCTGTCCCTGGTCCCAGGTCAGACGCCAGCGGGCGTCTGCTGTTCGAGAAGATTTGTCATGTCCGTTCCCAAAGTGGCCATTGTTGGCCGCCCCAATGTGGGCAAAAGTTCTATCATGAACTGGCTGGCGCACAAGCGCGTCTCTGTCGTCGATCCGATGGCAGGGGTGACTCGCGATCGCGTCACGTACCTGATGCATGTTGAAGACCGCTATTTTGAACTGGTCGACACCGGTGGAATCGGGATCGTCGATGTGGGGGACCTGACGGAGGAAATCGACACCCAGATTCGGATCGGGATCGAAGAAGCGGACATGATCATGTTCGTCGTCGAAGGCTCCGGCGGCATCACGTCGCTCGATGAAGAAGTCTCTCGCAGATTGCGTAAGATCGACAAGCCCAAGCTGCTGGTCGTCAACAAGTGCGATTCCCCCAAGCTCGACCGCGAAGCGGCCGAATTCTACCGCCTGGCTGACAGTCCGCTGGTCACCGTCAGTGTGAAAGGGAACCGCAACCAGGACGAACTCCTGAAGGCGATCCTGAACAACCTGCCGGAACCTGACGATACCGAAGCCGAGCAGGGGGAAGATCTGGAAGTTGATCCAGAATTGAAGCTGGCGATCGTCGGTCGGCGTAATGTCGGTAAGAGTACGTTCATTAATCAGCTTGCCGAGACCGAACGAGTCATCGTCAGCGAAATCCCGGGAACAACACGCGACAGCATCGACGTTCGTTTCCAGATGGACGGCAAGTCGTTTGTCGCGATCGACACTCCCGGTGTTCGCAAACGAAAAAGCCTGGCAAACACGGTGGAATGGTACGGACTGGTTCGAGCCAAACGGAGTATCCGACGTGCCAACGTTTCGCTGATGTTCTTCGACTGCATGGAAACGATTTCACGCGTTGACAAGCAACTGGTGAGCGAGATTCACGACGAATGCAAACCCTGTATATTCGTGGTGAACAAGTGGGACCTGGCAGCGGATGCCGACATCGAAAAATGGGCGGAGTATCTGTTCAAGAACTTTGCACACATGCGGCATGTTCCGATTGCCGTCATCACGGCCAAGACGGGGCGTAACGTCAAGAAACTGATCAACCTGGCTCAATCGATTTACAAGCAGGCACGCACGCGCGTTCCGACCGGGCACCTGAATCGCGTCCTGCGGGCTGCGATCAAGAACTGGCCACCCCCGATGCGCCAGAACCGCACGCCGCGGATCCTGTTCGCCACTCAGGTGGCGACCGAACCCCCGACAATTGTCATCAAGTGCAACGCCTCAGAGTTGTTTGACGAAGACTACAAGCGTTATCTGCTGGGAGTCTTCCGCGAGCAATTGCCGTTCAAGGAAGTCCCGATCAAGCTCTACTTCCGTTCCAAGGACATGGACCCGGATCAGGCCGAGCGAGAAGAAGCCAAGGCGAAAGCCATGGAAGAAGGACGCGACCCGGAGAAGTTCGAAGACGACATGGGATTCGACGACGAATCTCTGACGGAAGCGGATTTCGAGGAATAGCGGACAGGGGTCAGTTGACGTATCCAAGGTACGCCCGAGCGTTTCCGGTACGGATGACTCACGTAGTGGCCTAACTTGTTTCAAGCAGGCTGCGCAGTACAAGAAGCTTCAGTCAGACCATAAATCAATACCTTGCGACAAGTCCCATTAATCGTCGGTTTAAAATTTCGTGGGCCATATGCCCCCGGCTTAAAGCCAGCCGAGCCAACCCACAGATCGCAACTACCGAGTCCGACTGGCAGTGGCAGAACCACGACTGGAACCGGCCGGAACATCGGGTGTCCCACGGAATTCCGGAAAACGTACTCTGGAAACAACCTTGACGACCACGCCGGGGCAGAACCCGACGGCGACCAGAGCTGCGGCGCAAAAATAACTCACCCATAGAGCAGATCGTTTGCCTTGCGGCATGGTTCTGGAAATCGGCTGTTCCAGCAGCAGAACTCGAACAAATCGCAGGACGACTAATGACATGATCAGTGACGCAGTCATCACTGTGATTAGTAATGCAATCAGGCCAGCATGCGATGTGGGAATCTCACGACCGCTGACCGCGGGGACATTCAACCCGGCCATCAGCAACAGCCAGTTTGCCCAAAAGCCCCACAACGGTGGCTGACTGACAAGACTCGCTAGAATCACGACGAGTGTAATCGCTGCGAGCGGTCGCAATCGGACTAACCCCAGCAGTTCATCGATGAACTCCACGTCACGACCATCGCGAGCCAAATAGGAAAGCTTTAAGAAGAGTCCGGTCATCGCTACCTGACTCGCCGCCAGTGCAAAAATCAGAATCCCCAGTGGACTGCTGGAGACCGAAAATATCTGTTGTTCGGGCGAGGCGAGATCCGCTGTTACCGCGATCAAGCCGACAGAAAGCCAGGCACCTTGCAGCATGACGACGGAACTGGTCCAGCGCCGCAGACGTCCCTCGCCGTTTCTTAAGTCTAAGCTCGCCAGACCCGCAACGACCAGAGTGGTCATTCCCGCTGTCACCAGCAGCAACAACAAGACTTCATCTCGATATCCGACCCAGACGCTGCCACAAAGCCGAGTGAGCGCCAGGATTCCTGTCAGTTGACCGATCGATTGCAAACAACCTGCCGACCAGTAATCGAGATGCCGACTTCTTTCGATCAGGCCAACCTGCCAGGGAACCAGACCGATTCGACTCACCAATCCGGCAACTATCAATCCGATCGCCAGCAATCCCAGTTTCGAACCAGTTCCAATCGTTGCACGAGATCCGTGGAGGCCATAAGCATCTGTGAGCACCCGTCTGATATCGTCAAACTGCGTCGACGCAGTCAGGCAGGCGCAGAATGCAATTCCCAGCCACAGGCAACAGGAGGAAACGATTCCCAACCACAACGGAATTTCATCCGCAGCGCCCAACTGTCCCAGATTACGATTTTGGGGCTCATCCCAGGATTCAGCACGACGGCGCTGTTGCTGTCCCCATGACGCGAATTGGACAATCTCCAGCGAAAGCGCCAGCGAAATCAGGTCATTCGCGCAGACGACCAGCATCGCACCAGCAATCTGCAGGCTGAGAAACCCGAATCGCTCGGCGGTACGTTCTCGTTGTGAGACGATTCCAAATGAACCCAGTCCGTATAGAGCACCCGTGATCAGCGCCAGACATTGCCCGGCCTGTGCGAGTGAATCGGCGATCCAGCCGGGCGACGCATCTTTGAGAGTTCGCGGTTCGATATTCGAGTCACTGGAGATTATCAGCCAGCAGGCACCGAGAACCGCAGTCAGCCAGACCCTTTCGTACCACCTTGAGGTCGGCAGCCAGCGACTGAGCAGCAAGGCCATCCCTCCCACGGCCAGCAACATGGTTGGCGCGGACGGGATCGGCATAAACGGGGTACTCAATACGGGTTGAGAAAACGACGGAGTCAGGAATTTCGATACGTTAGCACGATCACCCATTGTTCGCGAGGTTTGTCGACGGTTGCGAGTTCGCGAAGAAACTCGCAGATCAAGTTTGAATTCGACGTATCGTCAGAACATCTCGCGCAAATCGCTATCTCAAATATATTGAAGGAGTTGTGGCTTTTGATCCAGGGTTGCAGCGTTTCTCAGGTCCCTTCGGAACGGGTCAAATCCGGCCACAGTAGTTCCGTGTAACGAGGTCTCTTTGTATTCTCGTCGCGGATTCACAGTGACGAGGAGGTTTGGGTGGCTGGTTTTCGATTTTTTCTGGACGCGGTTGATCCGGGCACGGGCGCGCGGACCGGCCGATGGGAAACGCCCCACGGGATCGTGGAGACGCCTGCGTTCATGCCGGTGGGGACTCTGGCAACCGTCAAGGGGCTGACACCCGAGCAACTGGTGCAGGCGGGGGCTCAGATGGTCTTGGCAAACACTTACCATCTGGCCCTGCGTCCCGGTTCCGAAGTCGTTGCCGAACTGGGTGGACTGCATAAGTTCATGTGCTGGGACGGGCCGATCCTGACGGACAGTGGGGGTTTCCAAGTCTTCAGCCTGGCGACGATGCGCAAGATTGATGATGAAAAAGTGGTTTTCCGGTCTCACATTGATGGAAGTCTGCTGCAGTTGTCTCCCGAACAGGCCATTCTGATTCAGGAACAACTCGGTGCGGACTGCATCATGTGTCTGGATGAGTGCCCACCGCACGATGCCCCGATTGAAAAGATGAAAACGGCCGTCGAACGGACGACTCGCTGGGCCACACGCTGCCGGGACGCTCAGCGACGCAGCGACCAGGCCCTGTTTGGCATCATTCAGGGGGGAACGCATCAGGAAATGCGTGAATATTCCGCCAGCGGCCTGTTGCCGCTGAATTTTCCTGGATACGCGATCGGGGGATTGAGTGTCGGCGAAGCACCTCAGGAAATGTATTCCACTCTCGATTTTACCGTTCCGATGCTCCCCGCCGATCGCCCCCGGTATCTGATGGGCGTTGGACGTCCGGTCGACATCTTGGAAGGGGTTTTGCGAGGAATCGACCTGTTCGATTGTGTGATGCCGACCCGAAACGGACGGAATGCGACCGCATTTACAAGCGGTGGGGCATTGAAGTTACGTAATTTGAAACATCGCACGGACCCTGGCCCGCTGGACCCGGAATGTGAGTGTCCCGTTTGCCTGCGATTCAGTCGGGCGTACCTGCGGCATCTGTTCATTGCGGGTGAAATGCTCGGTCCGATCTTGCTGTCCTGGCATAACATCGCGTACTACCAGAAGCTACTGAAGGGGTTGCGGCAGGCAATCCGGGAAGGGCGGTCTGGGGAGTTCCGGGCGGCTCAACTTGCCGGTTGGGAGCGATCCGTTTAATATGCCGACTTCCTTTTCCGGCCGGATCGTCTGTCGCCTGTGGGACTTGTTGAAATCGAATGCTCGTTACACTGAATTCACTGTTGTTGCTCGCCGAAGGGGAAGCTGCTGGTCAGCAGGCTCCGTTGTGGACATTGGCATTTCCGCTTTTGGCGATTTTCGGCCTGTTTTACTTCATGGATGCTCCGCGGCGGCGCGATCAGGCGCGTCGGGAATCGATGTTGAAAAACATGAAGAAGAATGATCGAGTGGCGACGATCGGGGGGATCCTTGGCTCTGTCGTTAATATCTCGACGGATGGCAAGGAAGTGACATTGAAGGTTGACGACAATACACGGATCAAGTTTCGCCGAACGGCAATCGCCGAAGTTTTTGGTGACGAACCGGCGGAAGCGACAACGAAACCGACGTGATTTGAGATATTGCATGGGCCAGGCAACTGTCATTGGACAGATCACTGGCAAAGGTACAGGGCTGCGATTGACGCCCTTCACAACATTTCCAGTGGTTGGAATTCACGAACAACGTAGACAACGTTAGGGAACGGAACTCACGAATGGACGGATTTGGACACTGCCTTCTTCTGCTCCAAGCGGAAATTGATCCGCCCCGAGCCAATGGATGGTTGATTTTGGGAGTGTTGGCCGTCGTCTTCATCGCGCCGTTTTTGCTCGGCAATTTGATTGGACGACTGCTGCGCCTGAATGATCTCTCGGGCCGAATCAGCGTGGTGCTGATGAGCCTGTTCATGGCTCTGGCACCATTTGCTTACATGGAAATCGCCGGCCGGATGGAACATTCGAAGCTCTTGGCCGACCGTGCCAAGGCCGAATTGAACCGGAAAGACGGAGATCCCGAGCTGCCTCCGCTGCCGAAAGCAAAATCCTGGGTGGATGCGATTCACCTGGGGATCGACCTCGCCGGGGGAACGAACCTCGTCTATGAAATCGATATGGCAGCCGCCAAGCTGCAGGGAAAGACTGTTAACAAAGAGACCGTCGACAAGATGGTGCAGGCGATCGCCAAACGTATTAATCCGTCGGGGGCCGAAGAAGTCGCCGTCCGCCGGGTGGGGACCGATCGTATCGAAGTCATCATTCCCGGGGCCGATCCTGACCTCGTCCGTCAGAAGAAATCTTTGATCGTGAAGCTGGGTAGCCTGGAATTCGGCATTGTCGCCGAACCCCGGTACGACCAGCAGTTGATCGATCAGGCTGCAAAACTGCCCGACAACGAAAATGAATATCGGCCGGAAGGTCAGATCATCGCCGCCTGGCATGATGTCTCGGATCCAACAGAACGCGACCAGAACTGGAACACTGCCGGTAATCGGACGGTTTCCCGTTTCGATCCCCAGACAGGTGCGGAAGTCAAAGTCTTGCAAGTCCTGATCAAGCACGATCCCCCGGATCGAGCGGTCACCGGCTTCTACCTGACGAACGCCCGCGCCACGACAGACGAAAACGGCTCACTGGCTGTCGCCTTCTCGTTCAACGCTCGTGGTGCAGCCCTGTTCCACAAGCTGACGAGCGACAATCTGCCTGACAAGACCGACCAGTCGCGAAAGCGGCTGGCGATTCTGCTCGACGGAAAAGTAAAGTCTGCACCGACGATCAACAGTGTCATCAGTGCTCACGGACAGATTACCGGCCATTTCAAAAAGAAAGACATCGACAATCTGGTCGGCGTTTTGAATGCCGGTGCGCTGGCTGTTCCGCTGAAAGAAACCCCCGTCAGCGAATTCACGATCAGCCCGCTGCTGGGTATTGACGTTCGTGAAAAGGGCGTCCGAGCGATTGTCGTCTCGGCCGTTGCCGTGTTCGCATTCATGCTCATTTACTACATGGTCGCCGGTGTGGTCGCAGACCTCTGCCTGGCAGTGAACCTGATCCTGGTGGTGGGCGCGATGGCGTTCATCTCGGCCACGTTTACTTTGCCAGGGCTCGCAGGTCTCGTGCTGACGATTGGTATGGCCGTCGACTCGAACGTGCTGATTTACGAGCGTATGCGTGAAGAACTGGCCCGCGGCGTGACGTTGCGGATGTCGATACAGAATGGTTTTGACAAGGCTCTGGCAGCCATCGTTGATAGTAACGTCACCACACTGATTACGGCAGTCATTCTGTACCTGATCGGTACCGATCTGATCCGCGGTTTTGCCGTGTCACTGTTTATCGGTCTGGTGGTCAGCCTCTTCACCTGCCTCTACATGGGTCATCTCCTCTTCCACATCGTGGAACGCAAACGCTGGGTCACGACTCTGAAGATGATGCAGTTCCTGGGTGAAACCAAGATCGATTTCCTCAGCAAGCGCATGACCGCTTACATTTTCTCGGCCGTGGTGATTGGTGTCGGAATGATCAGCCTGTTTGTGCGTGGCTCGCAAAACATGGATATCGACTTCAGCGGCGGTACCATGGTGACATTTGAATTCGTCCAGCCACAAGCGACAGACGATGTCCGGAAGCATCTGGAAGAAGTCTTCCCGAACGGAGTCAGTCTGGAACGATTGATGTTGAGTGGTGAAGAGGCCTCAAGTGCGGGCGGACTTCGATTCCGCATCCGTACCACCGAGCAAGATCAGACCGTGGTGGCTGACAGCATCAACAAGGCGTTTTCCGACGAGAAATACGCGATGCGACGCGTCTCTCTAGATGACTTCAAAGTGGGGGCGGTCACCACCAAGCTTTCTTCCCAGACGACCCGATTTGAAGGGGGACATCAGGCTGAGTTGACGTTTACCGGGGCACTGTCCGAAGCAACTGTCACAGATTACCTCGCAAAGCAGTTGTCTGAGTTGAAGGGAGAAGGGGATCGGCTGAAATACGAATCGGTCCAGTTACTCCTGTCGTCCAAGGGGACGAAGGCTGCTGTGGAAGAGAAAAAGGTCGGTCGCGGCAGTCCCAAGTTCACCGAGTTTTCGGTGCTCTTCTCCAAGGATGTTGATGTCGCTGACGTGACCGGTGCCTTGGCGACCATCAAGTCGACGCTGGCCAAGCAACCGCTCTTCGAAGAAGTGAATGCGTTCGACACGTCCGTCGCCAACGAAACCAAGTCTGCGGCCTTGATGGCCATCGTCGCCAGCTTGATCATGATCGTGATCTATATCTGGTTCCGGTTTGAAAAGGTCTACTTCGGTTATGCCGCAGTCGCCGCGCTGGCGCACGACGTGCTGGTCACACTCGGCTGCATCGCCCTGGGTGCCTATCTCAGCAAGACGCCAATTGGTTCCCTGCTGTTCTTGGAAGACTTCAAGATCAACATGGGGCAGATCGCCTGTTTGCTGACGATCGTCGGTTACTCACTGAATGATACGATCGTGATCTTCGACCGTATTCGTGAAATCAAGGGGAAGAGCCCCAAGATTACCTATGACATGATCAACCTGAGCGTGAATCAGACGTTGTCACGAACGATCCTGACCGCATTGACGGTGTTCATCGTCGTGATCGTCCTGTACGTGTTCGGTGGTGAAGGAATTCACGGCTTCGCATTCTCGATGATCATCGGAGTGCTGACCGGTGCCTACAGCACGATCTACATCGCCAACCCAGTCCTGTTCTGGCTGGTTGATCGCGAAAGCCGAACCGGCAAGTCGGCTGCCTGATCGATAGCAGCGTGACGAACAAATGCGAGAGGGGTTCCAATGTGAGTTGGAACCCCTCTCTTTTTTCCATGCCGAACCATCTTGTGCTGGTCGTCGCCCAGATTCGTCCGTGATGTCAGCGAATTCCGAGCCCAGCACGATTCTGCGGGGAAATCGAAGAGATTGAGGGCGGAAAACTCACAGACCTTCTATATTCCGACAGGTCTCTGTGCCATGGGCCGTGGCTGTCACGCAACCTTCAGCGCTGTCAGTATGGAACGCAAGCCCAGTTGCGGCGACTCGTAAACATGTAATGTGAAGTCCAAAGGAATCGGCGGCGTCAATGAGATTCGTGAACGCCGCGTGCCGGTTCTCGTTTGGATGCAGGCTGGTGTCAGTGGCAGTCGCGAACGACCTGAGAACGTCGCCTTCCACCAGGCAACCAGTGTCAGCAGCAATCCTCGGTGGTTGCTGTGGTAGAAATAAAAAGTACGTTCCTCTTCGAACGAACCATGTCGCACCAGGAATGAACAGCGGATTTCGCCATCTGCGAGCGCGACGCGAAGCCATAAGCGACGTGGCCCGATATCATCCGATGCGATGACTGCGGGTACGGCATGTTCGTCATCGCCTATCGATGTCATTTCTTTCCCGCTTGAACTGTGAATCTCGTTGATAACGTTCCCCTGCCACCGCTATCCATCCGTCTTGAGTTTGGAATCAAGCAGGTCGATCATCGCGTAGACGAAATTGCGTCGAGTCTCATTCAATTGCAAGTGACTGATTGTCTTGTCCGCCCATCCCCGGGCGCTACCACCATCTTGACCGAATTCCTGCGACATTGCAGTCCAGTCACACACCATCTCGATGAGGTCGACATCTGTCATGTCGTTTGGATCGGCATGAAAATCTGGATGGTGCCGATTTGTCGTCATGTGGTGATCGATTGCTGTGCGAACTCGGTCCTCCATCCCCTTGGGATATGCGAACGTCTCGCCATTCCGCCGACACCGATGGAATTCCGTAAGCCATATATACGGGACCCGCTCCTGGGGCCCAAATTTGGAAGTGTCGTGACACATTGCACGTTCGCTCAATTCGTCACCGTATCGGGTCAGAGTTGCCATAATCGCCAGGCATCGGCGAACTCGAGTAATGTGTTCGTTGGTTCGGCGTTCAAAAAACGCCACCATCTCAGGTGTTGGCTCCGACGCTATCATTCCTTGCTGAATTCCATGATACAGTTTGGTGAGACCCTGCATTGAAGGTGACAAGGCGGATATGAAACTGTTGATCGGCGTCAATCGTCAGAAAATCCCTCGATCGGAGTTGTAGAAGAACTGAGTCGCTTTACGAAAATTGTGGCATAAGCTCCACGAGGGAGTACGAATTGCAGCGTGACTCGCTGTCGTCCTGAATTGATATCGTCTTCGTCGGCATGCATCTTCAGATCTTTGGGGATCACGATGGCCGATCGCTCTCCCTTCGAAAAGAAACTGTCGCGCGGGTATTTGACTCGCACTTCACGTAATGACATTCCCTCGTCTGCCAGAACCGATTCATACAGCGACAGAATCGGGCCGGGGTCCAGATGCAACCGGGCCGAAGGGAGCGGCAGCGCGGGTTCCAAGAGTGATGCGTGTTCGCTGTCTGTCAGTTCGCTGTAGAACGGAACATTGGCCGTCGCGAGTTCGACTTTGTACAGCCGAGCAGGATCGACTCGTTCCTGGATCCAGGCCGAGAGCATCAGATTCCACAGGTCGCTCTGAAATGCCGCCAGCCAAAGGCTGCGCATGTCTTGTCGGAATAGCGCCAGGGCATCGCGAAAGCGAGTCGGGTGGTCACACAAATAGGTCACGATGCTGCGACGCGAACATTTCGGCAACGCCGCTTTGCATTCGATCCAGCGTCCCCAATGGTCGCGGATCGTCTGCTTCTCAGCCTTGTCCCCCGGACGATCATGTGGGTTCGGTTCCGCCAGAGCCAGCCAGACAGCCCGTTCGTAGTCACCCAGGCACCAGGGCTTGGCGATGAATTCTCCCGATTCTCCCAGCGATCCAAATCGCTGGTCGTCAAAATAATTCGGGACCCCGTTCTTAGCCAGACCCTCTTTCAGTAACAGCATTCGCTCGGTCTCTTCACGCATCAGGTTCCGCATGACGATGCGAAAGCGATTGGCCGAGATGTCGTGAGGCCCGAATTCCCGAACAGACTGTCCCTGATAGGCGAGCGTAAAATGCTCCTGCTTCATATCGCGCCGTGGGCCATGATGAATGGTAATCCACTGGCGCGTCACCGCATGCTTGTCCTTCAAGCCTCCATAACTGATCTGACGACGCGACAGATTCCATCGCTCGGCAATGGCTGTAATGGATTCGGGGGTTCCCAGCGATCGCTTGGTCAGCAGATAGACCGCAAACGGCCCATTCCCCAGCTTGAAATCACTCAGCTCTTCAACTTCAAAGTCGTCCGGTAGCGTCTTGAGTTTCATACGACGAAAAATATCCGTAGCCAGGAGAGAACTCGACTCCCGTCATCCACGGGAACCGGTGAGCAGGATCTCGATCTACCGATTTGCAATGCGATAGAGGTGAGTATTGGTCCGCAGCAGCAGAGCATCTTCCAGGACAGCCGGGGATGCCATGTGCTGGCCTTCCAGTTTGTTCACGGCCAGTTCCGTATACGCTTTGCCGGGCTGAATGACGGTGGTATCACCTTCACGATTACTGAAATAGATCCGTCCCGCTGCCGCCAATGGCGACGCGGAGTAGTTGCCGCCGAGACGGTGAGTCCAGATGACTTCGCCGTTTTGTGCGTTGGCACAGGTCGCAACCCCCTGATCGGTCACGTAGTAGATCTCATCACCGACAACGACCGGCGACGGCATCGTCGGGATCGATTTTGGAATCTTCCACGCGATGTGACTCGCCGTGACATCTCCTTCACCGTCCATTCGAATCGCCAGCAGTTGCGGTTGCATGAAGCCGGTGCAGACACAGACCAGGTTATTGACCACGACCGGCCGGGGAACGTTAGAGAACCCGTCACCATAGCGAACTCGCCAGATCTCGCGACCGGTTTCGGGTTCGTAGGAGGCGACCCATTGCGCCCCTGGAATGATCACCTGGCTCTTGCCTGCAACCGTTGCCACCAGCGGAGTGCTATAGGACTTGTGGAAGTCTCCGTTCGTTCCGGACATTGCGGGACGCTTTGTCTTCCAGACCTGTTCACCCGTTCGCTTGTTCAGGCCAACGACATATTGCAGGTCTGTCCCATCACAGGGGACGATGAACAAATCACCATGTACGACCGGTGAACTTCCTGCACCGACCGCATGCGTCGACGGCAATACCGCTTTCCAGAGCACCTTACCTGTGTAGGTGTCCAGGCAGGCCGTTCCCAATTCACCGAAATGACAGAGTAGTAGATTTCCGTCAAGAATCGGCGTGGGTGAAGCGTAACTATTGAGAGTGTGAATCGCGGGGGGATTCTTGACCAGCATCAATTCAACGTCGGTCAACAGCTTTCCCGTCGTGGCATCGACACTGATCGCGCGGAGCGAAACCGAGCCCACCAGACTCAGCTGTTTCGACATCGGATTCCCGCCCAAGCGTTCCTTGCGAGCCTTTTCGAGGGCTTCCCCCGCAAGAATTTCTTCGACGGCCGTCGTCATCCAGATGGTGTTTGCTTCCAGGACTGGCGAGGACCAGCCACGTCCCGGAATGGCGGTCTTCCACTGCACATTCTCTGATTCGCTCCATTTCAGCGGAAGGTTCCTCGCATCTGCATGCCCTTGTCCATCCGGGCCACGAAACTGCTTCCATTCCGCTGCACCGGCAGTAGAAGTCATAAGAACGAATGTCAGGCAGGCGATCAGTCGCATCGGGAAACTCGGCTGTATTGTAGTGGACGGAAAATGGTGAGCTTGGCACTTCCCCAAGAGCATATCCGATTTCCGGGTCGGCCTGCCATGATTGCGGCGATTGCCTGCAATTGCGTCAAGACGAACGGAGATGTCACTTCAATCTTTATTTCTGGACGGGTTACAATTCCCCTGAATTGTTCAGGCGAGAAACGCGAGTCAGGAGAGGGCCATGGCCATTCGACGGAATCCAGAACCGGGACGGCAGGCTGTGCTGTGGCTGGCGACTGCGGTCGTGCTGCTGATCGGCGCTGCTGGCTGTGCGTTCATCATTCTGGCTGCGGTCGAGAATCCTGCATTCCATCTGGCGCTGTGGGGGGCTCTGTTTGGTAGCGTGGTGGTGATCATGATCTGGTCGTCGATTCCACGCGACAGGAATTTCTCCAAACGCTGGCTGCGCTTCTGGCTCGCCTCGCGCGACCGTTCTGACAATCGCAATGTATTGCGAGTCGGGCGGAAGCAGAAACCACCCAAGATTGAGTTTGGTAACAACGCTCCCCCGAGTGTCGATTCTGTCCGTGATGCCGCAGAACTGAATGTCTCGTGGGTTCCACATGGTCCCCCGACTGATCGCTCGCGTCCGCACGATTGATGACCGTTCAGTCGACGTAAATCATCTCGCTGGCATTCAGCATGGCAAGGCAGGCCTGGACCCAGGCTGCTGCCTTTGCCGGATCGGCAGTGGTTTCCAATCCGATCGGCAGAGCCAGTTCTGTCATGGGCCGATCCTGAGCGTTTCGTTGAGATTCCTGTTCAACGAATCGAACCATCCGTTCTGTTTCCGCAGCAGTTGGATGCCGAGCAAAAGTTCGACGATAGAGGTTATCGATCTGTCTCTTAGAATCGCGAGATTCCCGCAGAATCTCGCCCGCCAGGTGCTGGGCGATTCGCAATGTGAAGGTGCTGTTCAGCAGATGCAAGGACTGTGTTGGCGTCGTCGACCGGTTTCGCGCGGCGCAACTGCCATCGGCGCTGGGGCGGTCGAAGATGTCAAACAAGGGGTAACGCAGGTTTCGCCGGGCAAAAATGTAAATGCTGCGCCGGTCGTGGTCATGGGTACGAGGACTGACCGTCCACTGACCCTTGAGCAGCGTCCCGACCAGTTCTTCAGGCAACGGAGGCATCACGCCCGGGCCGCCGCGTTCGTCAGACAGCAGTCCCGTCATCAGCAGCATCGCATCGCGCAGCGATTCACCGTCCAGTCGGCGACGGCGGCTGCGGCTGTAAAGAAGGTTGTCGGGATCAACTCGCAATCGATGAGTCCATTTGGAATCACCCTGATTCGCGCGACTCGCCTGACGGTACGTTGCTGAACAGACGATGTGGCGATGCAATCGCTTGATATCCCAGCCGTTCGACGAAAAGTCGTCTGCCAGCCAGTCGAGTAGTTCAGGATGTGTTGGTTCGGCGTTGAGCAGACCGACATCGCTGGGGGTATCAAACAGGCCGCGTCCAAAGTGAGCCTTCCAGATCCGATTCACAAACACGCGAGCGGTCAGTGGATTGTCGGGACGAACCATCCAGTGCGCGAGTGCAGTCCGGGGGGATATCTCGTCAGGGGGCAAATCTCCGGTGTCGGATTGGCTGGCGATTCGCGGGAATGCGGGTGTAACGAAGGGTCCCGGACGACGATGATCGCCACGAACCCAGAATCGAGCCTTGATGACATCGCTCTGCTGAGAAAGCATCGCAACCGGCACATCCCGCTTGAGAACGGGCACGGCCGATTCGAAGACGGCCCGCAGCCTGTAAAACTCATTCTGGCTGACCGGGTCATACTTGTGGTCGTGACATTCCGCACATCCGAACTGCAAGCCCAGAAGCACGGAACCGACGGTGCCAGTCATCTCATTCAACAGCAGGTGTCGTCGTTCGACCTGATCATTCAGGTCAGGCATGTCTGGTCCGGACAGGCAGAACATCGTGGCAACGCCCAGCGAGTCCAGATCTCCCGCGATCTGTTCTCTGATGAACTGGTCGTACGGCAAATTCTGGTTCAACGCCGAAATCACCCAGTCGCGATACTTCCACGATTCGGTCCGAATCTTGTCATGTTCAAACCCATCGGTCTCGGCGAATCGTGCGAGATCGAGCCAGTGCTGACTCCAGCGTTCGCCATAAGCGGATGAAGCCAGCAAACGGTCGACTTGCTTATCCCATGCATCTGGAGCCATATCAGCTTCGAATGCGTCCAGTTCGGCAAGTGTAGGGGGAAGACCTGTCAGATCCAGCGACAATCGTCGCAAAAAGACCGAGCGATCGGCCTCAGGAGTCGGCGTGAGTTTAGCCTGCTCAATTCGAGCCAGAATGAAACGATCGATGCTATGACGCGGCCACGAACTGTCATTCACGTCAGGTGGCAGCACGCGGAGAACAGGTCGAAACGCCCAGTGCTCACGATCCGATTCGGTCAGGGGAGACTCAATCACGGGACGACTGTCATCAGCCGATCCAGCCGATTGGACCGCAGGAGCGACGTCTTCTTGAGCGCCGAGATATGCGGTGAATGATCCCATCACGGCCAGGATCAAAAGCGTCAGGCGTCGATATGAGCGGTCAATCGGCATGCGTTGTCAGTTTTCAAGAGATCCAAGATTTTTACACGCGGATATGCGTCTTCGCAAACCCCGGGGCTTCCTTCTCAAAGCCTCAGTCCACCCCAGTTCAGCCTCGTCGACCCAACCGCAAAATTAGGGCCTGACAACGTACCAGGCTATTGATTAATGGCACGCCAATTTCAATTCACGTCGTTGTCTTTTACCAGCAGCTTCCCCAATGTTCCTTTGAAACGTGCCGTACCACCTTCGTCATTCACCGGATTGGCATCGTCATGGCCGACGCAGAAATTTTCCTGGGGTTGCCGCGGAATTAAACCTGGCGACTGCCCCTTGGCGGCGGGCTTTCCATTGATCATTATCGTCATGACACCGTCTTTGGCCAAAGCGGCTTCGATCTCAATCCGGCCCTCTGGAATCCTGTCAGACTTAATTGTGGCAATGGAATCAGCGCGCGTTCTAACGCTGAACCAGAGTTGGCCCTGGACGAGAGCCAATGAATAACCGAACGACTTGCCACCGTGAGCCACGATGACTCCGTTTTGTCCTTCCGGCTGGACATCGCACGTGATCGTGAATGACCGATTGGCAATTTGTGGTGCCAATGAAGCATCAAGGGTCTCGCCGAGTTTCAGCTTTTGCAGATCGACGGGCTTCGCAGCAGCGCCAGTTTGTTCAGTCACTTTTCCAGCATAAAGAAGCGTGGGCTGGTCCACTTCCCCGGCAGGGCGACACGCCGGTCCAGGTTTACCATTCCCAAGTTCAGCGGCCATCGCGTCGGCGAGTTTTTGCAGTCGGCTGACGATTTCGGGGTGCTCCTTCGCCAGATTGGTTCGTTCGCCGATTTCCTGATCCAAGTGATAGAGGCGTACTCCGGGCGCAGTCGCATCCGGGGCATCTCCGTTTTTGCCGCGACCTTCTCCTTGAGGCCCCAGCGCCAGCTTCCACGGACCCGATCGGACGGCCTCCAGTTTATTTCCGTGATAGTAATAGTGAGCGTCGCGCTGCGATTGTTTTGACGTTCCCAGCAACAGCGGCGAAAAATCGCGACCGTCGATCTTGCGATCGGTCGGGACTTTCCCCCCAGCCAACGAGACAAATGTGGGAAGGAAATCGATGTTCCCTGCGACGGCATCACTTGCTGAACCCGGGGCGATCTTGCCTGGCCACCAGGCGATAGTCGGCTCGCGCATGCCCCCTTCCCACGTACTTCCTTTTCCGCCGCGCAACGGTCCTGCTTCGCCGCCGTTCTTTCCCTGAGTCAACCAGGGACCATTGTCGCTGGTGAACATCACCAGCGTCCGCTCTGAAAGTTTCAATTCGCGGATGGAATCCAGCACTCGACCGACACTCCAGTCGACTTCTTCGACCCAGTCCCCAAAGTTTCCGTTCGCCGACTTCCCTCGAAAGTTATCGCCGGGATGAAGCGGCGTATGGACGGCCGTATGTGGGAAATACAAGAAGAACGGCTTTTCTTGATGGTCACGAATGAATTTTACTGCTTCCGCGGTATAGCGGGCGGTCACCCCGTTTTGTCCTGTTCCATCGAGCAGATCAACGACCTTTTCGTCTTGCAGCAGCGGAACCACCGGTTGGCCAGTGCTTGCGGCTGGCTTGTTCATGTCGTTGGAATAAGGAATGCCAAAGTAGTGATCGAACCCGTGTCGCGTCGGCAGAAATGGTGGCTGATCACCGAGATGCCATTTACCGATGCACATCGTGGCATATCCCTGATCCTTCAACAGTTCTGCAACCGTATGTTCGTCAGCATTGATCCCATGGCGACCTGCAGGAAAGAAGACTCCAGGGATCGAAACACGCACGCCGTAGCAGCCCGTCATCACTTGGGCTCGTGAAACGGAACAGACGGGTGCCGCATAGAAACTGGTCAGCTTCATTCCTTCGCGGGCCATCCGGTCCAGATGCGGTGTACGGTTCTTCGTGGAGCCGTAGGGGCCGATATCTCCATAACCCAGATCGTCAATGAAAATCAGCACGATGTTCGGGCGTGAACCGGGCGTTACCTGCGTTGCACTGGCACTGCCAAACATTGACAACACCAGCACACAGGCCAGCAGCAATGGGATGACTTGGGACCTGATCCTTGTTTCCATTGTGTTTTTGTCACATAGCCGCCC
Organism: Planctomycetota bacterium; assembly: GCA_037146815.1. Lineage (GTDB taxonomy): Bacteria > Planctomycetota > Planctomycetia > Planctomycetales > Planctomycetaceae > Schlesneria. The sequence goes on from JBAWWJ010000123.1 coordinate 23,221, forward strand.
AGACGGAAGCCTGAAGAACTGACTATGTGTCCCTTCACGATATTCGCCGGAAACATTTGTCATCGTCAAAGATCCTCTGTCTGGAATCGCCGGAATGGTCGTCGTTGTTGGCTCGTTGCGAACCGGAAGCTTACGCGTTCCGGCTGATATGTTTTGAGACAACGTGACACCAGTTGATAACCAGCCCAATCACAAGATTAGCCCTCAAGTAAGCGAACCTGTTTAGCGGAGTTCGGAAAGAACGTGAAAAAAG
>JBAWWJ010000124.1:0-23380 GCA_037146815.1 Planctomycetota bacterium
GGTATGGGCGGCATGGGAGGCATGGGCGGCGGCGGCATGGGTGGCGGTGGTGGATTCTTCTCGGTTCCACCGGAACGCATCATTGCGGTCAAATTCAACTCCGTCTGCCTGCAGCACGGACGTCCAGAGCCAACAGCGGCCAATCGCTATCGCCTGATGCCGGTTTCACGAGTCAGCAAAGACCCCGTGCTGTACGAATTGCTCTCCAACATCAGCAGTGGAAAAGTAGATTCCCAAGCGGCTCAGGCGGCAGCTTGGACGATTTCCGACAAAATGACATGGCAGCAATTGGCGGCAAAATCGGTGAATCACCTCGGTGGTGGGCAGGAACCGACCCCTTACTTCACTCAAGACCAATTGATGGGGGCGCAACAGTTGCTGGCTACTGCTGTCGAGCGAGCAGAAACCCGCAAGAAAGACCCAGTGGTCGAAGAGCCACGAACATTGCGAGCTGCGGCCACAAAATAGCGATAATTTTAGAACTCATCGAATTATGACAGGCTCGCCTTTGGCGAGCCTGTTTTCGTTCATGGAGGAACGGTGCATAACAGTCTCGACCTGATCTCGACGTTGACTGGCGGACTGGCGGCAGCCTTGATGATGGGGTACGTGACTCATCGAATTGGCTTGTCACCAATTGTCGGATATCTGTTGGCGGGATTCCTGGTTGGACCCAATACTCCAGGCTTTGTTGCCAACTCAGAACTGGCTGAACAACTGGCTGAAATTGGGGTCATTCTGTTGATGTTCGGCGTCGGTCTTCATTTCCATTTGAGTGACCTGCTGGCGGTTCGGCGAATCGCCATTCCCGGCGCGATCGGGCAAAGCATCGTTGCAACATTGCTTGGGCTGCTTGCCAGCCTCTGGCTGGGATTCAGTCTCGGGACAGGGATCGTTTTCGGCCTGGCAATTTCTGTGGCCAGCACTGTCGTTCTGATGCGTGTTCTCGCAGACAACAACGAGATGCATACACGCGTGGGGCACATTGCTGTCGGGTGGCTGATCGTCGAAGACTTGTTCACCGTCGTTGTACTGGTGATGCTGCCTGCGATCTATGGAGAAAACGCCGGTGGAACATCCGCTGTGTTACTCGGTCTGCTATTTGCGGCCATCAAGATCAGCGTTTTAATTGCGATGACCTTTGTCGTCGGTGATCGTCTCATCCCAACCATTCTTGGAAAAATTGCCGCCACTCGTTCGCGCGAACTTTTTACGCTGAGCGTCCTCGTGATGGCTTTGGGAATTGCCGTCGGTTCTGCAAGACTGTTTGGAGTCTCGATGGCCTTGGGTGCATTTCTGGCGGGCATGATCGTCGGGCGATCCGAATTCAGCCTGCGAGCCGCCACAGATGCGTTGCCGATGCGAGATGCGTTTGCGGTGCTGTTTTTCGTTTCCATAGGAATGTTGTTCGATCCGGCAGCAATCCTGGCGTCCCCATGGATTGCACTGGTGACACTCGCCATCGTGATCATTGGAAAGCCGCTGGCTGCGGTCGGGATTGTCTTGTTCCTGGGGTATCCGGTCCGGGTGGCATTTGCCGTGGCATTTGCCCTCGCGCAAATCGGTGAGTTTTCTTTCATTCTGGGGGCGGTCGGAATGGAACTCAAAATCTTTAACCAGCAGGCGATGAACGCGTTGGTGGCCACGGCCATTGCGACCATCTCGCTGAATCCGCTGTTGTATAAATTCGTTGGGCCACTGGAAGCCTATGTGATGAAGTGGCCTCGCCTGTGGCGCTGGCTGAACAGCAGAGTCGTGGTGCTACCGGAATCGGCCAGTCCGATTTCCCCTGCTGAACCAACCGCAACACCGCGTCATCGTGCCATCGTCGCGGGATATGGCCCCGTCGGACGGACGATCTGCCGACTGTTACGCCAGTTTGAAATCGAACCCTGTGTGATTGAATTGAATCTGGCGACCGTCCGTTTGCTTCGTAAAGAAGGGATCGAGGCTGTTTACGGAGATATCATACATTCGGAGACATTGCGAAATGCAGGAGTGGATCGCGCTGGGACCCTGATCCTGAGTACCGCAGGGATTGCCGGGACCGAAGAATTGATCCGCAATGCTCGTGAACTCAACCCCGGCATTCAAATTCTGGTTCGATCGAACTATCTACGCGACGTCGCTCCATTGCTCAGTGCAGGGGCTTCCCGCGTCTTCTCAGGCGAAGGAGAGGTTGCTCTGGCGATGGCGTTGGCCATGTTACGCGACCTTGGAGCAACGCCCGACCAGATTGATCGCGAACAAGATCGTGTTCACGCAGAAATCTTTAATGCCATCGAAACAGCAAAGCCCCTGCCTGCGACAAATGGATAATTCGGCAAACAGATGTTACCAGGCTTGTGCGGCAGTTCCCTGCGCGTCAACTGTCCATGGTGTCCAGCACAGCGCCAATTGAATCACAGTCACGTCAGTTTTCTTGGGAACAACACTGACTTCTTCAAGCACGACACTTTCAGGTTCTGCCCCGGCAATCAATGCGTCGGCTTCCGTCTGGAATTGAGCGTTGAGCTCATCAATTCGTTGCTGAATCGCTTCGACAGTCTCTTCCGCCTGAGCGACGTCCTGTCGCTCGCTGGAGACCCGTCCAGCACTTCGAATGGTCGTAGCGGCTTTGCTGATATTTGACGTCGTGGTCAGCTTTCGGCCGAGGATTGCACCCAGAATCGTTGTTCCCAAATTGACTGCCGCAGTCATCGTCTGCTGGCTGGCCTGCGCTTTCTGCTTTTCTACCGTCTGGTAGGCTTTCCGCAGCCGCTCCTGAAGGACCGTCAATTTGGGAGCGAACCTGGCTCGCAATTTTTCCACCTGCAGGTCGCGGCCTTCGCGAACGCCGTGAGTGATTCGAGCCCGGAAATCCCCTTCGGTCTCACCCGGCCTGGAAACTTCTTTCAACTCCGAACACTTCCACAATTGCAGTTTCTGCGTTCGATACAAATGGTCTTTCAATGCCGACTGCAATTCGGTGTAGGTCTTCGCGCGACTCAATTCTGCAGGCAGAGTTGAGAATCCTGCATCGTCTTCTCCGTGAATTTCCTGATCGAGCGAGATCTCTGTCGAAATCTCGGCGTCATCCCAGACCGTTGCGTTAATCGTCGATGCGGCGGAGACGAAGACTACGAGATCGCGGATGTCGTCTATTCCCTGGCTCGACTGGGTGAATCGGACACGAACGGAAGCGAGCAGGCCAGGCCGATACAGCAGCTTCGAATTTTCGATTAAAGAGCCACGGCGAACGACAAAGGTCTCATTGATTCCAGGGGGAAGAACCGGATGCAGACCTGCATCGGAGTCATTCACGCGGGCTATCGTGGGACTCGACACCGGCTGCAGCAGCTTTTTCTCTCGCATCAACAGCCCGATCTGGTCGCGGCTGATCGGGCCACGCAGAAAGGACAATGCCCAGCGAGATTGAAAAACCACGGGTGCATCTTCATGAACATTGTTCATCAGGAACACACGGTTCCCCAGACCAGCGAGGATCTTTTCCATTTTCGGACGGTCGAAACTGGTCCCGGCCGCCGTGGAAGCACCTTCCAGACCATCCAGAACCCGAGCCTTGTCACGTTCCGTCTGCAATCGGCCCAGGAACCATGTCCCCGCGTTCGACAGGCCTTTGTAGTCGATGTCGACGGGATTCTGCGTGGCCAGCACGACACCGAGACCAAACGCACGCGCCTGCTTCATCAGGGTCAGCATTGGTGTTTTTGACGGCGGGTTGGCTGTCGGCGGAAAATACCCGAAGACTTCATCCATGTAGAGTAATGCCCGCAGGCTGGATGTCCCCGACTGATTCCGCATCCACGAGATCATCTCATTCAGCAGAATTGTCACAAAAAACATTCGCTCGCTGTCGGACAAATGTGCAATCGAAATGATGGTCAGCCGCGGCTTTCCTTCCGGCGTATACAGCAATCGCTGGATATCGAGCGATTCTCCTTCCATCCACGCCTGAAAGCCGGGAGAGGCAACCAGGTTGTTCAATGACATCGCAAATGCAAATCGATCTTTAGAGGGGAAAAAGCTCTCCAGATCCATGAAGCCAACTTTATCGAATCCCGGCTTTTGAATGAGTCGAATCAAGGTTCCAAGTTCGACTTCCTTGCCGTCACGCCAGTTGCGGTCAAAAATCGTCGCCAGCAGAATATGCTCGCGACTTTGCAGTGAATCGCTTTCGATTCCAAGCAATGCCAGCAGTCCCGAAGCGGCGGCAGTGACCCGCTCTCGCATCGCTTCCGAATTGTTGATCGTCGCTGCTCCGGGGGGGGCGAAGGATCGCATCACCGTCAGCGGTAATCCTGCATTGCTCGCGGGTGTATAAATCGAGAGGTCAACAGCATCCCGATAACGGGCGATTCGCTCGGGAGGTTGCCCCCAGGCAGCCAGGCCATCCTTCCAGACAGTAGCCATCTTTGCGGAGTATTCATCCGGAGTCATTCCGGCCCGCGCCGCATCGGACGGTTCGATCCAGGGCCGAAAGTCCGCAGGTTTTAGCTCTGGGAATGCCAGCAGAAGGTTTCCCAAATCCCCCTTGGGATCAATACAGATCGACGGAATTCCATCAATGGCCGCTTCTTCCAACAAAGCAAGGCAAAGCCCCGTCTTGCCGCTGCCCGTCATCCCGACGCAGACTGCATGGGTCGTCAGATCTTTGGCGTCGTACAGGAGCAAGTCATCCGTGGGACGCCGAGTCTCGGGATCGAATCGCTTGCCGAGGTAGAACTGACCGAGCTTTTCGTAATCTTGCATGTCATTACCTGCGAAGCCTGCTATTTGACAGAAGGAGTCCGTCGCCGCGACCAGTCTTGGGTTGAGTCGCGATCTCTACGACCTCTGCACCGATTTGTTTTAGAAACGCACAGATCGTGGAGGACACAGAGGTCAGGCAAGTGGTGATCGCCATCTGCTGCCTATGCTCAGCGTCCTCTGCGTTTCTAATCTTTGTGGACTTCGGTGCAAAGTTGCAGCGATTCTCGCCTGGGCTCCGTCATCAACCCCCAAAATAAGCCCCACCGTGCCACTCAATACGTTATCAAATTCCATGTCTTCTGCGACATGTGACGCGAGAAAATATTCAATTCACTGGCATCACAATTTGGTTCGTGAAAAACGGGAGTTCACTCAATGAAGAACGGCCCCAAGGGGGGCCGTTCAGCGTCTCGATCAAATACTCAAATCACCCCGATTCGAATCCAATCTGGCACGCCTTATCAGTCGCCGTTTTCAGGTGTCAGCGCCGAAACCGGTTCATCGGATTCTTGCAATACGGGTTGACCGGTTGTTTCAAGCGGACGAGCGGACTGGTCTTGTGGTACCTGTGCGGGGGCAGTTCGCTTGGCGGTGAGAGCATTTAGTCGTTCGCGTGATTCTCCATCAAGCTTCAACTCATTCAACGCTTCTTCGCTGGGTTGATCCTTGGTTGACGGCTTGGTGGCATCTACAGGCTTGGCTTCAACAACGGTTTCCGGGATCGGAGAGGCCGCCGGCTTTTCTGGCATCGGCAACTTCGCCGCTGATGGATTGGAGGCGATGCTCGGGTCGACTGAGGCTGGCACAGGATTGGGCGGCGTCATTGGCTTCACACCTGCATCAGCAATCTGTGGCGGAACAGTCGGCGTTGGCTCGACCGGCTTTTGCAATTGCCGCAGGCGATCCCGATAAATGATCAGCGAATTCAAAGTGTGATAGAGCGGACCGCAATCAATAACGCGTTGACGATTGGCGACCAGATCATTGCTCAGCGCAAAGACCGCGTTGCGGACCCACTGCTCATTCAATCGCTCGTTTGGCAGACCAATCGACAGAAACTCCATCGTATGGCCAGTGGTGTTGAATCGCGAATTCAAATCGGTCGTATGCCCCGACGTTTCGTAGAACTTGGCAGAGAAGGTGCCGTCGTAGTTCTGCATTGAGCGGGCGATTTCAATATGCTGACGAATCTTGTAGTCGGCCTGTGCCCAGACGCCAACGAGCTTTCCGCCTTGTTTCAGATGTTTATCGCGAGTCCGAGTCAGTGCAAAGAGGCGGTGATTTCCTCCGCAGGGTGCCCCGACAACTGCTGCGGCCGTTTCGATCTGAACCAGTCGTTCGATACTCCACTGCTCGTTGTGCTGATTCAACCACTGGGCATCAGGCTTTAGGTAATGTTGAAGTGCCCACAGGACCCAGGTGACTTCCTCTTTATTGTTCACCTCTTTCATGGTGTTGTTGATAATCCCACCAATGGTGATCTGTTCAGTTCCGACCTTGAAGGCATACGTCACTGGCAAGTCCGACTGTGACAGCAAGGCCAGAAACTGAGCAGGATGACCTTCAAACGCGTAGGGTCGCGTGAAAGGGTGGAACTTCCCACCGTGCGGCGTCTTCATCAGCAGTGGTTGGTTATCGAATCTCGGCTCGCTGGAAGCGATCCATTCGATCGCATTCACCTTTTGACCATTCAGATTCAGTTGAAAGCTTTGTTTGAGTGCCAGCAACCCGTGGAAGATCTGCCAGGGAGAGTGTGCATTGGCCGTCAGGTAACGGCGACTGCTAACCTCAATTGCCAGGTCTAACTGCGCGAGAAACGGATCTACAGTCGCTGGGGCGGTAACGGTTGTTGTAACCGGGGTTGCTGTAACACCTTTCGCGGGTGCTGCGCCTGGAGTGGATGCGTTTGATACGACAGGTGAGGGGATTGCGTTTGCAGCACCACCCAGCGTAGGCGAACCGGCTTTCGGCAGACTTGGCAAGGACGGCGTTGCTACCGGCGATGCTGGCGTAGTGCCAACAGCCGTTACACGTGGCGGAGTTGGTAGAGCAGGCTGTTGCGCAATAGTCGCTGATGACCAGCAGACAATTGCCGCGGCGGTTGAGAAAATTCCCGAGCTCAACCGGAGCAGTCTTGTGGTTCGACGCACAATTCCTCCACGAAGCTTTCGAATGGCAGTCTTCGAGTTGCAGATCAATGAGAGCCAGCGCGGTCTCAACCAATTCTTAAACACCACTATCAACCATTCACGTCCGTCATTCTGGTTGAGCAACTTTCGAACAGATCGCTGCGATCACTCAAGATGACGGTTGGGAATGGCAATCACCTGACTTTACGACCTCTTCGGGGGTATTCGGCAGGAATTGCCACCGGAGTGCCGTTGAGCACCGGATCTGTTAAGGATCGGCCTACATTGTCTCGAATGCGCCGCATGTCAGTTACATCCGTTCAGGAGGACAGCTTTCGAAGATCTGACACTTTTGTCGGAAATCCGGTCACTGCTACAACAGTCTAAGCCGGGTCGACGCGGTGATTCATCCTGACCCGAAAAGTCAGCCCAACTTGGGGATTGTGGCGTAACGCAATTGGCGTGCAACAATGCCATACGGTGTAAGCCCATGAGGATAGTCCCATAGAGTTTCCGTAAGGCTGGATTCCAGAAATACGTCGAGACACCAAACGCTCGATTCACGGGCAAGCACGTTGTATATCTGCCCCGATTGATACGATGTGATGGCTGTCGTAGACTGCGGCCATTTCCTGCCAAACTCCCCCCCTTATCTGGGATGTGCCGATGTTTTTTTCGAAAATCGCCACTCGACTGGCTCTGTTCTGTGCTTGCGCAGCTTTTGCCGTTGAGGCGATGGCAGTGGATTACGTGGTTGTCGTTTCGCAGGCGACCAAAGCCGATCCAGATTGGAATCAAGTCATTGGCGAACTGGTCAAAAAGCACCACGCGCAGGTGTTGGTCTATGAGAAGCAGGTTGCCGAGGCACTACCCGGTTTGCGAGCAGCGTTTCCCAAGTACGCCTGCTTTGTTGCCACGAGCAAAGAAGCGACGCGTCAGATGGTCGCTGACGTTCATCGTTTGACTCGCAAACTGGATGACGATCCTTATACCGACGTCCTGTGGGGGATTCTGACGGGCTACGATGCCGCCAACGCTCTGGAAATCGCCAGGGAGCGTGAACCACTGGTGATCAAGCGAGTTGCTTCAGGGACGGAACTGGCGATGGACCGCGTCACTGAAGGTGTCTGGTACTGCGAACTCGAACAGAATCGCATGGTCAAGAAGGTACCCGGTGGCGAAGCGACGCAATCACGTGGTCCAAGTGACACAACTGCGGCTCTGGCTGAGTCGCTCTCAGAGTATAAAGCAGACCTGTTTGTGACTTCCGGACACGCGACCGAACGCGACTGGCAGATTGGTTTTCGCTACCGCAACGGATATTTTCAGTCCAAGGGAGGCGACTTGTTCGGTGTCGACACGAAAGGGCGGAAATTCCCGATCGTCTCTCCGAATCCAAAGGTCTTTTTGCCAATTGGAAACTGCCTGATGGGGCACATTGATGGCCCCGATGCGATGGCCCTGGCATTCATGAAGAGTGCAGGCGTACGTCAGATGATTGGATATACCGTCCTGACGTGGTACGGATATGGTGGCTGGGGCTGCCTGGATTACTTTGTCGAACAGCCTGGAAGGTACACGTTTGCAGAGGCCTTTTTTGCCAATCAGCAGGCCCTTATTGAGCGGTTGGAGACCAACTTTCCAGACATCGCCAGGCTGGATACGCCGCCGGGGACAACGGCCCGCCTGAAGTTCGAGTTATCGGATGCCGCGAAGAAGGCCGGACTGACAATTCAAGATGGGATCGGATTGCTGCATGACCGGGACGTCGTCGCGCTGTACGGCGATCCGGCCTGGAACGCGAAGATGGCACCTGGAAAGTTGGCGTATGAGCAAACTTTGACTGAAGTTGCGCCGGGAAGTTTCGCTCTCGAGATCAAGCCGCTGGACGGAGAAAAGTCGTTCGAGCCAATCAACAAGAATGGGTCGCAACGAGGTTGGCGGCCGTTTGTGCAGTTCCTGCCGAAGCGTATTCAGAACGTGGAAATCACCCACGGGAAAGAACTGGGGCCGCTGATCACCGACAACTTCGTGCTGATTCCCAATCCGCGAATCTGTGATCCGGGCAAAACCTATCGCGTCGAATTCAAATCGAATCCCAAGTAGTCGTCTTACGAAATGCGGTTTTTGGCGCGTTCGCTCGCTTTGACCAGGATCGCACGTTCCTCCTCGGTCAAGCTCTCTGAACCCTGTTCATGGATCTTGATCAGAATTGCATCGACTTTCGTATCCAGTTTGTCGACCTCCATCGTCGGGTTGTACACACGCAGTCGACTTCGGGCAACGCGATTGCGCCACGCTCGCTTCCAACGGGAGAGATTGAAGATGCCAGTGATTGCAGCCAGATGCCAGTGAAAGTGTCGATATGCCAGAGAAAACACTACGCTTAGAACTGGTGAAGCGTAGGCCAGTCCGATCACGCCGCCTCCGGCTTGAACGATCCTCAACGCAGGGTAGAGCCCAAATAGCGCATAAATTGCCACGAGAAAACGGAGCTGAACAGAAATCAACGGAAGAATGTAGACTTCCATCCTGGGATAATGAGTCGCGTAGAGCGTCAATACACCAAGCGCGATGAATGCGGAACCTCCCAGTGGCATGGCCAAGGGAACGATGAATCCCCATGCGGTAAAGACCGCCCCGACGAATAAAGCCATCGCCGGATAGAAGACGAGCATTTCGTTCGAACCATACATCCGCTCCAGTTGAGATCCGATCTGCCAGATGATCAACAGGCTGAAGACAATTCCGAAAATATCATTGGGGTGATGGCTGATGGCAAACGTGAACAGCCGCCAGACCTGTCCGTGCATCACATCGATCGCTTTGAGCGCGAGAGATTCAAAGACGATCGATGACCCAGCGGCACCAGAAACCGTCAGGGCCCCCATCGCAAACACGATCACTGTCAGGATCACAAACCATTTGGTGACAACGTTGTCCGGTTGAGCTGAGGCAGCCCAACTCTCTTCCTGGGAGTAATCACGGTCGTCGAAGCCCATCATTCACATCCAGGTGATTGAGGAATTCCAATGGAAACGCCGTACGATGCGGAGGGGACCGCATTGGCACGGCGACAATCTCGACATGGCGAAAACACTACGCGATGCGAGCGAACAAATTCGGCCTGATCCAGGAAACTCAGTCCTTGGCAGATCCGACGGTGGTGGGTGGCTGAGGCAGCTTACGTGTGATTTCCAAATTGTCCGTTTTCAACTTTTCAACACCATTCTGAGCTTTTCGCAACCGGCGACGCAGATCATCGTTGGCTCGCAGAATCTGATTCCTCAGTTCTTCGGTCTGTTCGACTGCAGCCACCAGGCCTTCGCGATATTCGGCGTCCACTTGCGGGTCTTTCGAGAGTTGATCGCCGCCGATAAGTTCCGCCTCACGCACTGCAAGCTGTGCCTGCGCTTCGGTCTCGAGCTTTGTTTCGGTCGCCAATTTTGCACGACGTTCGACCAGTTTGTCTTCCGCAACTCCAATCGCATATGTCTGTTGATCGAAATTCGGTTGGTAGGCTGTTGGAAGCATGGCTCGCCAGCGCCAAGTTCCATTCGGAGCCCATTTCTGGACGTCTTCCAGATTCACTTTCCAATTTGGTTTCAAGCGAGATTGCTGGGCGTTCGCCGATTCCACCGTAAAGTCGCCTCGGTAGACCACGCCCTCAGGCAGGATTTCAAATCCGTACAGGTACTGTTTGGGGGCCAGCCCTTCGTTGGTTCCGATCGAAATATCGACGATCCCGTCGCCAGGTCGCGAAATGGTCGTCGGAACATTGTTCCAGTACACACCCCACATTTGCTTGGAGCGGAAATAGTCCGCTTCCAGGACCGCAACCTGGTCGGTCAATTCTGCGATCTTGGGCTGCAGTTCCTGATACTGCTGCTGATAGGCGCGAGACTTCTTTGTCCAACTGTTTCGGACTTGAACCAGTTTGGCTGTCAATACGGTCGATGCGGCGGCCGCAATGACCACTAGCCAGACGGCGACTTTTCCCATCACGTGCATGACACGTACCTCGATCGCATAAGTTGGAACACCTGGCGTTTTTATCGACCGACAACTCGCCCCACCACAGGCGAATCGACCTGAAGTCTGGCACCAACATCAATGTTGGTCGAAGATTCCGTCGAATTGAGACTTGCGTCCCCAATCTTTCCCGGACAACCCCTACAATCGCTTCGACTGGAAACGATTGTTCCTTACCATGAATATAGGACTGTCAGAGAACGCGGGTCAAGCAGGATGTTTCCAATCTGCAGTCAATCGGCATTTTCATGGGCACCAATTTTCGCCAGAATCGTTCGCATGACAAATGCCACCTCAAACCCGGACCTGCTTCCAACCCCTCTGTGGAATCTCCCCGAACCTGATCCGCAAATGTTTCGCGTTCGCCCGCTCAGGATTGGAAACGTCGAAATCGGATTTCCTGCCGTACAGGCAGCCCTCAGCGGCTACAGCGATGGCGCGATGCGAATCGTGGCCAGGCGGTTGGGAGCACCGTACACCCTGGCCGAAGTCATGATCGACCGGTTTGTGCTGGAGTTAAAGAATCGCCGACGCACTCAGCACCACCTGCAGTTAACTGACGAAGAGCACCCGGTCGGGGGACAATTGATGGGTTCCGACCCCAAAGAATTTGGCCCCGCAGCCACGCGACTGGTCGAGGCGGGCTTTGACATCATCGACATCAATTTCGGATGTCCCGTCAAATCGGCTGTCGGAGGGTGCCGCGGTGGATATCACCTGAGCCAGCCGTCCGTGGCGCTGGAAATCGTTGATCGCGTTCGCGAGGCAGTCCCACCGCAAATCCCCGTCACGCTGAAAATGCGTCGTGGCATCGATGATTCTCAGGAAAGTCGTGCCCGATTCTTTCAGATTATGGATGGCGCGTTCAGCCGCGGAGTTGCCGCAATTACCGTCCACGGTCGGACTGTCGAGCAAAAATACGTCGGTCCCAGCAATTGGGAATTCCTCCGCGACGTGAAATTGTATGCCGGGGATCGGACAATCCTCGGAAGTGGCGATCTGTTCACGGCTCAGTCCTGTCTGGACATGCTCCGGCGCACGGGAGTGGATGGGGTTTCAGTGGCCCGCGGAGCCATCGGAAATCCATGGATCTTTCAGCAGGTACGTGATCTGGCAAACGGCCTTCCCGCCATGATCCCCGATCTGCTGGAGCAGCGGCGCGTACTTCTGATGCAGTGCGAACTGAGCCTGCAATTCAAAACCGATGCTCAAACCTGTTCGACGATGAGGGCGTTCGGCCTGAAGTTCGCCCGTCTTCACCCGCAGCCGGATGTCGTACGAAACGCATTTGCCGCAGCAAAAAGCCTTGAGGAATGGCGTCGAGTACTCGACGCTAATTATTAGGAAGGTGTCGTCACAACCTGATTCCGGGTTGTTTTGCATGGGAAGATTCGACGACCTCAAAGCTCTGAATCGACATTCTCGATTCGTAATCTTACGGTGGCACGGTGTTTGCGTTCTGTTCAAAGTTTTGCAACGTGGTAGCCGATGAAACTTCGAATTCGAAGTTCATGAAGCCCCGTACAGAACGTAGCCATTTTTTTGAGCGTTAATGCTCGCGAACTTCACAGCGACTTAAACAGAGTGATTGATGATTTACTACGATCGATACAACTGGCGGCAGACCGTTTTTTCGTTCCGAGGGACAGCACTTCAGAAGGCATCGTTGCGAATTGCCATGCTGACGCTGTTTGCGGCAGGGATTCAATCCCTCTATGAAGCTGGTGCGCATCTGGGCTGGATTAAATCGTTTTCAGGACTGGATCCAACCAGCCACGCAGTACTCGGATCGCTCCTGGGATTTCTGATCGTCTTCCGAATGAACGCTTCCAATAATCGTTACTGGGAAGGTCGCTCACACTGGGGGCAGTTGATCAATTCGAGTCGAAACCTGGTAAGAATCGGGACCGAGTACACTGATGGCGGCGACGAATTGGCCTCATTGATCTCTGGGTATGTGATCTGTTTGCGACGGGCTCTGCAGGGGAATGCTGATACCGAGGAAGCCGATCGCTTCCTGCCTGAAGATGTCTGCCGCGACGCCGAGCGGTTCAGCAATCCTCCTGTCGGTGTTGCAGCGGCAATCTCGGGATGGATCAACAAGTACCGAAAGAATGGGCAACTCGACCCCCAGATGGTGCGTCTGTTCGAAGGAGAACTCTCGCGCATCGTTGATTCACAGGGTGGCTGTGAAAAAATCCTGAAGACCCCCTTGGCGTTTGTGTACGTCGTGATGATCAAGCAACTGATCCTTGTCTACCTGACGACGTTGCCGATCGTTGTCTGCGACCGAATCGGCTGGTGGACTCCAGCGCTGGTGGCGATTGTTTCGTTGGGATTGTGCGGAATGGAAGAGGCCAGCGTAGAAATTGAGAACCCATTCGACACTGACGATAATTGTCTCGACATGGAATCGTACACGACAACAATCTCTCGTGACGCAGGACAGATGGTTCTGCGCAAGGCTCGTCATTTACGAGAAAACGCATCCAACACGTAGCCAGTTACCACCACGGAATCGATTTCCGATTTCTTCGAAGCACGTTCGAAGAGCGACATTGAGTCAATCATCTTCAATACACCGGCACGCTTCGTGGCGTTACGGAGTTTTCGGAGTCGCCTGCGACGGATAGACCGGATTGAGTCCGGTCTGCCATTGTCGAGTCGACAGGTCGCATCCGATTGATTGGAAGTGTGCCCGTAGTCTGCGTTCCAGGTCGTCAGCCAAGGAGGACTGGCTGTCTGCGACATTGATCGTTTCTCCCGGGTCGATTTCCAGATCGAATAACTCCCGTGTTTTTGACTCCAATGTCAGAATCAGCTTCTTTCCGTCGGTCGTTACAATGGAACGCTTGAACGTATATTCGCGATAGTCCGTTTCCGAAAAGCAGTCGTGTGATGACTTGTCCCCGTTCATGGCATTTACCAGGCTGATCCCTCGCAACGACTGTTTGACAGAACTGGCATCGATCTGCAGCAGTTCCAGAATGGTGGGCATCACGTCGATGCTGCTGATTCGATCGGAAATCATCTTGCCTATCGTATGACCCGGTAACTTCACAATCAAGGGGACATGCAGTTGCTCCTGATAGAGCGTGAATCCGTGATCAAGGCGTCGGTGTTCGTAAAGTTCTGTTCCATGGTCAGACGTGAGCACGAATAGTGTTTTGTCACTGATTCCCAGCTTGTCGAATTCCGCGAGAAAGTCGCGAAACCGTGCATCTGCCCGATTGATCTTCTCATCGTAGACCGCACGCCAGAATCGGACATCTTCGTCACGCAGAGTCACGAACCCGCGAGCGAGTCCTTCTTCGCGGAGCAACTCCTGTTCTTGTTCCGTCCCCGTATATCGCTGGTCATACCCGGGATCGACATAGCGGTAGTCAAAGCCTTCGCTCGGAGTGTTCTGGCCATGGCAGTCATATCCGTGCAGGAACAGAAAAAACTTTTGATCCTTATGGGACTTTAACCACTCGATTGCCTTCGGAATGCTGCGGTCGAAGCCTCCGAATTTCCCTTTCTCATAGAAGTAGGTGTCAAACCCTTGATCGTACCCGAATCCCCCACTGACTCCTGCATTGCCCGTGAAACCGCCGGTCGCATACCCGTTGAGTTTCAGGACCTCTGCCAGCGTCATCAAATCCGGGGAGAGTTCGCGAAGATTCGCGGGATGTTGTTCCGTGGCATTGTAGACCGAGAACTTGTTGGTCATGCGATGTTCAGAAGGATAGACTCCCGTAAACCAGGTCATTGATGCGGGGACCGTCCACGACGCTACGGACGTCACGCGGCTAAAGGAATAGGACTCATTCGCAATCTCATCCAGCGTTGGAGTCACTTTGCGAGGATATCCAAACAATCCGACATGCGATGCCTGAAGAGCATCAAAGCTGACGAAGACAAGGTTGTACCCCTGAAACTGAAATCGCGAGGGAGTCACTTTCTGAATTGCCGAGGTGTCGGGTTTGATGGGGTGCGGATTCGACAGTCCGCAACCCGTAACCAGAGTCAGCATCGCGAACGCCAGCAACGGCAGTTTCAATTGGCAGAGAACCTGCATTATTCCGGTTCATCCGACTTTTGGGGGGATGGGATTGAGAACGCGGACAAGTTGATACCCGATGGAGTTGTGCTCGCTTAATCAAAACAACTGAATTCGCGGCGAGCTGCGGGGAATATCGCTGCGGGGATTTCCGTTTCCGTCCGATGCGGCAACCCGGGTTTCTTCAGGTTGTTGCTGCAGTGGCAGATGATTGAGCCGTGGACGGAATGTGACGACCAGCATCAGCGGCAGGTACCAGAGCACATACACCCCGCCCTGATGTGGATACCAGAACTGAGTTGCCACAACCACGGCGGTGGAATGAGCCAGCAGATGCTCGAGATTCTTGCGTGTCGGCCAGATGGTGAGTGCGATCAGCATCACGACAAACGTCGCGAAGACGGGGATCCGGTAGGCGGGATTGTAGAGTCCCCAGAACCCGGCTCCGTTTTCCGCCTGAAACGTCAACACGCTCCAGTCGATCGATCCTAGCGTCTGTTGCTTGAATGATGTCGAATCGGCGGAAGTCATGATCAGGCTTCCAAGCAAAACGGCCCCTGTCAGGACGAGAGCAAATCCGAACTTCAGAGCTCCCCGCTTCCAATAGAATGCCATCCAGATCGGCAGCAGGAAAATTGGAAAGAAGACCGTTCCGCAGGCCAGACCCAACAGAATTCCAGCGACCATGGGCCGCCTGTGCATCGCGACGGACCAGATGATAAGAGCTGCGGGGAGCAGATGATTAACCTTACTGACGTCGTACGCTGTACAGGGAAGCAACAAATAGAGGGCCGCCATGGCAATCCCCATGCTGGTATCGCTGAAATGCCATCGTCCGACAGCAATCAGCCCCAGCATCACTGCGAGATGCGACAGGATCGCCATTGTTCGAGCCGCGGCCACCTCGGCTCCACCTGCCAGCGGCAGGACAGGAGTTGCCAGTAGTCGTCCTGCCGGACCGGTTTCCGACTTCGGATCGGTCGTTTCCGGGGGAGACGTTGAGACATCCTGCCGCTTGAGCAAATCATCGGCTCCACGAACCGTCCGCACCGCTGCCACGTCAGGTTGTTCCGTGGTGATCTTGGTAATCTGAAACAACAATGCCGAAGCACAAAGGAAGGCCATCCCTGCCGTATTCAGATTTTGTTCCAACCGAGGTCGGCGTGTAAATGCGGCATCCAGAAGAAGTCGCAGCAGCAGCAGCCCCGTCACGGCAAACAGGAATGAATACCCGACAGATGGCATCAGATTCGTAGAACGGACCAGCAGCAGACCTGGGGCGAGCGCAAGCAGCAACACCAGATCCAGGTTTCGCACTGACCAGATCCGCCCGAATTTGAAGAATACGGCCAGAATCAACAGCAGTGAAAGGTAAAACCAGGTCGGTTCGTTGACGTGATATCCGCTAAGAATCTCTTCCATGCCGCGCTACTCCAAGGGGTGGGCGATCAGAGTCTGGATCCAAACTCAATCCAACTCGCCGCACCCGACCTCAAGCGACAAGGCTGCCTGACAGCATACGCACGCGGATGTCCGTTGAAAACACCCTCAGCAATATCATCCACTACCAATTCCCGAAGAGCAAGTGCATGGCCAGCTCCAACCATCACAAGCGGAACAGTTTACGCCCTCCTCCCAGATGGCATTTCCGACCTTCTTTGCCGGAGTCCGGTAGAGAGCTCCGCGGTAATTCGGCCGACGTTGATGTACCGCTCAGCCAAATCTCGAAGAGAAGCAACAGGGCGCGATTACCCAAACAACTCGACGATCGGCCTGCCTCCGTCACTAAATTCAACCGAAAGGCCATCGGCCATCTTGAGTCGTTGGCCGGTGTCGATTCTCAGTTTGTGAGAGGAGCATGGCTTTGTCGAATTCTCGAAGACCGGTCACATCCAATACCGTCCATTTCGCGACGACCAATGAACAATTGGTCCCGGACAGCAGGTACGTAACAAATCAGCAGCCTGACCGAGGCACAACCACGCAATGGCGCATTCCCCTCTGGATTTGCCTATAATCTCATACAGTTCTTCCACGGCAATTTGTTGTTTCGCCCTTTGATTTTCGAGGTGTCTTCGTGATCGGATTGACGACTGCGCGACGGTTGATCGCGCTGCTGATTGTTACGCTTACTACTCCCTGCATCGCGATGGCAGAAGTTCCCTACGAGCCAAAAATCGCCCCGAAATCGGATGAAGGACAGCGAGCGATTGGACGGTTTCGGATTCCTGCTGGAATCAACTGTGATTTATTTGCTGCAGAACCGATGCTGGCGAATCCGGTCGCGTTCGCAATTGATGAACGAGGCCGAATCTATGTTGCCGAGACGTTTCGCCAGCAGAAGGGTGTCGAGGATAATCGCGGTCACGGACATTGGCTGCTGGATGATCTCGCCGCTCAAACCGTTGAAGACCGAATCGCCTACTTCAAAAAGCATTTGAAAGATGACATCAAGAAATACGCCGTTGAACATGATCGCATTCGGCTGCTCGAAGATTCTGATGGCGATGGCCATGCAGATCTGTCGACGGTTTTTGCCGATGGATTCAACGCTATTGAAGATGGAACCGGTGCCGGAGTCCTGCCGATCGGCGACAAAGTTTACTACACCTGCATTCCGAAATTGTGGCAGTTGTCCGATACGGATGGAGATGGGAAATCAGACAAGCAGGTGGCGCTTCACGACGGTTACGGCGTGCGAGTCGCTTTTCGTGGCCACGATATGCACGGCCTGATTCTTGGTCCCGATGGTCGAATCTACTTCAGCATTGGTGACCGCGGGTACAACGTCCAGACTCCCGCTGGACGCTTGGCCAAACCCGATCAGGGTGCCGTCTTCCGATGTAATCTGGATGGGTCGCAACTCGAAGTTTTCGCCACGGGACTGCGAAATCCGCAGGAATTGGCATTTGACGATTTCGGCAATCTGTTCACAGGAGACAATAACTCGGACTCTGGAGATCGCGCCCGATGGACCTACATTGTCGAAGGATCAGACACAGGCTGGCGCATGTATTACCAGTATCAACCCGACCGAGGTCCCTGGAATCGTGAGAAGCTGTGGCATCCGGCTCACCCCGGCCAGGCGGCGTACATCGTTCCTCCGATTATCAATATTGCCGATGGTCCTTCAGGTCTGGCGTTTTATCCCGGAACCGGACTCGATGAAAAGTATCAGGGGCATTTCTTTCTCGCAGACTTCCGTGGTTCCGCCGCAAATAGTGGAATCCGTACATTTGCCATGACGCCGAAGGGGGCGTCGTTTGAACTCGTGGACTCACAGCAGTTCGTCTGGTCAATTCTGGCGACCGACGTCGACTTCGGATACGACGGTGGCGTGTATGTCTCGGACTGGGTTGACGGCTGGGACGGCGCTGGTAAAGGTCGCATCTACCGTTTCCGTGATCCGGTACAATCGGCCAAGCCTGAAGTCCTTGACGTGACGCGACTGATGAAAGAAGGGTTCCTCCATCGCCCTGCCAGTGAATTGGCAAAGCTTCTTTCTCACGCGGATTACCGGATTCGCCTGCGGGCTCAACTGGCACTGGCCGAGAAAAATGCTGTCGCCGAGTTGAAACAAGTTGCATTGAGCTCAGAATCACTGCACGCTCGGGTTCACGGAATCTGGGGACTGGGGCAATTGGCACGGCAGAAGCCCGAAGTTCTCACCGCAGTAATGGAACTGGTGGCCGATCCCAACATCGAAGTTCGAACTCAGTTGGCACGTGTCTGTGGTGACGCGAAGTACTCAGCAAGCGAAACTGCACTCGTCAAGCTATGCAAGGATCCTAATCCTCGGGTCCGATCGCTGGCCGCGATTGCCGTCGGGAAGATTAAAGGGAAATCTGCCGTCGAACCCCTGTTCGAAGTCCTGGCGGAGACTGCTGAGACAGACCCAACTCTGCGACATGCGGCCATCATGGGCTTGGTCGGAACCGCCAGCGTCGACACGCTGGTTGCGGCCCGAAAGCGTGCCTCACCTCATGAGCGACTCGGGGCTGTCGTTGCCCTTCGCCGAATCGAAAACCCCGGAGTTGTGGAGTTCCTGAATGATCCAGAACCACTGGTTGTCCTGGAAGCTGCCCGAGCAATTCATGATGTCCCAATCCCCGTTGCGATGCCAGCACTCGCAAAGCTGATCAATCAACCAGGACTATCAGACCCGCTGCTCCGTCGGGTTCTAAGCGCCAATTTCCGGGCGGGGATGACCGAGAATGCACTGGCCGTGGCGAGTATCGCGGCAAGCAACCGTGTCGAAGAATCCTTGCGACTGGAGGCGATTGCCGAACTGCTGGAATGGAATACTCCTGGACCACTCGATCGCGTCATTAACGATTACCGACCGATCGCTCCCCGAAAAACGGATATCGCAGCGGTCGTCCGTCCACAACTGGGGGGACTGTTTGCAGGAAGTCGTAAGGTGCGTGAAGCAGCAGCCAAGCTGGCAGGACAATATGGAATAACGGACGTTGAGCCATTTCTGCTCGACATTGCCAAAGATTCGGCGACCGCTGGATCGGAGAGAGTTGCAGCCCTGAATGCGCTTGAGACTTTGAAAAGCCCGCATTTGAAGACAATCGTTGAGTCGACACTGGCGGACACAAACTCAACGGTCCGCCTGGAAGCCCGTCGACTGCTGGCCGGGATCGATCCTGATCGGGCAGTCAAACTTCTCGCGGAAACGATGGATGCGGATGCGGTTCCTGAGCAGCAAGCAGCCATCGGGATTCTCGCATCGTTGAAACGATCAGATGCCGATGAAATTCTCGCTACATGGCTTGGACGACTGGTCCAGCACAAGGTCCCTGAGGGAATTCAACTGGACCTGCTGAACGCTGCTCAATCTCGAAATGTTAAGGAACTGCAGGCACGCGTCACGGAATTCAATGCTCAGCGCAAAGCTGACGATCATCTCAGGCAGTACCGCGAAACTTTGACTGGCGGTAACGGCGCTCGCGGATCAGACATCTTCTTCGGGCGAGCGGACGTCTCGTGCCGACGTTGTCACAAGATCGATGGCAATGGAGGCGATGTCGGACCTGACCTGTCGCGCATCGGCCTGGATAAATCCCGTGAATACCTGTTGGAGTCGGTTGTTGATCCGAACAAGCAGATCGCGAAAGGGTTTGAAACGGTCATTCTCGAAATGGACAGCGGCCTGATTCACGCAGGGATCATCAAATCCGATGAAGGGACACGTTTGAGTCTCCAGAAACCCGATGGAAGTATTGTTGTCGTTGATAAGTCGAAAATCGAAGATCGTGCGGTCGGAAAGTCGGGCATGCCCGAGGATCTCGTCAAGAAGTTAAATAAGTCAGAAATCCGTGATCTGGTCGAATTCCTCTCGACACTCAAGAACATTGCCGGCCCAGCCGCACACGGCAAGAAGTAGGAATTGCCAATTTGGCTGACCAGCCATCACGAAGTTCACTGGTGAAATTGGAGCGTTTGAACGTGTCGAGTATCCCGGATTCGACGGAAGAGTTGTTTGATGTCGTCGACCAGGCAGACCGAGTGTTGCGCCAGGCGCCGCGTTCCCAGGTTCATGCCAACAAGTGGCTGCATCGGGCCTCGCATATTTTTGTGTTTAATTCACGCGGCGAATTGCTGATTCATCGCCGTTCGGCAACCAAGGACGAATGCCCGCTGATGTTCACATCATCGGCGTCAGGGCACCTTGCCGCCGGAGAAGGTTACGAGGTTGCCGCGGTTCGCGAACTGGAGGAAGAATTGGGACTGCGGTCCACGATCGAGTTTTTGACCGTCCTACCGGCTAACGGCGCAGGGACTTCCTTCGAGCACAGTGGTTTGTTTCGAACAACGACTGACGATGTCCCCACATTCGATCCGGGAGAAATTGAATCGGGCGAATACCTGGCACTTGACGTGATTCATCAGCGAGTATCGCGCAATCCGGAACTGTTCACTCCCTGCTTTCGCGCCTTGTTTGCCTGGTATCTGCAACACGTGGGCTTTCAACCGTCGGATTCGAAGGGGATTGAGACCCCGACACTGGGACAGATCACCATTTATCCTCTCAAGTCATTCGATCCATTGCTGATTGAAAAATCACTCGTCCTGCCAAGTGGTGCGTTGCAGCACGACCGCCAGTTCGCGCTGATTGATGATGCTGGCAAGATCATCAACGCCAAGCGGTTCGCCGCGATCCATTCCTGGAGAGTGTTGCTGGACCCATTCACCAGGACGCTATCGGCTCGGCAATCCGACGATGACGTTGAACACCACTGGGATGTCGACAAGGAGCGATCACTGATCGAAGCATGGTTCTGCGAGCGACTCGCGACAGGCGTGCAGCTTGTTGAAGATGATCAGGGGGGATTCCCGGATGATACCAGTGCTCCAGGGCCAACCGTGGTCAGTCTGGCAACGTATCAGACGGTCGCAACGTGGTTTCCAGGGATGTCGCTTGAGAGCGTCCGGTTACGGTTTCGAGCCAATCTGGAGATCCATGGAGTCTGTCCATTTTGGGAAGACCGCTTGTATGGCGTTGGCGATCTTGCACGGCCATTCGAGGTCGGTGGCGTCCAACTCGCAGGAACAAACCCTTGCCAGCGCTGTGCGGTCCCGACACGCGACCCATCGACCGGACAAGTCTGGCCTGAATTCGCCAAAGAATTTTCCCGACACCGTGCTGACCAACTTCCCACTTGGGCTGCACGCGACAGGTTTGATCATTTCTATCGACTGACTGTCAATACTCGCGCGATCACCGCCGGGACCGTGATTCGCGTGGGAGATCGTGTCGTTCAATCATTCGATACATCATCTGTGAGCGAATGACTGTCCCCAAAGGAAAAGGGGACCGGGATTGGGAACTTGCGCTATTCCTTGGGGTCCCGAGGCACCCAAAACTTGATATTTTTGATGTACGGAATCTGCTGTTTTGTTTCTGGATGCTCTCGACCTGCACAACTGGCCACAGCTTTTGCAACGAATTTGTAATCGCACTCGAAGTCCACATCGATCGCTACCCCAATGTCCTTGGTCAGTGGGTTCCCTGGGCGTCCGATGATCTTCAGTATCTCAGCATTCAGCCTCGCAAATGCGGCGTCATCGTTGCCAAGATTATTACCTCCGAGAGTCAACTGAATCAGTTTCCCTGACTTGTCAGATTGGAGTCCGACTTTGATGTCCGGCAGAACGACATCAACCTCTTTTTTAGGCAAGGGAAGCGTCAGGTTAACTCGAATGTTGGGCGGAAGTGTGGCTTCACCTGTTACGACGATACGTCGCGAAAGAAGTGTCGGAGCAAAAATCGAACAAGTCTCAATACGATAGGAATCAATCCCAATATCGTAGCAGGACTCATGGCCCTCGATTCCCAAAAAATATCCAGTCACGTGCACATTTCGCAGCTTATCGCCAAGCTGCAGATTGGCCGGTAGTTGCGAACAGACAACTCGGTAGAATTGCTCTTCGTCAGAAACGATCCACGCCTCATAGAGATGCTTAAAGTCAACCGTACCGTTAGTTGGAAGTTCGTACAAACGCCACAGGAGTCCCTGAATCGTGATTGGCTGGCCGCGATAATCTTTGGGGCTGCGGGTGAGTTTGGCGTACGGAATGACAACTCCGGCCCGCTCCAGAGCCGTTTCATTGACCCGGGCGGCATGCATCAGGAGGTACTCATAACCTTTGCATTGAACCGCCGGAATGCCGTCGATGATCTCATTCAATTGCGACTGATCGACCGCGACAGGCGTTGGACTGGTATTCGTCCCACAACCGATCACGGCCAATGCAATCAAAATCAGAGCGCTGATCGAGAGCATGTGTGACCACATTTTTGTGATCTCCGTACGATCATCAGGAAACTCGCCATACATTAACTCCAGAGCTCAGCGACCTTGTCGAACGGAACCAGTGGTTGTTCCGTCTGGTTCATGGTGAAGGCGAGTTTTCCGACGTCGCCACCACACCAATCCAGCAATGTCGCTGTCAGTTCGCCCGGAGCGACTGGACGTTCAATTGGCTGTGAGGCAGTTCGATCACTGGCGCCGATGACGCGTCCTCCGCTGATCTTTCCACCAGCCACCAATGCCGACCAGCATTCTGTCCAGTGGTCTCGTCCCATGCGGTCGTTAATCTGGGGGGTGCGTCCAAATTCGCCCGTCGCCACAATCAGGGTATCATCGAGCAATCCCCGCTGAGTCAGATCATCCAGCAGACCAGAGAACGCCCGGTCAAATTCCGGGCAAAGACGATCCTGGTAATCCTGAAGTGTCGCCGGACCGCAATGCGCATCGCCGTGACAGTCCCAGGTGGTTCGTTGATTTAGAGAATTAAACAGGTTGACGGTCACGCACCGAGTCCCTGCTTCAATCAACTGACGAGACTTCAAAAGCAATCGACCGAATTCGGAATCGCCGTACATCCGCCTTATGGCATCCGTTTCGAAAGTCGC
>JBAWWJ010000125.1:0-23106 GCA_037146815.1 Planctomycetota bacterium
ACCAACCACATAAGCAGTTGACGCTGTTCGACTTATAGCCGGACAGTTGTGATCGATAAAGTCAAATTTATCTCATCAATAGATGACTTTGTTTTTGACTTCCGTGGCCCATGACACAGCAGAAATGCCCGATAAAAAAGGAATCATTTGGACTCGTGTGCGAGGAATGTTCAGTCGGTTCCAGCAACGCCACCCCAGCCGCCACCACCTGGACTTTCGATTTTCAGCACGTCACCAGCAGCGACATCGAGAGAGACCTTACCGCCGAGGTCCTGTTGTGTTCCGTCACTCTTCAAAAGTGTATTTCGGCCGAGATGTCCAGGCTCTCCCCCTTGCAACCCGAAGGGGGCGTAGGGGCCGCGACGTTCTGAAAGGATGGAGACTCGCAGCGGCTTCAGGAACTCAATCTTGCGAACAATGCCGTCACCGCCGCGGTGCCGTCCCGCTCCACCTGAGCCTCGACGGATTGAGAATTCGTGGACTCGCACAGGGTAGCGTCGTTCGATGATTTCCGGGTCGGTCAGCCGAGTGTTTGTCATATGCGTGTGAACCGCGTCGGCACCCGATGATTGGGAAGTCGCACCACTCCCTCCGCAAATCGTTTCGTAATAACCGAAAGTTCCGTCCCCGAATGTCAGATTGTTCATCGTCCCCTGGCTCGCTGCCGCCGCATTCAATGCCCCCAGCAGGACATCGACAACTCGTTGAGACGTTTCCACGTTGCCTCCCACCATTGCGGCACATCGAGCAGGATCGACATGCGCAGGAGGATTCAACAGGCATTCTGGAAGAATGATTTCAACGGGATCAAGAACTCCGCTGTTCAGCGGGATGTCATCGTGAATGAGCGACCGAAACACGTACAGCACAGCGGCTGTGACAATCGCTCGATTTGCGTTGAGGTTCGTTGCGAGCACCGGACCCGTGCCGGTGAAATCGACTGTTGCGCGGTCATGATCGATTGTGATCGTGGCACGGATCGGAGAACCATCATCGAGATGATCTTCAAACGTGAATTGTCGTTTCCCGCCGGCTGTCTCGGCGAACTTTTGCAGCGCCATCCGCATCTTCGCTGCGGCAGACTCCTGGATATGCCGCATGAACGCTTCGACGACAGGCCAGGTCTGGTTTTCAACAAGCTGCCGAAGCTGGTTCGCTCCGGTATTGTTGGCGGCAACCTGAGCCGCCACATCTGCCAGATTGTCGTCCACAGATCGCGACGGATAGACGCCTGCCCCCAACAGCACACGCAATTCGTCTTCACGAGACTGGGGGGGCTTGCTGCTATGGAGCTTGAAGTTCCGGATCAAGACTCCTTCTTCGGCGAGTGTCCTGGAAAAGGGTGGCATACTGCCAGGAACAATCCCACCGATTTCGGCATGATGAGCACGGCTGGCGGTGAAGAACAGCAAGCGACCGGAGCCTGGATCGTGAACCGGTGTGACAACGGTCACGTCAGGAAGATGCGACCCGCCGCGATAGGGGTCGTTCGTAACGTAAACATCCCCCGGTTGCAGATCAGGATTATCTTCGATGATCCGACGCACTGTTTCACTCATCGCTCCCAGATGCACGGGAATATGCGGGGCGTTGACGACAAGATTTCCCCTTGCGGAAAAGATACCACACGAAAAGTCGAGTCGTTCTTTCACATTTGTCGACAGGCTGGTCTGCTGGAGTGCGATTCCCATTTGCTCGGCGATTGATGCAAACAGGTGATTGAAAATCTCGATTCGTACCGGATCTGCGGCGACAGCGGACGGTAACGCTCCTGCATGATCTGGCCGTACGACAGTATCCGTTACAACGCGTTCCAGGACGATCTCGCCTCGACTCAGGATTTTCGCACAAAAGCCGGGATCGACAATCACGGTTGAAGTCGGTTCACAAACAATCGCAGGCCCCAAAAACTGGTCACCCGGCTGCAAGTTTTCTCGCAGATAAATCCCCGTCCGATGCCGGACGTTGTGAAAACAGGCCTCTGTCCATTCCGCTGGTACAGGCTGTCTGGCAACTTCATTCTGGCGCGATTCGACCGGATCTGGCCGATGACCGACAACTTCGACTCGGATCGAGGCAATTTCCAGCGATCGTCCTTCGCGGACATAACCGTAGAGCTGCCGATGACGCTCGACGTATCGGTGTGAAAAGTGCTCCAGGGTCAACCGCGAACTGCTGCCGCCAGGGGCGAGGCTTTCCCGAACATCCTCAAGGCG
Organism: Planctomycetota bacterium; assembly: GCA_037146815.1. Taxonomy (GTDB): domain Bacteria; phylum Planctomycetota; class Planctomycetia; order Planctomycetales; family Planctomycetaceae; genus Schlesneria. The sequence continues at coordinate 2,217 of JBAWWJ010000125.1, forward strand.
CGGGGCCTCAATCAGAATCGTCCCTTCGATACCTCGATAACGAAGCTCCAGTGATCGCACGGGTGGCGCAACGAACTCAGGAGCGATCCCTTCCGAAATCACTTCTGTGCGCGCGGATTGCTCAAGCTTCGAGAAAAGAGGGTCGAGACTGATCAGATTCACTTCCGTCAGCGACTGCAGTACCGATTGCTCTTTCAACCGGCGGACATCGGCCAATCCGATTCCATAGGCACTCAGCACACCTGCGTAGGGATGCGAAAGCACGCGAGGCATTCCCAGTGATCGAGCCAGTTCGCATGCGTGTTGTGCCCCGGCTCCACCAAACGTTACCAGTGTATATTCCGCCGGATCGTAACCTCGTGCGACCGAGATCTTCCGGATCGCACGCGCCATCGTGGTGTTGGCGATATCGACATATCCCTGAGCCAGTTCCAGGGATGAATAGGTCCGCCCCAATGGCGAGGCAGTAATCTGATCGCAAAGGCCCTTCAGACGTACTTCAACAGCATTCCTGTCGAGTTGAAAGGGGAACCGATGCGGCACAATCTTTCCAAGGAAAAAATTCACATCGGTGATGGTCAGCGGACCGCCGCGTCCATAACAGGCTGGCCCCGGATTCGCGCCAGCGCTTTGTGGGCCGACAAACAGCTTGACACCGTCGAATCCGCAGATACTTCCTCCTCCGGCAGCAACAGTTTCAATGGCCAACATCGGTGAAACCACTCGAACGCCCGCCTTCGTCGTTTCGAATTCGCGCTCAAAATTTCCGTCGAACCGGGAAACGTCGGTGCTGGTCCCCCCCATGTCAAAGCCGATCGACTTCGCAAACCCGGCCCGCTGTGCCACGCGAGAAAACCCGATCACCCCGCCAGCCGGACCGGACAGAATACTGTCCTTACCAGTGAATCGAGTTGCATCGACCAGGCCTCCAGACGACGTCATCAGCTTTAGCGTGATGCTCGACGAAGTTTCTGTTTGTGATGCTGGCGACAATGATTCCATCAGCCGGTTGACATAGGCTCGCAGAATCGGATTGAGGTACGCATCCAGGACTGTGGTGTCACCGCGTGAGACAATCTTGATCAGCGGTGCCAGCCGACTTGACGTACTGATTTCAGTAAAGCCTGCCTCACGAGCAATCCGCTCCACGATCAGCTCATGAGACGGATTGGCAAACGCGTGCAGCAGACAAATCGCGAGCGACTCGCAGCCATCTTCGCGTAACTTTGTCAGTTGTGCGCGGATTGTGGATTCGTCGGGCTCCACCAGGACGTGACCTTGAGCATCCAGGCGCTCGTCGATTTCAGCGACGGCAGCAAATAGTGCCTCTGGCTTTTGAATATTCAGATCGAACAAGCGCGGACGATCTTGATTAGCGATCAGCAGCACGTCGCGAAATCCGCAAGTTGTGACGAATCCAACTTTCGCTCCCCGGCGCGTCAGCAGCGCGTTCGTACCACGAGTCGTCCCAAGCCTCACGGTCACGGGAGGAATTGGTTGATCCAGCCTGAGCTGCAAGGCGGTCCGAATCGCCAGAATTGGTGCTTCTTCGCCACTACTCAATTCGTAACGGATGTGATCTGGCAAGTCAGGCAAATCAACATCGACGCACATCGTTCCGTTGCTGGAATCACTCGAAAGAATTCGACAGGACTGCCTCGGCAAACCATCTGCATCCAGCAGTGTGCAGACATACCCATCCCAGATACGAGGGGGTTCACCAACACGCGCAGGGTCGCGAAAAGATCGTTGGCCAATCCGCTCAACGATCTGCCCTTTCGTAATTCCAGAAGAGAGAACTTTCGATGCAGTGAGTTCTCCTGAAGGGGAATGCATCAGACAATCGGTGAACGTCCCCCCGACATCGATCCAGAATTCTGTTTGGGCAGTCATATCAAAACAGCTTCGCGTCAGGGCCGGACGGGTTGAGTCCAGGCACGTTCAAACTCACCGGGGACCGACGGATTCGGGTGCTTTCGCGACGACGTAATCCGGGCACGCACGTACAGTTCTTTTCCGGAAAATTCATAGATTCCCTTCGCTCCTTCGACCGACTTCAGGACCGCGCCGATCTCGGAAGAATACTTTCGAGTGATACCGAGTTTTTTTCCGCCTTTGTCTCGATACGGTTCGCTGTTCGGATCAAATCCTTTTGCCGTTCCGATGAAATCGATCCGATAGGTAGCCTCAGGATCGGGACGAACAACGACACTCAGAGTACCGGGGGTCGAAGTGATTTCGTCCAATGTCACTCCCGACGACGAATAGAACCGGCCTGCTTCCATGTTTTCGATCAAGGACGCAGGGGTGAGTTCCGCGGCGAGGACCGTTACCCACCCTCGGCCAGGCTCACTGGCGCGACTGGGAATGTTGTGATAGTTGTGACCATCATCCGTGGCGAGACCATAGAGCAGAGGCAGATCGAACTGCGTCAAACGCATGGAGTTGACAATGTCCCAGATCCGCTCTGTGGAGGCATACATCTCGTCTCCATCGTTATGAACACCCGGATGTCCGTTGTAGACTTCAAAGAAGTTTTCCCCACGAACTCGCATCAGGTCTTCTGCTGCCACACCCCAGCCAAAGTTTGGGTGGTTCAAATGGATGAACATCGGTTGACGCGTCCGTTCTCGCTGAGCGTTCAGGGAGTCAACGTTGTTCTGAATGACTTCGTAAACGCTGTCGCCCCCTCGTGGTGGGATCACATCACGGACGTTGTGGGCATTCAGATGAATCGGCAGCTTTTCGAATTTATCCGAGACTTCTTCCCCTTGAATCAACAGGAACTTTCCTGGGATCGCCAGCTTTTCGACCACTTCGTCGAATCGCCGCAAGCGCACCTCCAGTCGGCCCTCTTTCGTTCGCTCTTCCGTCCAATCCGGAAATCTGGCTTTGAGTTTCTCAAGTGCCTTAAGCCCTCCCTTGGTTTTTTCCACGTCGATCCAACGTTCGCGATTTGCCAGAACGTTGTGATCCGTAAAACAGAGGAAGTCGTAATTGTGATCGCGGTACCATTGGGCGATCATTTCCAGGTAGTCGTCCCCGTCACTCCAGAGAGAATGCGTATGCAGATTACCACGATACCATTGCAGCGGCGCCGCAGCTTTAAGAGTATCAGCAGAAACCGTCATCGGTCGGTCAGTCACTGACAGGCTGACAGCACAGACGACGAGCAGAACAGACAGCACTCCCAGCATCAGCGGTCGAGTTCGCATCGTTCACCCCAAACTAGCAAAGAAGTGATCAACAGAATGAAATGCAAGAAGAGTCTAACCGGATATCCGGTTGAGACTCCAGCGATTGACCGATTTCTGGCGTATTTGTGTGATCCCCCGATGCGAAACTTTCGTTCTGGTTGAGGACGGGGGACGGAAATGGGTAATTTGCAGGAAAACTCAACTTTACGGGTTGAGAACTTGACGCAAATTGCCGTATGGTTTGGTAAGAGTGTTATGCAGGTCCAACCCATTGAGTGGCTGGATTTTGTGAAACACGTCGGTGGCGGTGGGGTATCTGCCTGAGTTTCTCAGGTGTCTCAAATGGGAGCAATCAAATGCGTAGCGGCAATCCGACTTTAAATAATTCCACGTTCGACATGTTCCGGACCGAATCCTTTGATTCATCGAATGCGATGACAATTCAAGGGGCAGCGACAAAGACTCTGATTCTCCTGGGGCTTTGTACAGGTTCGGCATCGCTGACATGGGGTATGGTTCAGGGCCAGAAACTGCCACAGGCCATGCCGTGGGTCATCGGTGGCGCAATTGCCGGATTCGTGATGGCGATGGTGACATCGTTTGTACCGAAATGGTCACCCGTAACGGCCCCGCTGTATGCAATCGCGGAAGGATTGTTCCTGGGTGGACTCTCGGCGATTTTTGAAATGCGATTTCAAGGCATCGTGTTTCAGGCACTTCTGGCAACATTTGGGACCACATTTGCCCTGTTGATGGCCTATCAAACCGGAATCATCAAGGCGACCGAGAACTTCAAACTCGGTGTCTTCGCTGCCACCGGTGGAATCGGGATCATGTACCTGGCGATGTGGGTCATGTCCATGTTCGGCATGCGAGTGAACCTGATGGCGATGGGTGGTTGGGGAATTGCAATCAGCGCCGTTGTTGTGATTGTTGCAGCATTGAATCTGGTGCTGGACTTTGACTACATCGAAGACGCGGCCAATCGCGGGGCACCAAAGTACTGTGAGTGGTACGGGGCATTCGGCCTGATGACCACGCTCGTCTGGTTGTACGTCGAAATCCTGCGGTTGCTGGCGATCATTGCGAGCGGCGCCAAAGACGACTGACGGTCGCAAACATCACTCTTCGGCTTTGACGGAACTACGAAGACTCAATCTGTGACCCGGCCGCGAAATGCGACCGGGTCATTTTCCATTCACCGCCTGGAAATTTCGACGGAGTAAATCGTGAAGCTGAGTCACAGGCGTCAGTTTTGGCGGCTCTCCGTCCTGCTGGTGATTGCATTACTCTCGTGGAGCGGCCATGCGTGTCGGTCTGACGAGGAAACTGAAAAGAAACCTGCTCTCGAGGTGATGACGCCCCTGCCGCCAACACCTCCCAGGCAGCTTTTCAAAGGGAAAGTCGTTCGTACAGCCGACGCTTTGAAGCGTCGCGGCGTCAAGGTCTATGCCGACGACCTGAAAAACCAGGTTGCGCTGGAAACGCCCGCAGGGGAATTGCTTCCGATTCTGCCCGATTGGCGTGGGCGAGCCTTTCATCAAGATGAACGATTGCGTGAGCGGGACGTCGAACTGGTGGGGTTCCGCCGCGAAGGATTACCGTACTTAAACATCCTCTCCGTCTATACTTTCGACGAAAAACGGGTGCGACATTACACCGACTACTGGTGTGATATCTGTTCCATCCCCATGTACGAAATCAAACCGTGTGATTGTTGCCAGCAAGAGATTCGTCTACGCTTTCAGCCGCAGGACGTCACAGAACTGAATACCCCCAGCGCCGATCGACCCTCCAAATGATGGTGGAGGAACGCTCATTCTGGGCATTTAGAGTTCATGTTCTTTCTGCGGTTGCTCTTTGGAATGCTTCACCTTTTCCGGACTTGCGATGAATCTTCAACTCAATGACCTGGCTTCCCAACTGATCGAGGACGTGTCTGATGGTCCCGAAGATCTGCGGATTGCTCAGGTCGACGTTCCTGGGAATGGGCTGCTGCTCGACTTCGGCGTGGAAACTGAAGGGGGATTGGAAGCAGGATGCGCATTGGCATCGATCTGCATGTCAGGTCTGGCCGACATTGGCATCGTCCCCGGAACATTGGGAGACATCGGCTGGCAGCAAGTAGTTGTCCAGACTGACTCGCCTGTGGCTGCCTGCCTGTTCAGCCAGTATGCAGGATGGCAAATCAGTGTCGACAAGTTCTTCGCTATGGGCTCAGGTCCGATGCGAGCTGTGGCAGCCAAGGAACCGCTGTTTGACAAACTCTGGTATCGCGAAGACGCGGAACAGGTCGTTGGCGTTCTGGAAACAGGAAAACTACCCGGCGCCGACGTGTTCGAATACATCGCGGAAGAAACTGGCGTTGAGCCTCAGGACGTCGTGCTTTGCGTTGCTCCGACATCCAGTATGGCGGGAAACCTGCAAGTCGTCGCGCGATCGGTCGAAACTGCGTTGCATAAGCTCTACGAACTTGGATTTGACGTGAATCGAATTCGCAGTGCCGTAGGAAGTGCTCCACTTCCGCCTGTCGCCAAAAATGACATGGAAGGGATCGGCCGGACGAACGACGCAATCCTCTATGGGGGGCGAGTCACGCTGTGGGTTAAGGGCGACGATGAATCGATCGCCGATATTATCACTCGCGTCCCCTCACATTCATCAACCGCCTACGGTCGACCGTTCCTGGAAATCTTCGAAGCTGCCGGTCGCGACTTCTACAAGATTGATCCGCTGCTGTTCAGCCCTGCCGAAATCATCATTCAGAATGTCGACACCGGCCGGGTCCATGTGGCAGGCCGTGTGAATGTCGATGTCCTGAAGATGTCGTTTGGGATTTGATGCGGTCCGAGGAAATTACCCGACCGTCAACCGCAAAAGAGGGGTCGGGCCTTTCCGCGGGGTCGGGAGACCCGCGTTGAACTCGCGGATTGCCTCGAACTCGTCGTCTTTGATGTTGGTGTCCGCCGGAGAATCGCCTTGAAGATTGGCATACTTGCCAGTGAGGGAAGCTGGTACTTCCGTGACTTGGAACGCGCTGCCGTTGCCTGTGGTCACTCTTGCATTCGACTCGACTTCGAACGCCTCATTCCTCGAGTTGGCAACCGAGGGGCTCAAATTGGCATCGTTCCCCCCGGTGAAGCATCCGTAAACAACATCGCATCTAGCGAGTTCGATGTGATCTTAGTCCGAACGATGCCCCCCGGTTCGCTTGAACAAGTCGTTTTTCGAATGGATGTACTGGGACGGTTGGAAGCGGCTGGAACGCGGGTTGTCAATTCGCCAAAATCTCTCGAATGTGCTGTCGACAAGTATCTGACCACCGCGAAATTGCAGAACGCCGGACTGCCAGTTCCCGAAACGATTGTCTGCGAACACGAAGATGATGCCCTGAAAGCGTTCGAACAATTGGGACGCGATGTCGTCGTAAAGCCGCTGTTCGGGGCAGAAGGGCGTGGCATCGTTCGAGTCAGCGACCCCGATCTGGCTCACAGAACATTTCGAACTCTGATGCGACTCGATTCGGTCCTATACCTGCAACAGTTTATTGACCACAGTGGTTTTGACGTCCGTGTACTCGTACTGGCAGGGTCAGTCGTCGGGGCGATCCGTCGCAGATCGGCGGATGACTTCCGCACTAACATTTCCCGTAACGCTATAGCAGAAAAACACTTACCAACAAATCAAGAATGTGATTTTGCGTTGCGGGCCGCAAAAACCACGGGTGCCTACATTGCTGGAATCGACCTGCTGTATGACCAGTCTGGGCACTGCTTTGTCATTGAAGTGAATGCCGTGCCAGGCTGGCAGGCGTTTACCCGTACGACTGGAATTGATGTCGCGCGAGAATTCATCGAAAGCCTGGCTGCGACACAAGCAGGTCAATAACGAAAGTTCGATCGTTTTGGCAGTCTCTTTGACGCAACTTGCGTTGACGGCATAAGTTGGCGTTTGCTCGTCAAACCTTGCTGCTTGAATGGCAGACGGCGCAGGAGTACACTTCCTAGTAAGCGCCTTCTGGAATTGCTCCGGATCGCTGGTAATTCCTACGACTACAATGCTGGTGGTTGACTGACTGGATTCGTCGTGTTTCTTACACCCGGAAGTCCTGATGACGCAGATAATCGAGATCCGCAGCGTCGATGACCCGCGCGATGTGATCCATCGCGCGTGTCAGTTACTGGCTGAAGGGCATCTCGTCGCGTTTCCAACAGAAACTTCCTATGTCGCAGCAGCAAGTTCCCTCAGCGAAGTTGGAACATCCAAGCTTCGCTCGATCTCAGCGGGTGCAGCCGTATTGGCATTGAAGTCACCCCACGAAGCTCATGACTACGTCTCCAAAATGCCGTCGTCAGCTCACAAGTTGACTCGACGCGCCTGGCCCGGTCCGCTGACGATCGAATTTGAGTCTTCAGATCTGGATGGCTTGTTCCATTCGCTCCCATTGACCACTCAGCAACTTCTGGCGGGAGATCGCTCTGCCGTTGCTTTCCGGGTTCCAGCGCATGACGCGATTCTTCACGTTCAACGCTTGTCCCCTGCACCGCTGGTTATAATGGCTGACCGCGATACGTCACAGCAGTTGCCGCGAACGGCTACCGAAGCCTCCCGAATGTTTGGCGACGCGATCTCGCTTGTTATTGACGACGGTCCCTGCCGGTATGGGGAACCAACAACGACGGTCCGATTTCGTGGCGACAAATGGGAACTGATTCACCAGGGAATGATCTCTGCACGCAATCTGGACCGACTCATCAGCGAAATCTATCTGTTTGTCTGCACAGGAAATACCTGTCGCAGCCCGATGGCCGAAGGACTGTTTCGACGTCGGCTGGCGGAACGACTGAAATGCCATGATGATGACCTGATGGACCGTGGATTCGCAGTGCTTTCTGCAGGGCTGTCTGCAGGCGCGGGAGGCCAGGCGAGTACCGAGGCAATCGCGACGCTTGAGGCCGATGGAATTGACCTGAGAAACCACGAAAGCCAACCGGTCACCGAACGTCTGCTGATCCAGGCCGATCACATTCTGACGATGACCCGCAGTCATCAGCAGGTCATCTTGAACGAATTTCCGGAATTGGCATCCCGTGTGCGGATGCTTTCTGCAGAGCGTCACGACGTCTCTGATCCGTTTGGAGGCTCTCGGCGTGAATATGATGACTGTAAAGCGGAGATCGAACGGCACATAATGAAAATCATCGACGACCTGGCCCCCAACAAATGAATGTCAACACGGCGACTCTGCCCCAAGAATGTCGTGTGAAAGTAAAAATACCCGGCGAAGTCCATTTGGCATTCGCCCTATCAATCGAACGAGACTCATGAAAATCGCTGTCGCAAGTGACCATCGCGGCTTCAATGTAAAAGACAGAATCCTGGCTCAGGTGGCTGAGTTGCACCATGAGGCATTGGATTTTGGACCGTCGACGTCGGATATCTGCGACTATCCTGATTTCGGTGCCAAGGCTGCTCGCGCCGTATCGGAAGGCGAAGTTGACCGTGCCATCCTGATCTGTGGTTCTGGAATCGGAATGTGCATCATTGCCAACAAGTTCCGGGGAGTCCGCGCGGCACTCTGCCACGACGATCTTTCCGCCGAAATGAGCCGGCGACACAACGACGCCAATGTGATGTGTTTGTCAGCCGATTTGCTCGGTGAACGCCTCGCATCGCGAATGATCGATTTGTGGTTGTCGACCCCGTTCGAAGGTGGACGACATGCCCGTCGAATCGCCAAGATAGCGGAATACGAGCAAGAGGTGGATGCAACCTCTGGACCTCATCCGACCTGCTGAATGGAATCTCGCACCAGATGCGAGTCTGCCCTGATAGTAATCTCACTCCCGCGAAAGGAGTTCGCTCGACATGGACCCCGCCAGCCTGAAGTTCACCAAGACGCACGAATGGGTCGCCGTGGAAGGTGACATCGCCACCATTGGAATCAGTGATTTTGCCGTTCACCTTCTCAGTGACCTCGTCTATGCCGACTTGCCACCAATTGGCAAAAAGATCACCCAGGGTGAGCCCTTTGGTGAAGTGGAAAGCGTGAAAGCCGTCAGCGACCTGTACGCCCCAGTCAGCGGTGAAGTGATCGGCAGAAATGATGCTCTGCCCGATAACCTCGACCTGCTGACCACCAGTCCCTTCGATGGTGGCTGGATGGTCAAAGTCCGATTGAGCAACGCGGGCGAACTGTCCTCGCTGCTCAGCCAGACCGCTTACAAGGCCCACTGCGACGCCGAAAAGCACTGACCATACGACCAGTGACTTGCAGTGAAACGGGAGCGTCCTCGCACGGGTTCGTTGAACATCGGGTACCACCGCCAGGCGGTTATAGAGTCGCTCCCATCGCCGCGATGCTGAAGGTCTGGCAAGAAGCTTCAGGCTGATATTTCGCAAATACATGCCTAAAAAATCGAACGTCCACAGGAGTCCAACGCGTGTCCTATTTGTTCACCACACCTGACGAACAGGCGCAAATGCTTCAGCGCATCGGCGTCACCTCACTCAAGGTGCTGCTCGACCAGATCCCTGAAGACCTTCAGCTCGACCGCCCGTTAAATATGGCGCCAGCACTGACTGAGTTGGAATTGGAACGCCACATGCGCGGACTGGCGGCCCGCAACGCCGGTGCCTCCTCACGCATTTGTTTTATGGGCGGTGGTGCGTATAACCACTACATCCCAAGTGTCGTTGATGAACTCGCGTCACGTGGAGAATTCTATACCGCGTACACTCCCTATCAGGCAGAAGCCAGCCAAGGGACATTGCAGGCTTTCTTCGAGTTCCAGTCGCTCATTTCTGAGTTGAGTGGTCTGGATGTCGCCAATGCCAGCCTTTATGACGGTGGGAGCGGTGTCGCCGAAGCGGTCCTGATGGCTGGTCGGTGTACCGGGCGAACTGGCCGCGTCGTGATTGCGGGTTCAACGAACCCGGAATACATCCAGACTCTGAAATCCTACTTCGCCAACAAATCAACCGAAGTGATTGTTGTCCCGACACCGCAAGGGACGGTAAATCTTGAGGAGTTGGAAGCGGCGGTCAACGACCAGACTGCGTGCATTCTCGTACAACAACCCAACTTTTTTGGTTGCCTGGAAGAAGTCGCTGCGATCGGCGAAATGGCCCATCGCCACGGTGCACTGCTCGTGCAATCATTCGACCCTTTAAGCGTTGGCCTACTGAAGCGCCCCGGTGATCTCGGAGCCGACATCGCTGTCGCTGAAGGGCAGTCGCTGGGAATTCCGCTGCAATTCGGTGGACCTTTTCTGGGAATTCTGGCGTGTCGCCAGCAATTCGTCCGCAAAATGCCGGGACGCCTGATCGGGCAGACCGTTGATCGAAACGGCGAGCGGTGTTTCTTCCTGAATCTGCAGGCGCGTGAGCAACATATTCGCCGCGAAGGAGCCACCAGCAACATCTGCACGAACCAGGGATTGATGGCCCTGCGAGCAACGATCTATCTGTCACTGCTAGGCCCTGCCGGATTGAAAGAGGTGGCCGAATTGAGCTGCCGCAAAGCACACTATGCCGCGGACCGGCTGACTCAAATTGAAGGCTGCGAACGGATGTTTGCAGGCCCATTCTTCAAGGAATTTGTTCTGAAGTACGCGCACGGTGCCGACACCGCCGTTCGCAAAGCCGCCGCCGCAGGAATTGATATTGGCCCGACACTCAGCCGTATGCCCGAACTGAGTTGGCTGCCCGAAGATGAACGAGACCAATGTCTGATCGTCGCCGTGACAGAATCACGGACGCGAGAAGAAATCGATCAACTGGTCGCGGCATTGGCATAACTGTCGAATCAATTGCCCCTCGCGGTCCTGACGTTGAAACTGGAGTTCGAACATGCGTAACCGACAGGCCACACGGCTCTTGTCCGAGTTGTCACGAGCGGGTCGCCGCGGAGCTGAGTTTCCCGCTTCCGATGTCCCGGAATGGCCACTGGAAGACTTGCTCCCCGCATCGGCTCTGGCCGATGCTTCGCCGCACCTGCCCGAGTTGGCAGAACCTGATGTCGTACGGCATTTCGTCAATCTGTCGACACTGAACATGTCGGTCGACACTCACTTCTATCCGCTGGGCAGTTGTACGATGAAGTACAACCCCAAGCGACATGAACGGCTCGCGGGACTGCCCGGCATCGTCGATGTTCATCCGCATCAGACGGCTGGGAATATCCAGGGGTTGCTCGAACTTCTCGCCGAAATGCAGCAGATGCTGGCCGAGATTTCAGGGCTCCCGGCAGTCTCTCTTCAACCTGCTGCCGGCGCACACGGTGAACTGACGGCGCTCTATGTGGCGGCGGCATACTTCCGCGACAAAGGAGAATTGCGAAAAAAGGTGATTTTCCCGGCGAGTGCCCACGGAACGAACCCAGCCAGCGCAGCAATGGCAGGATTTGAGTGCGTCGAACTCAAAGGGACCGAGGGGGGATTCGTTGATCTCGAAGAGCTTCGGCAGCATGTCGACAATCAGACCGCCGTGTTCATGGTCACCAATCCAAATACGCTGGGACTCTTCGAAAAAGATATTGCTGCCATCGCCGAGATCGTCCACGCGGCCGGAGGACTGGTTTACATTGATGGTGCGAACATGAACGCCATCATGGGGATTACCCGCCCGGGCGATTTTGGTGGCGACATGATGCACTACAACGTCCACAAAACGTTCACCGGGCCTCATGGTGCCGGAGGGCCAGGTTCGGGACCGATTTGTGTTCGAGATTTCCTGGCCGACTTCCTGCCGGGCCCTGTCGTCCGCCAGCGACCTGGTGACGATCGTCGATATGAACTTGCTACCCCCGCAAAGTCGATTGGCCGTGTTCGGTCATTCTTCGGAAACGTGGGGATTCTGATTCGCGGATACTGCTACCTGCGTACGCTCGGAGCGGCGGGTGTCCGGTCTGCTGCGGAGCAGGCAATTTTGAATGCGAATTACCTGAAAAGCCTGCTGGCAGATGTCCTTCCGTCGGCTCATGGCGAGTACTGCCTGCACGAGTTTGTCGCATCCGCCGAGGGTCTGGCGAAGGAACGTGGTATCAATGCGATGGATATCGCCAAACGGCTGCTGGATTATGGATTCCATCCACCGACGGTCTATTTCCCGCTCGTCGTCCCTCATGCGATGATGTTCGAACCGACGGAAACCGAATCCAAGGCAACACTTGACGCGTTTTCTGATGCGATCCACAAGATCGTCGCTGAAGATGCCGAAATCCTCCATACGGCTCCACACAATCTGCCCGTCAGCCGACCGGAAGAAGTGAACGCGACTCGCAAGCCCGTCCTGACCTGGGCCTGTTGTAAGGACTGAGGCGTGACCAAGTTGCCTCAGGTACGACAGATCATTGAACCAGCTCCCAACTCGGGAGCCTGGAACATGGCTGTTGACGAAGTGTTGTTACAGTCGGCCATCGAGAATGGAATCGCGACCCTGCGGTGGTATTCCTGGGAGCCGACGGCGTCGCTGGGGTATTTTCAACGTGAGTCGGAACTGCAGAATGATCCGCGACTGGCAAACTTACCGCATGTCCGACGCCTGTCGGGCGGCGGAACACTCGTCCATGATCAAGAGCTGACATACAGCCTGACGCTTCCCCCGTCGCAGTCACTGATCACACGCCCAATGGAATTGTATCGTATTGTCCATCAATGCATTGCGGCGGAATTATCGAACCGCGGGGCGAGCGCGACACTGCGGGGAGTGACGGTCAAAAACCGCCAGGAACCTGTCCTCTGTTTCGCGAGAGAGGATGAGCACGATCTGGTCTTGAACGGCCACAAAGTGTTGGGAAGCGCCCAGCGGCGACGTCGTGGAGCCATCCTTCAGCACGGGGGACTATTGGTGGCGGCTTCGCCGGTTACCCCGGAACTGCTGGGGATTCGAGACCTTTGCCCTGGCGTCGATCTTGAGCGACTGGCCGAGTCGCTCGGAACCGCCATCCTGAAGGAAGTCGCCGGGACTTGGGATAACGGACCACTGACTGCTCAGGAACTGGAAAGCGTCCGCGCGACAATTTCAGGTTGTTGACGTCGGGGTTGTTGAGCAGCAGTCATGAAATTCGTAACCATTCTGAGGCCTGAACAACGCCATTGATGTTGCGTGTTCAGCCTTAGACTGTTCGGGCGTCGGCTTTGACGCCGATAATTACGGTGTTGGGTGTTACGTCGTTGACATGGCCAAAAAATAGCGGTAGCGTTACAGGTGTTCCGAATTGCAGCCTCAGGTCTTTTTTCTCGCGGCCAAAATCTTATCGGTCGCATTTTCCTGTTGGCGAGACAAAGAAGGTTCACCAGCTACAGTTCTGTCGGTCATCACATTGGAATTGAGTAAAAGTTTTGCCCATCAAGGGTCTGTTCTTTCACGCGGTGAGATACTGATTCACGCATCCGGAAAGGATCTGACCTCATATGAGGGCAAGGATTGAACTGGAACGCCAAAGGCTACGTGCTGGCGATGAGTGTGGTTTCGTCTTACGGGAGTGCCTGATTCATGTTACAGGCTGAACTCAAGATTCTTGGTGGAAAGCATCAGGGGAAAGCCATTCCCCTGTCAACGAAGAAGTTTCTGGTCGGCCGCGAGCAGGACTGCCAATTGCGCCCTAACAGCGATCTCGTCAGTCGCCACCATTGTGTCTTCAGTATTGACGAATACGCGATCCGCCTTCGCGATTTGGGGAGCACCAATGGTACCCGCGTGAATGGCAAGCCGTTGCACGGCGAAGTCATCCTCAAGTCGGGTGACCAGATCGGTATCGGCAAACTGGAACTGGAACTGGTCCTCCGTCAACGATCAGACGCGGTCGCTCCAGAATCTCAACCACTGGCTCCAACCAGTCTCAGTTCTGGCGGACTCAGCTCAGGTGAACTCGACATTGCGTCATCGATGGGGACCGTCGAAATTGCTCCGATGTCGCCTGCCATGCCTGTTTCGAGCGAAACCTCGTTCGAAATGCCTGTCATGCCGCCATTGATGCCAATGGAAGATACTTCGACGAATCTGGCTGGGGATACCGCAATTATTCCCGGGACCGCTCCGGCAACATTCCCCGGTTATCAACCTGCACAGCCAGGATTTCCGCAAATGCCTGCGGGATATCCCGCACCAGGATATGCCCCCGGATACCCGCCTCAGGGATATCAGATGCCGATGGGCTATCCTCAGCAGATGGGTTATCCACAACAGTACCCGCAGCAATACCCACAGGGTTACATGCCGCAGGGTTATCCCGGAATGCCAGGCTATCCGCCGCAAATGCAATACCCGACTGGATATCCAGCTCCAGCAATGCCAACGGCCGTAGAACCGGCCCCGGCATCCGCGGCGGACGTTGATTCAATGGCCGTTAAGCTGCCGCCGCCAGAATCGACCGGAGTGAAAGCCCCTGCCCCAGCGCCAGCACCAGCAGCGGGAGGAGCTCCCAAGACTGAGGAAAAGCCTTCGAATTCTGCGGCTGACATTATCAAGAGTTATATGCAGAAACGGACGCGATAAGTCCAATTCGCCGGTTCAATCAGAAACGAAACCAGCAATTCCGCCATTGGACGCGAGCGCGTGCAGGACGAATTGCGAATTCAAAAACTGCCAGGAGGCGTTTTCATGTCGGCAGCAGATCCGAATGTTGCGGAACAACAGCGACGGTATCGCGAATTCCTCGACCTGATGCCCCTCACGATTTCCCTCGCAGGCCTCCCCGCCAGTGACGGCAAGTACTACACGGAAGAACAGATGGAAACCCGTCTGTTTGCCTTGCGGCACGCCTATAAGCTCGCCCGCCAGTTCGCACGAGAACAAATCAGTCGTTGACGCAGCTCCGAAGCGGCGTCTCTTGGCCCGTGAATTCTGCACGGCATGGTCGAAAAGTTACCGCGAACTTGCCGTGAAAATCCAGCAAACCCCTATCGCATCTTCAGATGCGTTTCGTTCGTCGTTTCAGACTCGCCTTTGTACGCATTCAGCAACGTGTGCGACGACTAACTCACGGAATCGCGTTGGTTTGCGGAACTTCTGAAACCCCTGGCACCCGTTCCGGGTATCTCTTTCTACAGAAAGGTGAACCGTGCGGTGGACGACCGGGAACTCGTCGAACGCTGCTTGACAGGAGACCGAGATGGGCTGCGCACGTTTGTTGAGCAGTTCCAGGGGTGGGTGTTTGCACTCTGCTTCCGCCAACTCGGTCATCGCCAGGACGCAGAGGACGTTGCACAAGAATCATTGGCAAGGGCGGTGCGACACCTGGCGCAGTGGGACGGAATTCGCCCCCTCAAGCCGTGGATTCTGACGATCACGGTCAATCGCTGCCGGACTCACCAGTCGCGAAAAAATACGCGGGCGAGGACAATCGATGCAGAAATCGATCTTCCCGCCCCCTCCACTCGGTTAGGAGAATTTGATCTGGCGGAAGAACTGCAGTTGGCCTTACAGCAATTGCGAGAAGAATACCGAACCTGTTTCCTGCTGTTTCATCAACAGGAATTGAGCTTGCAAGAAGTAGCCCAGATCATGCAGTGCCCTGACGGCACAATCAAAACCTGGCTGCATCGAGCACGTCGTGAATTAGCGGGACTTTTGCGAGCCCGTGGTGTTGTTACGGAGGAGGGACATGAACTGTTCCGAATTTAGCGAAGAACTTCAGCAGTTGGTGGAAGCCCGTGGCGGCTCGCCATCTGAGTCGGCCGTGTCTCACATCAGTGAATGCAGTTCCTGTCGACAGCAGTGGCGAGATCACTTGCTGCTGACGGTGGTCCTGCGCGCGTGGACTCCGATTGCAAACTCGCCGTCACTGGTCGACGGGGTTCTTGATCGCCTGAGCACCACGGCTCCTAACGCGTCGGCGAAAAGTGGCGCCGATTCGCGGCGATGGCCTGTTGTGGCGACAGTGGCTGCGTGCCTGATCACGCTGATCACCATCGGGATCACTCGTCGCCCGGCAGACCGCAACATGGCTCGAAGCGAGCGATCGCAGCCTGCCCTAATCGCACCAGCGCATCCACCGGCAAATCCAAACACCAATGAGTCGGTCGGAGTCGCTTCCTCAATGGTGGCAGTTCTTGAGGATCTGCGAACTGAATACCGCGAAATCGCCGAAGAGACCCGCGCATCTGCTCGCGAATTCGCTGTAACCATCCCCTCACCCAATGTTTCCCCCTGGGCCGAGTTCGTCCTCCCCGAGGTTCCTGGAACTCAGGTCACGACCGTCCAACAGCCTGTCGACACCCCACCGCGGGGCGCAGTTTCCGCCATCAGTCGCTCCATTGGCAGCCAGATCGGCGAAGCGATGGATTTCCTCTGGGTCGCTGTCCCTGACGGAGTACCAAAAGGCTGATGTTGATGTTTGTAGACCGACGTGCTCGGCTCGCGTCTCCCGATCCCGCCGAAACGACCGACAGACAGGTCTCCTCTTCTCCGTTCACGCTATTGATTGCCCGCCTCGGAGCCTTCATGAACCAGGTACGACAAGCACAACAATCCATCGATTCGGCACTGAGCAATGTTCGGCGCGGGTCTCCTGACCCCGCCGAAACGACCGACCGACAGGTCTCCTCCGTGCCCCAACCGTCACGCCTCTTCTGCACATCCGCGGCCCTGGCAATCATCCTGTTCGCCAACATAACTTTCGGACAGCCCTCCGAAGACATCGCGCCCATCAATCTGGTCACCAACCAGGCGGCCGTCTGCCTGGAAGTCCCACGGTTCGAAGCGACGTGGAATCAATTCCAACGATCCCAACTTCTGACACGACTGAAGCAATTCCCGCCGATCGAACGGTTGTTGAATGGAACAGGTGCCCAGCAATGGAAGCTGGTGGAAGAACACGTTCGCCGGATTTCCGGTAAGCCACTCTCCGACCAACTCCTCGCGGTCTTTTCCGAATCATTAGTCGTGGCGATCTATGTCCCCGAAGGGATGCCGCCGCAGGGAGTACTGATTGCCCAATCGCGCGATACGGTCACGTTAAATCAGGCAATCCGGACATGGAACCTTCTGGACGCTCAGCAGGTATCGCAGACGCGAACCCATCAGGGACGGTCATATATCCGTCGAGCCAAATCTGCGAAATCCAACGAGGTCGTCTACTACACCGTAATTGGGCGGACGATTGCCTTGTCAGACCAGGAACAGCGAATTCACGAGGTTATCGAATCCCGCGCCAAAGAAGCATCGGCTGATCACGTTCCGTTGCTGCGTGACACAGACCTCTATCGCACCAACCGCGCACGACTTCCCGCTGATGCCGCAGCATACCTGTTCCTGAATACTCGCCTGTGGGACCGGGTTGTTGGCGAAGCGATCGAAAGGTCTCCCGATGCGCGCTGGATTCAACCACTGTTCCAACAGGTCGCAGCAGTCACGGCCGCGCTCCGACTGAATGAGGAAGTCGTGGTGGATCTCGTGACAGACGTCACTGGCAAGCCCACCCCTGACCTGTTCAAACAGTTTGTCGAAGCAACTCAAGGGGGTGGGACATGGACTCAACGCATTCCTGGCGATGCCATTCTTGCGATTTCTTCACGGATGGAGATTGGCCCGCTGATCCAAGGCTGGATTGCAACCAGCCCCGATGCCAAATCGGACGATTTTGCCAAAGGACGGAACCTGGCACGCAGCCTTTTTCAGGGACGCGACCTCTTTACAGAAATCCTCCCCATAGCGATCCGCGACTGGACTGTTACCCTGATCGGAACAGACGTCAAAAACGCATCCGATGCACCTCTAAACCTGACCGGAAGGTTTTCACTCACCTCCACATCATCCAATGTAGCGCCACCGACCGAAGCTCTCGATCAAGCCCTGCAATTTGGCATGTCGCTGCTGGCAGTTTCGGTTTCCAACCAGCGAGGCGCCAAAGGTCCCCCCGCGTTTCTTCTGACCAGACAGTCTGAGGCGGGTACGATTCGCGTCATCAGGGGAATGCAGCCCTGGTCGCACAGCTACCGACTGACTCCCCAGCAACTGGTCGTCTCCACGGCAGAATCGTTACAGGCGGATCAGCACGCTGTTGAGACTGAAACGCCAAATGACCGCCTCACAAAGAACTCGCGGCGCTATTTCAACACGGCCTCGCAGCTCGTATGGCTCGACGCCGTGCGGTTGCGGCAGGTCATTTCGCAGCATGGAGAGTGGCTCGCAAACCACGCAACCAGCGATTCCGCCAGCCGGGAACGACTGCAAAAACATTTGTCGAAGATCGACGAAGTCGCGAAAATGTTTGACGCCGCATTCATCGCAGCCAAGTTTGGCGAAGATCACGTTCGTATCAGTTTTGGTGCTTCTCTTGACCGTAACGAATAAACGGCTTCTCGCGTCGTTGTAACTGTCACAGTCGTTACACTCGAAAGTCCGCAGGGTTTACTTTAGTTATCAGCGTTTTGTATTCTTTGCAATCCGTTCATTCGGCAAAGTACCGGTCATAATCGTCTTAACCAAGGATGGCTCCCATTCACTCAAAGGACTGTCCCCCGGTACTCCCCGAATCGAGGACACGATGGAAGACACGGACAAGATGGCTGTTGCAGAGCGACGAGCCCAGAACCGACGAATTGGCGGAGATCGCCGTAAGTCGGGTGTGACGGAAAAATTCGATGGTGAGGAACGCCGCAGCGCCCCCCGGCGTCAGGTCGTTGAACGTCGCCGGTTGATCGATCCGACAACCTGCGAACGCGACTATTCCGGCGATGAAATCGAATTCATGAAAGCCATGGACGACTACAAGCGGCAGAGCGGGCGCAATTTCCCGACCTGGAGCGAAGTCCTCGAGGTGGTTCGCGGCCTGGGTTACACCAAGCCTGAACACCGCCTGCCGGTTGAACAACCCGCAGCCGGGCGATAAATCATCTGACGGGTGGCTGGAACGATGTCGCACACCAGTGGCATGAACGGAACGTCTCAATGACGCTTCTGAAATCCCGCCCAGATGTCGCCCAGCCCGCCCTTCCGAGAATCCCCCTGTAGCCGACTTCACGCGAATTGACTGCATTGCCAGGGATTCGGTGAAAACTGGCGAACAAACGCTTCAGTGCAGTATTACAAACTTCGCAATTTGGTTAGAGGGCATTTAAAGTAGGGCCGAATTCGGTTGCGATTTATCGGAATCAATCGGCTTTTGCAACTCGCCCCGAACCACGGGAGGGCGAGGCTCCCGCCGAGCCGTGATCGGGTAGTGACATCCAATTCCAAACCCGGTTCGGCAGGAGCCTCACCGCCTCACCCTCCCATCTTGGGGGCCATGTTCCTGGCCCGCCGTTGGATTCTGGGCCAAGTCCGACGAACGCACTAATACCGCATCACGACTATTTTTCAGGTTCAACCAACCAGCCGGTACGCGCTGGCGTCAGGTTGTACGCCATTGTGATTATTGGAATCAGCCAGGCGCGAACGCCGTCTGGCTGACGTCATCGCCCTCGTCGAACACCTCTACACGAAAGCACATTCCAGAAGGTTTCCGATGTCGACCTTGAATTTCATCGTGTGTGATATATTACCCTGGGGTGTTGCCGTCCTCTGGCTGATCTACGTGGCACTTCTCATTTCAGGACTGCGCAGACGTCAGGTTCTGACTGCGGAAACAGAAATTCAGTTGCCGCGTGGCATCCCGCGAGTCACCATGCTGGTCGCAGCCCGCAACGAAGAAGCCTGCATCGAAAAGTGCCTTCAGTCACTGCTGATGCAGGACTATCCAAACCTGGAAATTATCGCCATCAATGACCGCAGCACCGATGCCACCGGCGAAATCATGAATCGCCTTGAGGCTGAACATCTCGGACTGCTCCGTGTCGTCCATGTCGAAAGCCTGCCGTCAGGCTGGTTCGGCAAGACGCATGCACTGCACTGTGGCACCAGTTTTGCCTCGGGCGACTGGCTCTGTTATATCGATGCGGACTGCGAACTGCTCACGCAGCGCACTCTATCACTGGCGATGCAAGAAGCACAAAAGCGTAGCGTCGATCTGCTGTCACTGACACCACGGTTTATCCTCGATACGCTCTGGGAAAAGATTACGGTCCCCGTCTGTTCATCGCTGATGGTGATCTGGTTCCAGCCGGCGCGCGTCAATAATCCGCGTCTTTCGACGAGTTATGCCAATGGTGCCTTCCTGATGATGACACGGCATTGCCTGGATCGTGTGGGGGGTTGGTGCCGCTTCCGGACGCAAATCAGCGAAGACATCGCGATTGCCCGGGAAGTGAAGTCAAACGGAATGAGAATCGCCGTTCTGGAAAACGACGGCTTGTACCGAACTCGAATGTACGAGACCATTCGTGATTCCTGGAACGGCTGGTCACGAATCTTTTACGGAGCCCTGCATTGCAAGGCGCTGGCCATCTCACTGGCTCGACTGGTCCTCTGTTCGATCATCCCGACATGGGCGGTCCTTTACTGGCTGGTAACGGCCGGTCTCGACCCGCAATCCGCGACAATCAGCACTGCGATGGCGGCTGCGATATCAGCCGTCGTGCTGCAGCAGATCTACAGTGTGCTGATCTTCCGAGCCGTCGGCGGCGGAACCCTTTGGTCGCTCGCAGCTCCGCTGGGACATCTGGTTCTGGCTGGAATGCTGGGCCGAGCCCTGCTGAATCATCTTGGCCTGGCAACAACTCAATGGAGTGGCTCGGTATTCCGTCGAGGTCAATTGATGGACTTGCCCAAGAAAAGTGGGCGCGAGGAAAAGCGAAGTATGCTTACCCTTG
>JBAWWJ010000126.1:0-23105 GCA_037146815.1 Planctomycetota bacterium
CGGGCGATTAACTCAGCGGCTAGAGTGCCATCTTCACACGGTGGAAGTCACTGGTTCGAATCCAGTATCGCCCAATGCTATCTTTCGCAGGTTTTCGCAAATCTCCGCAACCCGATTCAAACTCACGGGTTGCTCTCTGATGTCCAAATCACGTTGCGAGTATTTTCAGCACTCTACGGTAGGTCGGTGCACTGGCTGAGATCCGCTGCGTTCAGGGGATGACGCACGGCTCACAGATCACCACCTGCGACTGGCAGCAGCAATTTGGTCTAACTTCTGGTCATTTCATCGAGTGCTGGAATCCGGTTGTTTACGGCTTTGCCTTTGGTCCCTTGGCCTTGGTGATCACCTCTAACCCATTCGGGAGCAAGGCGTCGTAGCCGCCATCTTTCCGTTCGAGATACACCCGCACTTCGTCGCCTTTCTTTGGCAGGTGATGCCCGGTCCCAAAAGGTGGCGGATTTCCCTTCCCGATCCAATGTTGGGTCCAGAATCGAGCGTACACCGAATCGCCGAGGGCGAGCTTGTCGCCCTTTTCGAGTTTGCTCACTGCGATTTCAATCACACCGACCGTCTTGTGCCACTGTGCGTCTTTGGTTTCCTCGGTGTAGATCATCTTCACCGTACCGATGGCGATGTCCGTTGAGCCAGACTGTAGCTGCTCCTTGGACTTCGGTTCGATTTCAGCGTGGACTGTTGCCACGAACGCAACAGAGACAAGCAGACAAACTGTGACAACTCGCTTCATAACGGTGGTTCCTTGAGGTCTTAGGCCGTGTTGCGAACGAAGGGAAACAAAATGCTGCCGAAGAGTACGGTAAGCAAGCCAAGTGCTACGGCCACAACGGTCAGTTTATCTTTGGACACAGTTCGTCGGCCTCAGTCATGATGCGGCACTTTGATTTCGATCCCGTACCGAAGTGCAATCGCCAGCAACTTCTCGATCTCTTCTTTGGTTGGCAGTAAAGCGGTCATTGAACCTTCGGGCAATGGCACGCCGAACTCAAAGAACATGTTTTCCACCCCAGCGGGAGCGACGGAGATCACCATCTTCGCTGGCTTGTTGCTTTCGTTCTTAAAGGAGTGCGGCGTTCCGACCGGCATGTTGGCGAACATCCCCGCTGTCGCCACAACACGTTTCTCACCGATCTGAAATGTGATCTCCCCTTCCAAGAATACGCTTGTTGCATTCAGGACAGACAGCGATGTCGTTGGACATGATCGGATCAGCCTCCCGACCTTTCGCCTGTCAGTGAGAATGCCGCAACACCGATTCCGACAACGACTCCGCCAATCGCACCAACAACGGCATAATCGGGATTCGACAAATAGCACGATAACATTCCAATGACGGAGAACGCCACGGCGTTGCCTGACCAGATGAGGCTGCGAGTCATTTTCATGAGCCTTGCGAGACAACGAATCCTGCATGCGATAATACAGACGTATTCCTGATCGCCTGATTTTATGAGCGAACATACTCTCATTGTGTCTTCGGTTGTGCAATCCCTCATGTCCCCTCGCCAGCATCGTCCGTGAAACTCGCAGTTTTCTGAGGTAACGAACCGATCATCGCTGATTCCTGTTCGGAAGAAATGATTCTCGCGGAGTGATTATGGCAAAATCAGCGTGGGCGGCAGATGCTGCGCACATTCGCCGCCCAGTGGCAAACAAAGGACCTTCCATGCCAAATGCAAATCGTGGTATCGTAGCGCCCGAAAGTTAATTGGACAGGACGCGGAGCAAGTCCTTTCTGTCATGCTTCAAAGCGTGAGGAGAGGGACGCGATCGATCCTGCGAGCCACCTGGCACTGCTTCTCCGAGGGCTCCGAAGAAGTGGCATCGTCGATTCGCTCCGTTGTACTCTCACGTGGAATCAATTCCATATCCGCCACACATTTGAGTTTGAACTCATGGTACTTCAACTGCGACCGACGTCACGAGCCTTGATGATGGTCTTTGCAATCTGGACAACAGGCAGTCCGATGCTGTTGGCGGCCGACTACTTTCTGACGATCGGCGGTGGTTACAACCCGACCGGCAACCAGGCTTCGCTGGAAGCCAATGTGATTTTCTTCCAGCAGATCCTCGATGAAAAACATCGCGGCAGCCGCAATCACGATATTTTCTTCTCGGATGGGAACGATCCCATCGCAGATCTGCAAGTCCTGGCGACCAAGCCTCGACAGAATCCGGTGATCGAACTGCTGGAGAATCTCCACCGCCGCCGTGGAGAAGAGCAGCTCGAATATCGAAATCACCGCGTGCCTGATATCGCAGGGGGACTTGACCCCGCGCTGGTTCACACACGCCTGAAGGCCATCGCAAAAAAGGCTCAGCCGGGTGATCGACTGATCGTCTACGTGACCGCACACGGGAGTGAGGGACCTAAGCCAGATTCCTTCAACACGACGATCGACTGCTGGAATGAACAGAGAATTACGGCTCGCGAGTTCACCAGATGGCTCAGTGAGTTACCGCCAACAGTCCCGGTTGTGATGGTCATGGCTCAGTGCTATTGCGGTGGCTTCGGTCACACGATCTTTCAGGAACTGGATGAAAAGAAAGGCTTGGCGTCGCAGATGCGAGCGGGATTCTTTGCCCAGCGACATGATCTTCCGGCTGCAGGTTGTCGGCCTGATATTCATAATGATGAAGAGTTCAGCAGTTATTTCTGGGGAGCCATCGTCGGTCGCAGCCGGACGGGTGTTCCCGTGACTGGATGCGACATCAATGGTGACGGCAGCGTCTCATTTGCCGAAGCGTATGCCCATGCAGTTGTCGCTGGAAACACGATTGATATTCCGCTGCGAACATCCGATGTCCTGTTGCGAACCTATAGCCGCATGAGCCTCGCTGAAATCAAGAAGCCTGCGGCTCCAGTGGAATCGAATTCGCAGCTTGACACGAAATCGGAGCCTGAGGCGAAACCTGACGTGACCGACGACCGCCCACCGCCAAAGCCGCCAGTACTTGGCGGTACGTTGCAGTCGTTCGTTGATCAGGGACGTCCCGTCTCGGCTCGCATCGTGATCGGTCTCAGCAAGGGTCTCGGGTTTTCGTTGCAGGACGAT
The DNA here is from genome assembly GCA_037146815.1 of Planctomycetota bacterium. Lineage (GTDB taxonomy): Bacteria > Planctomycetota > Planctomycetia > Planctomycetales > Planctomycetaceae > Schlesneria. The sequence goes on from JBAWWJ010000126.1 coordinate 3,075, forward strand.
GTTTCAGTGGTCATTGCGGCCTATGAGTCACACCGTAAAAGCCAGAAGCGAGGTCCCGGGCCAGGTGGCGGCCGACGTCGTTCAGGATCAGGGCGTCGAGAGCTGCTTCAGGAAATTGCCGAGAAGTGGCCGGAACTGGCAGATCCCAAGCATTGGGAAGAATCCCCATTGCTTAAACCGGACAATCAGGAACAGCTCCTGGCGGATCTCAAGCAATTACGCACATGGAAGGGGTACGATCAGCGCCGCCAGCAAGCCGCCGAATCTGAAAAGAAAGCAGAAGAGCACGAATTGCGTGAGGTCAAATTTCGTCGACTGATCAGCACTCTGGAGGCCATCCAGTTAGAAAAACATCTGTCGCAGGTCGCCACTCCAGAAATCGTCGAACGCTATCGGCAGTTGATTCAACTGGAAGAATCGTCACTCAATTCAGAATCTTGATCTTCGCCTTTCTACAGCTTTCTCTGGCTTGCTTTTCCCTCTGCATTCCTCTGTGCTCTCCGTGCCCTCCGTGGTAGCCCCTCTTTAGATGGGGGGCAGTACTTCGTCGCAAATGACTTTGAAGCTGACCAGGGTGTTGGGCCCGAAGGTGGTGCTGATGGCGACGTCAACGGCGTCGCGGCCGCGAGCGATCAGGATGCGGCCGATGCGGGGGACGTTGTTACGCGGATCGAAGACATGCCATTGGCCTCCCAAAAAAGCTTCGAACCAGCCGGCAAAATCCATCAGCCCGTAGGGTGGAGTCGTCCCGGCGTCTCCCAGATATCCGGTACAATACCGCGCTGGAATGTTTAAGCACCGACACAACGTGATTGCCAGATGGGCGTAGTCGCGACAAACGCCAACCCGCTCATTGAAGGCTTCGACGGCGGTCTTCGTGGCCCGGGCCTTCGTGTAATCGAATTTGATGTGGTTATTCACAAAGTTGCAAATCGCCTGAACCCGGTCCCAGCCCAGAGGCGTTGAGCCAAACTGCTTCCAGGCGAAATCGGTCAGCAGATCTGTTTCGCAGTATCGGCTTCCCAGCAGAAAGGCCAAGGTCTCTTCAGGCAGTTCCCAGACAGGATGCTGACGTGCACCTGGAACGACTGGGTCAGTCGTTCCCAATGAGCGGATCAGAGCCGTCGTGGAGATCTTCGTCCTGCCGGCAGGGGCTTCGATACGGCTGCACCAATTGCCAAAACTGTCGCGATAAGGAGTGATCACCACGGCAGGGTTGGTCACCAGCAGATCCGGCCTGATGATCTCGTACGCGTGGCTGTAGTGGATATTCAGCATCAACAGCATGGGAGTCGGTTGCGGACAATCGTAGACAAGTTCGTAACCGACTTTGATGTAGATGGCGTCGCTCACTTTCGCAGGAGAATCGCAATGTCGCGGCTTTTGCAGGCGAATACTTGGTTCGCTGGCGAATGCGTGGCAACGGAAGCATCGCGGTAAACAATTTCACCGCTGCGAGCATGATACCATGCAGGGGCCATGAACTCGTTATCTGATCTCGTCGCAATTCCGGAAGTTACGGTAATTACGCATGTCGACAAATGCATGCGTTGACAAACCGTTTGATCAGATCGCGATTCAACAAACCGTCGCTGCGTTCCGGATGCCATTGAACACCGAGATAAAACGCTCGCGTTGGATCATCAATGGCTTCGATGACTCCGTCGACAGACATTGCAATGACTCGCAAGCTTCCTGCGTCAACCACTCCTTGGTGGTGCGACGAGACGACGGTCTCGGCAGCGATGTCACCTCGAGTCATCGGGACACCGTCCAACAGCACCGATGCTTCAATCCCGATGACAATTGGATGAGGATGATTGTCCTGATGGATATCAGCCGCGTTTGCCAGAGTATCGGGGAGATGCTGATTCATCCGCCCTCCGGCATGCATTGCCATCAATTGCATTCCCAGGCAGATCCCCATTACGGGTCGCTGGGGTTGAGCCGCCAAGGCGTCCAGCAGCGCCAGTTCAAACGTCTGTCGCTCGGGGTCCATACAGCGTGAGAGGGGATGTGCCGGGACCCCAAACGACTCTGACCGGATGTCTCTTCCACCTGTCAGCAGGATCCCATCGCATTTTTCGACGTAATGTGAGGCGAGTTCACAGTCTTGCGTTAACAGTACCGGCAGTCCGCCAGCGGCGACAACGGCGCGGCTGTAGTCGGCGTTGCTCTCGTACTTGTCAGTCGCAATGCTGCTGTCAACGTTGTCGACGGTGATACCAATCAGTGGGCGTGTCATGATGATCATGATAACGCCGCGCGATGGGCGTCGCGATGAAATAAAGGAGACCTTCGGTCGGCCGTTTCGGCGGAGTCGGGAGACGGTCGGCGGACCCGTGCCAAACTCGCGATGTCCTGTTCAAGGTAGCATTCGTCCGTCTTCCATGCGGACGACGCGATCCGCGATATCCAGAATTCGTGTGTCGTGTGTCACCATCAGGACCGTGCACCCTTGTTCGCGGGCCATTGCCTGAACCAGTTCAACTGCCTGCCGTCCTGAATGGCTGTCGAGCGCGGCCGTCGGTTCGTCAGCCAGGATCAATCGTGGTTCTCCCGCCAGAGCACGGGCAATAGAAACTCGCTGCCGCTGCCCCCCGGAAAGAGCCGTCGGGTAGTAGTCCAGGCGATTTGACAGGCCGACTTTGGCGAGCATCGATTCTGCCCGGTGTTTCCGTTCGCGAACCGAGATTGCGGCGTCGAGCTGAACAGACATCTCAACGTTCTGTCGTGCGGTTAAAAAGTCGAGTAGATTGTGAAGCTGAAACACAAAGCCGGTCTGCCGTCGCGAGGCGATGATTTCTTCGCGCGATGCACCGAAGAGTTCGCGGCCCAGAACCTGGACACTCCCTTCCATGATGTGTCGCAATCCGCCCACCAGGCTCAGCAACGTTGTTTTGCCGCATCCCGACGGGCCAGTCAGGATCACAACTTCGCCGGCGGCAATGTCAAAATCGACATCGAATAGGATTTGTTTGCGAAGTTCGCCGTCCCCAAAAAAGTGATTCAGCCCCCGGACACGGATGGCAGGGCCATCAGACCCGCAGGTTGATGTTGAGGGCTTCGCAGTAGTGTCAGTAATCGTTGTCACGACCTCGTCCTCGTCAACGCTTGCGACGCGAATGGCACGGCTTTGTTATGGACTTCGTAGCGCAATTCGATCACGAATCTTAGAAAATTTCTGCCGGATCTGCCGCTCGCAATCGACGCATTGCCAGCAACCCCGAAACGGTACACATCGTGAACGTCAACACAAACACTTCAATGGCCCGGTCCCAGGTGACGTACATCGGCAACATTGTCGCTGCCTTTGCCACGGCAAACAGAGCCATTCCCAGCATCGAACCGGGAATGAATCCCGCTGCGGCCAGGATCAATGCCTCCTGCACCACCACTGCCGCCAGGTACCGATCCGTATATCCCATCGCCTTCAATGTGGCGAACTGGGGGAGATGGTTCGAAATGTCGGTGTAGAGAACCTGATATACGATTGCGAAACCAATAATGCAGCCGACAATCGTCCCCAATGTAAACACGAACCCGATCGGGGCAGTACGCGTCAGAAAATCATATTCACGTGCGACCACTTCATCGGTCGTCATCACGGTCATTTCGTTCCCATACATCGCGGCCAGGTCACGCTGGACCTGCTTGCTGTCGGCACCCGGCTTCAGTCGAATCAGGCCGACTTGCACGATGCTTGATCGAGGATCATTCATAATTCGCAGGTAATTCGCGGTGCTGGTGACAAAGTTCCCATCGGCCTGAAAGCCTGCTCCAATCGTCGTGACACCGGCAATTCGAATCAGTCGTCCGTTAATTTCCGCCGCAACTGGTTCCCCGTTTCGAATGGTCTTCCCCACGGGACCAAACTCCGGACGCGAGGCAGCATCGAAGATCCCGACATCGGGTGCCAGCGTGGTGGGCAGCAGTTCCTCCAGATCATCCGCTTCAAACGTTGCGTAGTCGGGTTCCATTCCGAAGACGAACAGCCGTCGCTTTTCACCGTTCCAGGGATTCTTCCACATCGCCATACCGACATAGAGTGCGTAGACATTGGCGACCCCTTCATGTCCCAGCGAACGGGCGATGTGTCTCTTCGCGAAGGGTTCGAGCTGCATGAAAGTTTTGGTGTTGGGACTGAGCAGCACCAGGTCGCCTCGCAGATGCCTCGCCACCGATGTGGCACTGCGATAGAGAGCATCGAGGAATCCGAGTTGCATCCACATCAGCAACACGGCGACCACGACCCCGGTCACGGCGACGGTGAATTTGGCTTTCGAATGCGTGAGCTGCAGCCACGCGATCGGCAGGTCGCGCCACATTATCGGGTTCCGCCCACGTTGATGATGACTTCCACTCGAGCATTGGAAAGCTGAGCGACCGCAGGTGGGGCATCGGCGCCCAGGCGAACCCAGACTTCCACCACGCGCGCATCGGTGTCTGCCACGGGATCTGTATTGAAGATGTCTTTTCGTTGAACAACGAAGCCCAGGCGTTCGACTTCACCCGCCACTTCCAGCTTTAACGTGGGAATGCGAATCCGGGCTGGCTGGCCGACTCGAACTCGGGCCAGGTCTGCTTCATAGACTTCCGCGATCGCATACATCTGATCGACGTCACCGATTTCGACAACACCCCGTTCACCGACCCGCTCACCGGTTCTGGCATGAATCCGCAGCACGGTTGCCGCAGTCGGAGAACGGATTTCTGTCAGACGCAGGTCCGCTTCGGCCTGTCGAAGTGCCGCACGGGCTTCGTCTACCTGGCGTTCCGCGACGACCACGTCCGTCTTGCGAGGGGTCTTCAATGACTCGAGTTTTGCTTCACTTTGTCGGATATCCAGAACCGCTTGATCACGTTTCAACTTGGCCTGCTCAAGGGTCGATTGTGAACTCGCCTTCCGCTCGCGCAGAGACTCTTCGCGCGTCAAGTCGATTTCCGCCTGAGCTAATTCCTGTCGCTGACTCGCAATCAATGCTTCCTGAGCCACGATGTCTGACGGTTTGGCGGATTCGCGCGTCTGTTCCAGGCGAGCTTCCGCCAGCGCCAGCATTGCTTCCGCATGGCTGACGGCCGTCTGTCGACGTTCATGCGCGTCGAGAACTGCGATCAATTCGTTCTCCTCGACGCGCTGTCCTTCGACGACGTTGAGTCGAGCGACTCGTACGGCATCCATTGTGGAAGGAGCGGCCAAAGCCCGGACTTCTCCGCGTGGCGACAACCGTCCCCAGGCACCGATATGGTTCAATTCGTGGGCCACGGGGGCAGGTCCCTGGGCGGAAGATTCGCCGGGAACGACGATGATCCCCGTTCCAAATCCCGCTCCGATCGTGACTGCGACGAGTACGAAAAGTATCGCCATGATCCGGCTGGATCGCGAACACTTAGTTACGGACATATTGCACCTCCTCGGCCGGTTCCGTCATCGGCGGACGGGAACTGAGACCGTATAGAAATTGCAGGACTTCGCCATGCATGGGATCATCCTGAGAAATCAATCCCAGTAACTTCCAGAGCATCAGGCCATCCAATGCCAGCCAGATGATGATTTGCCAGAGACCGTCCGACGGTTGCTGCAACATCCGCTGTCGTAGTCCGTCCGCATGTTGTTTGAGCGGTTCCAGCAATTTTGGATTCACAACGGCAGCGGCGATGGCGGCATAAAACAGTTGCTGAACTTCGGAGGCCTGTTTTGAATCGGCTGGAGCCACATCACCACGCAGTTCGGGGTGTCCGACCTTCATCATGGCGCGAACCCGACGCCCCGCCACTTCAGGATCGTCTGCGGCGAAGCGGTCGACTTCGCGAATCAGTCGCTGGGCGAAGTGTTCCAGCATGGCAGTCACGAGTGCGTCTTTGGTCGCAAAGTGATGCGTCAAGCCCCCCTTGCTGACACCCGCTTCCCGAGCCACCCCATCGAGGGTGAGTGCCCCCAGGCCATCGCGAGTGACAACTCGAATTGCCGCATCCAGCAGATCAGCGGTCGCCAACATCGGCTACTCCTCGTGGAACATCGCGTTTCAGAGCTACAGCCCACGCATCCAACGTCACGTATAAGTTGCCCAGCATCAGCCGGAACTCGCTAGCGTCCGGTTCATCTTGGGATTCAACCCGTTGATTGGTGGCTTTTAACCGGACGCTAGCGAGTTTCGAATGGTAATCGCAAACTACTACCCTCAGGTGTTTTGCGTCAAAAAACGGAGTCGTACCGACTGTGTAACTCGGAAAACATACTATTCAGTCGGTTTTTTATAGGCGCGGGTCTGAATGATTTCCAGTCGAATCTTGTGACGGGACTTCAATTTGTCGAAGATTGTTCTCGCTACGAGATACGCCACCGATCAGGAGTCTCCGATGAACTCACGCTTTCCGATGATGGAACAGTCCCGCCGGGCCTTGCTGGGAACCATCGCGGGCGGTTTCGGTTCGGTTGCATTGCCGAGCCTGCTCGGCCAACAAGCCGTCCTGGCGGATGCCCCCAAACCGGAATGGAACGGAGGGCTGCATCATCCTGCCAAGGTCAAACGAGTCATTCAGCTCTTTATGAATGGCGGTGCCAGCCAGATGGACCTGTTTGACTATAAGCCAGAACTGTTCAAGCGAGCCGGTGAGAAGTTTGACCCTGGGACCAGTGAGCGGGTCGAAGCAGCGACCAGTGCTCCAGGGAACGTCTTGAAGCCTCCTTTCGAACTGCATCAACACGGAGAATGCGGGCGATGGATCAGTGATCAATTTCCACATCTGGCACGTCACGTCGATCAGATGGCCTTCTTCATGGCCATGAAATCGAAAACGAATGTTCATGGGCCCGGCAGTTACCTGATGAACACCGGGTTTCTTTTGCCAGGTTTTCCCTGTCTGGGGGCCTGGATCAGCTATGGACTTGGCAATCTGACGGACAATCTGCCGACATTTGTCGTGCTGCCTGACGCGCGGGGGTTGCCGTACAACCAGAAAGGGAATTTTTCATCGGGGTTCCTGCCGGTGACTCACCAGGGAACAATCATCAACACGACGCTCCCTGAACCGATCGCGGATTTGCGAGCCCCCGCATCGGCAAAGTTCATCACTCCAGAAGCAGATCGAGAAGGCCTGGCGCTCTTACAGCAGCTCAATCGATCTCATCTGGAAGCCAACGATCACGATACACGGCTGGAGGCGCGAATCAAGTCTTATGAGCTCGCCGCGAAGATGCAGTTGAGTGCTCCGGAAGCGTTTGATATTGGCCAGGAAACGGCGGAAACTCAGCAGATGTACGGCCTGCAGGACAAGCCGACCGAGGATTTCGGGAAACGATGTTTGCTCGCCCGGCGACTGATTGAGCGCGGTGTCCGGTTCGTCCAGGTCTGGAGTGGTGCTGGTGGGCCATCGAACAACTGGGACAATCACAACAGCATTGTGAATGAACTGGCTCCGATGTGCCTGTCGACCGACAAGCCAATTGCGGCCTTACTGACGGACCTGAAGCAGCGTGGGCTGTTGGAAGATACGCTCGTGCTCTGGAATACAGAATTCGGCCGCATGCCATTTTCCCAGGGAAGCCAGGGGCGAGACCACAACGGGGGATCGTTCGTGGGCTGGATGGTAGGGGCGGGAGTCAAAGGAGGAACGTCGTACGGCGAAAGTGACCCGTGGGCCTGGCGCGCAGTCCGGGATATCACGACAAACTACGACTTCCATGCCACCGTGCTGCATCTGATGGGGATCGACCACGAACGACTGAGCCTCAAGCACAACGGAGCCAATCGAAGGCTGACCGATGTCCATGGACACGTCGTCCGGGAGCTTTTGATTGGCTGATTTTGTGGGAAGCGTTGAAGGTAATGAGCCAGACTCGGTATCTTGATATGGAATTCCTCTTAAATTCCCGGAGACTTCCCCTATGAATCGATTCTTGCTTGCGGTCAGTGTTTGCCTGCTTTCGACGGCCCGCCTGTTTGCTGGTGCTGCCGATGGTCGGTTGGATATCTATTTTGTCGACGTTGAAGGTGGCGCAGCGACGTTGATCGTCACTCCCGCTGGAGAATCTCTGCTGATCGACTCGGGCTATCCTGACAACGGTGGACGGGATCGTGACCGGATTCTGTCGGTGATCCAAAAGGTGGCAAAGCTCGATCACCTCGATCACATTGCCGTATCGCATTGGCATCTGGACCATTTCGGGAACCATGCTGCACTAGCAGACAAGATCAAGATCAACAACTTCTGGGACCGGGGCATTCCCGAGTCCCTGCAGGAAGACAATAAGTTCGGCGAACGGATTGCACTCTATCGAGCCGCCTCGCAGAACCAGAGCAAGGCCGTGAAAGCAGGAGACACGTTTACTCTGGAATCGAAAGAAACACCCCTCAACATCAAGATTGTGACTGCCAGTGGTGACGTGATCCCCAACGAAGGACCAGCTAATCCACATGCCGCACTGTACAAGCCTCAACCGGAAGATACCTCAGACAACGCGAAAAGCGTCAGTATGCTCATCACGTTCGGCAAGTTCCGATTTCTGACCTGCGGTGACTTGACCTGGAATACCGAAGCAAAGCTGATGACACCGAACAATCCTGTCGGACAGGTTGATCTGTTCATGGTGACTCACCACGGATTGAACGTCAGCAATAATCCCGTGATGGTCCTGGCTCTGGACCCACGCGTGGCCGTCACCTGTAACGGCCCAACCAAGGGTGGAGCCCCGGAAACGATCGCGACATTGAAAAGTGTGAAATCGCTGCAGGCGATGTACCAGCTGCATCGCAATGTCAAGCTGGCAGAAAACGAACAGGCGTCACCTGAAAATATCGCCAATCAGGAAGAGACAACGAACTGCAAAGGTAACTGGATCAAGGCGTCCGTTGCGAAGGACGGGGCCAGTTACACGATTCAGGTTGGTGCCACTGGGCAGCCGAAAGAGTTCAAAACTCGGTAAGATGGCTCCTCGCTTTTGGCTCGCCGCAGGGGATCACAGCGATTCGGGCGACCTGATTTGAGAAGGAGACCTTCGGTCGGGGGTTTCGGCGGGGTCGGGAGACCCGCGCCGAACAGGGGTCGGGAGACCCGCGCCGAACAAGCGACCCGCGCCGAATGACGCGGGGTGTCTGCAGAATGGATTAGAAATTGGCATTGCTCATCGGCATGGACGAAGCGGGTTTGGGGCCAAACCTGGGGCCTTTTGTGGTTGCGGCGACTGTCTGGAGAGTGCCGGGTGACCCGGCCTCTTTCGATTTCTGGTCGGAATTCAAATCGGTCCTGACAAACACCCCGACAAAACAAGACCAGCGTCTGTTCGTGGCGGATTCAAAACAGGTCTTCAAGCCACATCAGGGACTCGGTCCACTCGAACGAGGGACCTGGTCCGCTCTGATGTTGTCTGGAATCACACCCCAGGCGTTTCCGGCGCTGCGACGCAAAATTTCTTTACCGCTGATTCAAAAGTTCCCGTTGCACGCTCGTTCGCCAGAAACCGCAACGAAACAACAGGGGTCGCTGTTTGACACGTACGAACTCTCTGTCGCCAAGTCTCCGATCAACACCGGCACCATTCCTTACGACGTGCACCCGTTGCCGTGGTACGAAGATGACTTTCAACTTCCGATCGAACCCATCGATTTCAGTCTCTGTGACCGCTGGCGGGCACTCTGCGAACAGCGCGGAATCGAACTCGTGGCCATTCGCGCCGATGTGGTCGAACCAGCCCGATTCAATCGACTGATCAGATCCTTCGACAATAAGTCGCTGGTAACGTCTCGGGTGGCAATGTCTTTACTGCGAGGCCTCTGGGACCCGACTGGCGAGGAAATACTGATCGTTGCCGACAAGCATGGCGGCAGGAATCGTTATGATTCCCTGCTGGCTGAGTCATTCAATTTGCCCGTCCAGTGTCTCAAGGAGGGTGCAGACCTGAGTGCCTATCGAGTCGGCAATGGGGAATTGCGGTTTCAGCCACGTGCCGAAACTCACGGACCGGTGGCTTTGGCCTCAATGACCGCAAAGTATCTTCGCGAAGTCGCCATGAACCAGTTTAATAAGTTCTGGCAACGACAGATCCCTGGCCTGAAGCCAACTCAGGGATACCCTGTCGATGCCAAGCGATTTCGTGATGAGATCGCGGATGAACAAGTCCGACTGCAAATCAGCGACTTTACATTGTGGCGAGAACGATAAACGTCGGGTTATTCCAGAACTTCAATCTGCATCTGCCCGATCACCAGCATCAACGGAGCAAAGCTGCTCAGAGCACTGGGGCCATCGTCATTCAGGCTGGAATCGGACAGTTTCAGGTGGGCACCGCCGATACCACCACGTCCCAGAGTCGCATCGAGTGGAATCCAGTGTCCATCCAGATTCGCTTCGGTCCACATGTGGCCCCCAAACGCACTCAGGCTGTCGACGTATACCAGGCCGACAACAACACGGGATGGAATCCCCTTCGCTCGCAACATCCCCGCCAGCAGCACCGCATGCTCGGTACAATCCCCTTCGAGCGTTCGGGCTACTTCGCCTGCCGAGGCCATTGCGGTGGAAAAGTTTTTCTTGTCCAGCTTCTGGTGAACGTATTTCTCCATTCGCCGTGCAATCTGCGCGGGATCTGTTTCGTCTCCGGCAGCCTTGTTCGCGTGATCTTTGACTCGCTCATCGTCCGATTGTAGAAACTGCGTTGCGGCCAGGAATTCAGCACCGACATCCTTGATCACTGCCTTATCAGGAATGGGGAGTGCGATGACGGTGACTTCCGAGACTTCATCTGAGACCTTCGTCACCTTCTGGCTTTCGCCCGATGGCAGAAAGCCTTCGGAGTCTTTTCCCTTCGTCGTGACACGGTACTTCACCGATTTTGTCGTGTGAGCATTCGGAATTTTCTTTACCTTAACCAGCGTGCTGACCGCCAGGTCAAGTTCTGCTCCCGAAATCACTTTCAGAGCTTCATCCTTGTCGACCAGATAAAACGCCATCTCGGTCCCCAGCATGCTGGTCCCGGTCTTGATCGCTTCCCCTTTGTCGTCAACGAACGCGTTCATCACCATCCCCGGAAGAACTGACTGCGTCATCTTGATTTTCAGCAGCTTGCGAATCTTTCCTTCCAGCAGGGTCGCATCTTCCAGTTCCGCAGCAGCCTGAAGCTTGATGGTGGCGACCTTGTTGAATTCGGGCATGAACGCTTCGAACGATCGCAATTCGCCTGTCTTCAGCGGCGATTCCTTCAACAGGCGATCCTGATAAGCAGGAGACTTGACCTCCTTACGCCAGGCCTGCGTGGATTCCTTGGTCTTTCCGTTGACGGTTTGCTTCAACTTCAGGGTGTCCCCTGTAATTGTTCCCATCGTCGATGTTGAACTGGCGGGCGGGTTTGCGGATTCATAGCTGAATTTCCGCAATTCGCCGTCGAATGTTTCTTCCGTAATCAGAGTGGTTTTCATGACGAGCGACTGACCAAATCGCTTGATTGTCATATTGGCGATCGTGGTTGACCGGACCATTTCCTGACCATCCTGTTCAAACGGTTCGGTCGACGAATGAGCGTAGCCAATCCGCTGGCCGCTCAGGTAGATCACCTGCCACGAATCGGACTTTTCAACTTTCGCTGCCGCATGCGAATCAGTTACCAGCACAAATCCGAATGACAGCACCAAGGTCATCAACGTATCGACCAGACGGGCCAGAATGCATGGGCGAGTGTGCATGGAATATGTTCCGTGGGAAATGGGTACCAGATGCGAGATTCGGAGTACCACGAAGTATAGCGTCTGAGACGGTTGCGGCGAAGTGGCGAACCGCTTGTTACTCGACCGAATTTGCCGTCGGCTTCTGGCGACGCCAGTCGGACGAGATTTCGTAAGCATAACGACGAACACGGTTGATGCCACCGAGCGGACGATGTGCTGTCATCGCGTGCCAGACATTGAATGAGAGGTTGATGTACGCTTCCTGCTGACGCAGCAAGGCAATCTCCTGACGCGGCAGCACGAGATGAGCGACGGTTCGAAAGGGGGATTCACATTCTGGCCATGCAATCGTTGCATCCTCGATAGGCATCGTTTGATCGCAGGTGCGAAGTTGCACCTGGAAGTCAAACCGCACCTGCTGAGTTCGCAGCGTTTCTTCCAACGCCAGACGCATGGCATTCGACTCTTGCGCCAATTGTTTCAACAACTCCAGATACGAACTCTGGCAATCCCCGACCGGTTTGACCCGATATTTAACGACGTAATTGCCGAACCGAATGGGAGACATGCTGTAATAGGTATTGTTTGCCGGATGCGTCGGCAGTTGTCCGGCGATGGAAGCCGCAGTCAGCATCTGGCGCCAATGCCAATGGAGCGGATTCCAATCACCTGCCGTCAGGCTCTGCTGGAGCGTCACGAGCGGATTGTCGTCCGCGTCCAGAATGATCTGTTCCAGTCGTAGATAGTCCTTCACATTGCGGGCGAAGAAGACTGGATGATTGATCATCAAAAAATCTTGTGTTGCACAGTTCCGCGTGTCGGCCAGGAGCACCTCGCCTTTCACATTGAGGACCTTAAGTGCCAATCCGCGGCCATCGGGGATCGCGTCGGATTGGTCCTGGCTGGCTGCGTTGGAAAACCGAACCACCGCCGGGTAGACCCCTTCGTGCTCAAACAACCCCTGTGCCAGTTCATCAGGAAGATTGGGTAGAACTCGAAATTCTGCTTCGCCATAGCCGTGCGTTTTGACATGGACATCCGCACGAGACTGGCCCGTCTTCGCCTTACCGCGGGCAAGAATCGACTTCAAGATCTGGATCAACGACTGGATATCCTCATCTTCGTCGTGAGGAATCGTTTCCACCTCATTCCGATAGGGAATCGGGGCGTTGGGTGTGGTCATGCATGTTCCTTTGTAAAATTGGAGCAGATCCACCCGAAGATTCGCGACGTTCAGAGTACCGTCTTGCAAGGTTCGCAACGAGGGGGTCTGGATTATCTGACAAGACCACTGTACCCAACCAGCCATTCGGGTGGCCCGGAATTCGCAATTGGCGCAGTGAGCCTCGTTCACGACTGGCACCAGAGATGGTTCGCCAGTATCTTCAGCGAACGCAATTGAATCGCATGTCACGTTTGCAAAATGCGTACAGAACCGATGCTGGAGAGTTCTATTGATGTCACCGCTTTCGACGATGGGCCTGCGAATTGCCTCACGCCGTGATTTTCTCTGCGATGCAGCAGCTGGCTTGGGTGGTGTCGCATTAGCATCACTTCTTGCTGACGAAAAACTGCTGGCAGACGATGCGAAGTCACCTGTCCGGCCAGTCGTTCGTCCCGAAGCTCCTCTGGCCCCGCGAGTCTCTCAGTTCACACCAAAGGCCTCACGCGTCCTGATGATTTTCTGTTCGGGGGCTGTCAGCCATGTCGACACATTCGACTATAAGCCCGAACTCGTCAAACGTGACGGACAACCGCTGCCGGGTGTCGACAAACTGGTGACCTTTCAGGGTGAAAACGGAAATCTCGTCGCCCCGCAATGGCAGTTCAGGCCCCGCGGTGAATGCGGCAAGATGATTTCAGACCTGCTGCCAAACCTGGCAGAACTGGCAGACGACATCTGCTTCATCCATTCGATGACGGCCAAAAGTAACACGCATGGTCCGGCCGAAAACCAGATGAGTACCGGATACACGCTGGATGGCTTCCCCAGCATGGGAGCCTGGGTCAGTTATGCCTTGGGGAGTGAAGCCGCGGACCTTCCTGCCTTCGTGGCAATTCCGGATCCACGCGGGGTTCCTCAGGCCGCTTCCAATAACTGGAGCAGTGCCTTTCTGCCTGCCGTCTTTCAGGGGACACCGTTCAACGCAGACAAGCCGATTGCGAACCTGCAGCGACCTGCTGAGATCACGGCGTCAGCGGATTCAGCAACGCGTGCGTTCCTGAAGCGACTGAACGAACAGCACCAGAACCGTCATCCGGGCGACAGCGATCTGGCCGCGCGAATCGCCAGTTATGAACTGGCAGCAAAGCTTCAGTTGCGAGCGGCGGAAGTTTCGAACCTGGCGGAAGAAAGCCTGGAAACTCAGACGATGTATGGCCTGCATGACACGAACAAGGTGAAGGCTGGCTTCGGAAGAAACTGCCTGCTCGCCCGGCGTCTGCTCCAGCGAGGCGTTCGATTCGTGCAATTGTTCAATGGTGCCTATGCGATGGGGGAAGGGGTCGGGAACTGGGACGGGCACAAAACGTTAAAGGCCCAGTACAGTATTCACGGACCGATCCTGGATCAACCAGCAGCGGCGCTGCTGCGCGATCTGAAACGAACCGGTATGCTCGATGATACTCTGGTGGTCTGGGTCACCGAATTTGGACGGATGCCGACCTTCCAGAAGGGGGCCAGTGGCCGCGACCACAATCCAAAGGGTTTTACCGCCTGGATGGCAGGGGCAGGTGTCAAACGAGCCTTCAGTTACGGTGCGACGGACGACTTTGGGCATGTCGCCGTCGATAAAGTGACAACGATCTATGACCTGCACGCAACGGTTCTGCACCTGCTGGGGCTGGACCACGAACGATTGAGTTTCTATCACAACGGCATTGAGCGACGATTGACGGATGTCCATGGCCACGTGTTAAAAGAGATTCTGGCTTAGGTCTTTGCCATGCCCGATTTTTTGAGGAATCGTGGCCGGGGTTGGACTGAAGCTTTGCGAGGGACTCCCCGGGGTATCGCGAGGGCACTCCAACTTCGGTCACTCACCTTCAAGCCCGAACTGGGGCATCACCACATTTTCGTTACAGGATTGATGCCGGAACTTCACATGTCGACTCAGCCCTCTTCCGATCCACCGACGACCGAACCTGCCGGGGAAGGTCACGATACGGGATCAGCGCTCTGGTTCTGGCCGGGAGCCATCGCTGTCGCCGCAGGTCTGGCAATCGCGGCGGCGCATGCACCCGCCCGGATTCGATTGCTGGGAGTCTTTTCCGTCGCGTTTGGACTGATCCTCGGTTGGCTGCTGACCCGCCTGGCCGCGACACTCCATCAGAGACTCAACATTTCGCAGGTCGCGTGGGTGGGCGTTGTGACCGCAGCGGGATTAATCGGGAGTGTCTGTCATCTGGTTGCACTTCAACCGATCCCCGCCCCGCCGACCTTGTCGCACCCTGTGGCAACAATCCTGGCAGCACGGATGCAGGAAGAAAACGGCATCCAACCGGGGGATACGATTCCCGAATTTCAGCCGGTTGTGTACAAGCCGCCCACGTTCGGGAATCGAGTTCAAACCTATCTGACAAGCCGCGTTCAGAATCTGGGGACGTGGCCGAGTCCCTGGCCTGAGCTGTTCTGGGGGGCCGAAGTCCTGGCGGGTACAGCAGCGGCAGTCGGGATGGCTTGGGCGATGCGGTCGAAGGAGCTCACCCCATGATCGTCGGCATTGGCACAGACATTGTAGAGGTCGAACGAATCCAGAAGATGATGTCAGACCATGGCGATCATTTCCTGCAGCGAGTCTTCACGGCCGCCGAGATTGCTCATTGCCAGCCACGCCGCGAAGCCGCCCAGCACTTTGCCGGCCGCTGGGCCGCCAAAGAAGCGGTCATGAAAGCGCTGGGGACCGGATTCACTCCAGAAGTCGGCTGGACGGATATCGAAATCCTGACGCACCCCAGCGGACAGCCCTACGTCGTGATGCACGGAACCGCGCGCACCTGCAGTGAAAACAAAGGGATCGGAACCATCCTGATCACCCTGTCGCACACCAGAACTTACGCGACAGCAACAGCCATCGGCCTCGGGATTTCGTAGAACTCAGTGTCAGCCGTGTCATTCTATCGCCGCAAGTCAATTCCATGCCGGGTAATGCCTTTTGACTCCAACGGTTCCGATGGATTGCAGAATCGAGCAGTTTGGCAAAATGGCCCGATCTCATAAAAAGCCGAGATACTCACGCCCGCTTCGATCAAGACGCAAAGACGCCAAGAATTGAAAAATGTCATACAGCTTCTCTAACAATCCCAATTCTCGTCTTCCTTTGCATCTTCGCGTCTTTGCATGAGGCCCTCTTCCAGAAAGAGAAAGAGGTCAAAATGCTCGACGGACGTGCTATTCCATCCGGCTTTCGACGAAAGATGTCGCGGCATGATTCTTCACTCGATGGCCTCGCGGTCAGCGGTCTGAGTTGTCAGAATGGTCTGTTGCAATGTCCATGTCGGACCTGTCCGACACCGTCCATTGCAGGTAGCAATGTGCCACGCGATTTGTGACGATTCGCTCGACAGCAGGCCATAGAAGTGCTCGTCCGGTCGCTTGAGTTGGTTGAGGGGACTCCCTCATGAGAAGGAGTGTTGAATGGACAGGCGAGTAATGCAGATCGGGTGGTGTCTTGCTCTGTCATTTCTGGGGATGCCGCTGCTTGTCGGTGGCAGACTTGCCTTGGGGGCTGAACCCGCCGGGCCGTCGCGGAATTCCAGGCCCAATATCGTCTTCATTCTGGCTGACGATCTCGGGTACGGAGACCTGGGTTGCTTTGGACAGAAGAAAATCCGTACCCCCAACCTTGACCAATTGGCGAAAGAGGGAATGCGGCTGACGCAGCATTATTCAGGGAATGCCGTCTGCGCTCCATCGCGATGCGTGCTGATGACCGGTCGCCATCCGGGACATGCCTTTATCCGTAACAACCGCGAAACCAAGCCCGAAGGGCAATATCCGATTCCGGCCAATACGGTGACTCTTGGGAAACTCCTGCAAAAGCAGGGATACGTGACAGGGGCATTCGGCAAATGGGGTCTGGGAGGCCCAGAATCGGAAGGACGACCGCTCCAACAGGGGATCAATCGATTCTTTGGCTTTAATTGCCAGGCGGTCGCCCACAATTTTTACCCCACTTTCCTGTGGGATGACGAGAAACGATTCCCCTTGAGAAATCCCCAATTCCCGGCTCACCAGCCCAAACTCCCGGAGGGAGCGGATCCCCGCAGTCCGGCCAGCTATGCGGGATATGTCGGGCCGGATTATTCGGCGGACATCATTACCGAGCAGGCTTTGAAATTTGTCCGAGATCACAAGGATCAGCCGTTCTTTCTCTATGTTCCGACGACGATTCCTCATCTCGCGCTGCAGGCTCCGGAAGATGCCTTGAAGGAATATGCCGGACAATTTCCGGACGATCCCCCGTATGTGGGAGGCCGCGGCTATTTGCCTCATCGAACACCTCGTGCAGCCTACGCGGCCATGGTGACTCGAATGGATCGCCATGTTGGTCAGATTGTTTCGCAAATCCGTGAACTTGGACTGGACGATCAGACGATCTACGTCTTCAGTTCTGACAACGGACCGCTGTATGAAGGAGGATTTCGGGAACCCACGATTGTTCGCTGGAAAGGTCATATTCCTGCGGGGACGATCGGTGACCGGGTCACCGGATTTGAGGACTGGCTGCCAACATTGCTGGATCTGATCGGGGCCTCAAACGCGATTCCTTCTGGCCTGGACGGAATCAGTTTTGCCCCCGCGTTACTCGGCAAGAATCAGGTGGAACGGCCATTCCTGTACCGTGAATTCCCAGGATACGGCGGGCAGGCCTCGCTGAGGATGGGTGACTGGAAAGGTGTCGTTCAAAACCTGATGCCACAAGGAAAGCGAGCGGCTCAGCCCTGGAAGATTGAGCTTTACAACTTGAAAACCGATATTGGTGAAACGACGGATGTCGCGGCGAAGAATCTCGAGATTGTGGCACGGATCGATCAGTTGATGCGTGAACAGCATACGCCATCGGCCGAATTCCCGTTCCCGGCACTCGACAAACGTTAGTCACCAGAATGAAATACACCGGCCGTCCGATTTGTGGTGATTAACTACAGCGTGATCAACTCCAGACCGTCCAAGAATCTTTCATGACACCTTCGATTCTCTATTGTGGCGACACGTCGCTCGATCAGGCGGCAAGCTATCTGGCAGGGATGATTTCCCATTTCGGCTGGCAGTTTGATTACGTGCCAAGTCACAAGCCCGTGACGCGAGAGCAGATTGAGCAGCCGCGGTCACTGCTGATCCTCAGCGACTATCCGTCACAGCAGTTCGATGTCTCGCTCCAGTCAATTGTTGCGGAACAGGTGCAACAGGGGATGGGGTTGCTGATGATTGGTGGCTGGGAGTCTTTTCACGGGTTAGGCGGCGATTGGGATACGACTGTTCTGGGCAAGTTATTGCCGGTAGAGATCTCCGGCGATGACGACCGGACGAACTTCGACCAACCCGCACTGCTGCATCCGACGGGTTGGAATTCCGCACTGTGGGGTTTGCCCTGGTTCCAGCGTCCCCCGACGGTCGGCGGAATGAACCGGTTTCAGGCGAAGCCGGGGACTCAAACCTTGTTGTCAGTCACTCCGTTTACGCCTCATTTCGAATCGAGTTCCCGTTCGATTCACTGGTCTGCGGGCGATTCCCTGCCAGTTCTCGTCACGGGTTCCTCTGGGGCTGGGCGAACGGCGGCATTTGCCAGCGACGTGGCACCGCACTGGGTCGGTGGTTTTGTGGACTGGGGGCCATCGCGCGTGACCGCTCAGGCCACAGGGGCCGGCGCGATTGAGGTCGGCAGTGACTACGTCCAGTTTTGGAAACATCTGCTGGCATGGACCGGACGGTTTGACTGAACACAGTTTGACTGAACATTGAACACGGCGATGCTGCCGTTGCAGAATAACGGTTAGGACTTTTTCATCACACAGATTGAGGTTTGTTGAATGGCCAAGGGGAATGTTCTGATTGGGCAATCGGGCGGTCCGACGTCGGTGATCAATTCGTCGCTGGCGGGCGTTGTCGATGGGGCAATGCGAACCAAAGGGATCAGCCGCGTTTTCGGGATGCGTTATGGGATCGAAGGAGTCTTGAATGACTTTCTGGTCGATCTTGCCAGCGAGTCACCCGACGTCTTAAAGGGGCTGCGATCAACTCCCGGAAGTGCCCTTGGTTCCAGTCGACTGAAGCTGAAGGAAGAGCACTTTCCTGCCATTCTGAAGCAGTTGAAGAAGTACGACATTCGTTATTACTTCATGATCGGTGGCAATGACACGATGGATACGATTCATCGTGTGACAAAATATGCCAATGAAAACGGTCACGAGATGATCGGAGTCGGCGTTCCGAAAACCGTGGATAACGATCTTTTCGGGACCGACCATACTCCAGGGTATCCCAGTGCAGCCCGGTATATGGCACTCAGCGTCCTTCAGGCAGGCATTCTGTCGCGCGACATGCAGAAGGTTGATCAATTCGTGATCTTCCAGTCGGTCGGACGCAGTGCGGGTTGGCTTCCGGCAGCGACGGTGCTGGGGAGAACACCGGAACTGTCGGCTCCGCACATCCTGCTGCTTCCAGAGCGACACTTTAATCGAGATTCCTTTCTGCAGACGGTTGCGGCGGCCCATAAGAAGCACGGATTTGTCAGCATCGTCTGCGGGGAAGGGATCACAAATGCTGACGGGACCCCGGTCAGTGTTTCGCAGACGAAGGACAAGTTCGGGAATGTCGAATTCGGTGCCATGGGTGGGACCAGTGCGGCGATGATGCTGCATCGGATGATCGCCGACGAATTCGGCTGGCGTGGTGAATTCCAGGTAACGGAATCTCTGCCGATGTGCGCGGCAGATCGCGGAACAAAACTGGACTTCGACGAAGCATTCGCGTGTGGAAAGCAAGCAGTGAAGCTGGCGGCTCGCGGCGAAGGGGGCGTCATGGTGACCATGAACCGGACCAATAAGCCGGGCACCCCCTATGCGATGGAGTTCGGCACAATTTCGCTCAGCGAAGTTGCCAACCACGAGCGTCCGATGCCGGATAATTTCATCACGAAAGATGGATATGGCGTGACTAAGGCGTTTCTCGATTACGCAGCACCACTGGTTGGTCCGATGCCATCGTATTCGTCGCTGGTCGCCAAGCGTGCCAAGCCCTGAAGCGAGGGCGCATTTTGAAATGGGGTCTTACGGCCCAAGTGGGCCAGCAGTTCACCCAGCCAGGGCCCTTCGGCCTCTTTGTACCACATAAGTCGGGCATATTGGTGGCGGTTTTTGCCGGTAGCGA
>JBAWWJ010000127.1:0-22936 GCA_037146815.1 Planctomycetota bacterium
GACCAGACAAGGTCTGGACATTTCGGGCGACCTATGCCGACCTGATCACTGCCGAAAAGGCGATTCATGCACTCGTCGCACATTCGTCGTTTCCCGTCGCAATCGAACTGATGGACCCGCGCTGCGTTGCCATGGTGGAAAACAGTCACATGGCGGTCGGGTTGCCGAAAGATTCGTTCATGCTGCTGACGGAAATCGATGGTCCGCCGGAACTGGTTGATGCCCGCGTGGAAGCGGTGGCAGAGATCTTACGAGCCGCGGGCTCACGCGATGTGGTCTTCAGCGATGATGAAGAGCTTCGCAAAAAGTTGTGGAAAGCCCGCAAAGTTGCCGGGGGATTGATGGGGCAGTTGAGTGCAGATTTTGTTGTGCAAGATGCTGTGATTCCCAAGCGCGCTTTGGCCGAGCTATTGCAACTGGTGTACGACGAAGCGGATGCCGCAGGGATTCGTGCGGTCAATGTCTTTCATGCGGGCGACGGAAATCTGCATCCGAATTTTCTGTTTGATTCTCGCAAGCCGGGAGAACTGGAAGCGATCGAACTGATTGGCAAGCGATTGATGCAGCGTGTGGTCGATGTCGGAGGAACGCTCTCGGGCGAGCATGGAATCGGCAATGACAAAACAGCGTACATGCCACTGGTATTCGGTCCCGAGATGACTCGAATCCAGTTGGCGATTCCAGCGGTGTTTAACCCGCGGCATCAGTTGAATCCGCTCAAAGTCTTCGCCGATCGACGTTTTGAGGGGTTGGCTGAACCAAAGAAGAACGGCCAGGTGCATGACGCGGAAGCGAATGGGCACGCCACTGTCGACCCGCGCTGCTTTACACCATTCCTCGATCCAATCGATGGTGTCGTGGCATTGTCTGCTTCCGCGACAGCTCGTGACGTTGAGGAACGGGCGGCTGCACACCAGTTACGATTCCCGTTGATGATTGATTCCCAGGCGACGCTGCGTGAACAGGTGGAGTCGACCGGTTATGCGCCAGCGTCCTCGCGTTTTGGCCCCTTCTGTGACAACATCGTCGGGATGAATTGGAAGCTGCCGAACGGTCACATCGTCCGAATTGGCGAACGTGTTGTGAAGACTTGCACGGGTTACGACCTGTTCCGCTTCCTGCTCGGCTCGGGAAATCGATTCGGCGAGCCAGTCGATTATGTGCTGCGACTCCGTCCGAATTGCGGAACCACCAACGTCTACCATCTGAGTGGAACAGCGGCGGCCGTTTCAGTGGCGGTTCCACAGATCCTGAAGAACTGCTGGATGCACTGGTTTGATGCCATTGATCTGCTGGCGGAGTCGGAAGTCTGCAAGCTACGGATCACCGTCAATTGCCCTGTTCCCGAACGTCCACTCGTGGAAGCCTGGTTAACGAAACTTGCCGGGAATCAGCAGCTTGCCCTGCAAGCGGATCGCAACGTCACTGCGCCGACAGATGGGTGCCCTGATTTCGTCTTCAAGACGACTCCGGAAACGGTCGTGGCATTGGCCCGTGACATCGCACGAACCGAGGGGATCCGCTGCGTGGCACTCTGTTACAACGGGGCCGTACTGGGATATGTCAGCGAGGACCGTCGAGTTGACCGGATTCAGACTCTGGTGAATGTCAGACGTGACGAATTGCAGGCCGTTGGTGGCGACTGGCATTCGCGTCATCTCCCCGCAGCAGTTCCATCGACGGTCGAGGCCAGTTGGATTTCCATTCTCGAGCAGGAATCGCATTTTACGTGACCACGTCAAAAGAAACCTCACGGACTGCGGCTGATTGTACTCCGCACGAATCCGATCTCCTGTCGAGTTGCGTCCACTGCGGCCTTTGCCTGGAAGTCTGCCCGACGTACAAGCTGAGCGGCGACGAAAACAATTCGCCACGAGGTCGGCTGCGCTTATGGCGCGAAGAATCTGAAGGGAAACTGGAACCAGATTCCTGGACAGACTTTTATACGGCAGAATGCGTCGGATGCCTGGCGTGCGAATCCGCCTGCCCTGCGAATGTTCCCTACGGAGAAATCTTCGAACACGTCCGCCACGAGCATGTGGCTGCCGGTCGTGCTCGACCGGGGATCCTGCTGCGTACGGCAGCGGCATTGGCTTCGCGCCAGTCACTGTTCAATCTGGCGATGCTCCCTGCTCGTTTGCTACGGCGTGTCGGCTTGTTACCGCATCGATTCCTGTTCCCCGGACAACCTGCGGCGACTCAATCGACCGCAGCATACGCTCGGAAATTGATGGAACAGCGGCGTCCAACCGGACCTCGCGTTGCTTTCCTGACGGGTTGCCTGATGGAGTCGCTGTTTCGGGAAATCAACTTTGCCACAGTGCGAGTCCTCATCGAAAACAATGTCCAGATCTTCATCCCGGACGGGCAGGGATGCTGTGGCGCATTCCAGGAACATACGGGGATGGAGGGCGTCGAAACACTGCGTGCACAGAACCAGGCCGCTTTCGGTCAGCAACAGTTCGATGCCATATTGAGTAACTCGTCGGGATGTGGTCTTGCCCTGAGTAAGGCCTTGCCAGGAACACCGGTTCGAGATGTTCTGAGTTTTCTAGGTGACCTTGGCCCTGTTTCGCGTCCTCGACGCAACACCAATGCCCGGGTCTATGTTGACCTGCCCTGTCATTTGATTCATGGTCAGAAGGTTGCGGGGATTCCGTCCAACGTTCTGGACGCCACTGGTTACCAGTGGGAACTCGCCCCACAGGCCCGCGATTGTTGCGGTTCGGGGGGAGTCTACAATATCCAGAAACCGGAAAACTCACGTGAGATTCTCGCTCGCAAATCCGCATTCCTGAATGATGCCGCTGGAGACCCGGTGATCCTGGCGACATCGAATCATGTCTGCATGATGCAATGGCATTCGGCTCGATCCGGTGGACTGGTCAAGCGACCGTACGAAGTGAAACACGTCATCCAGCTTCTCGATCCGGGGGAACCATGATCGCGACCTTTGACTTGTTGACTCGCGTTCAAAAGAAGCAGTTGTGGGCCAGCTTTCATAAAGACTGGCTGCTACAGATTCGGGAACAACTCAGGCCGCAACTCCCTTTTGAATTTGGGATTTTCATTGAGTCTGAATCGGTCTTGATTTCGCCCGGTGGAACGACCTCGATCGCCACTTTTGCTCCAGACATCAGCGTAACGCGTCCTGAGTCGGAAATGAGTCCTCAGCGAGATGGGCTGGAGCGGGTTTCAGCGACAGTGCTGGAAGTCAGAGAAGAAATCGAAACATTTGAACAGTATTCGTTGCAGATCCGACGCGTACCCGAAAATCGGGTGATTGCTGCCGCCGAGTTAATTTCGCCGACTAACAAAGGGATCTTCGGAAGGCTTGACCGGGAAAAGTACCTGCGCAAGCGAGAAGGATATCTCAACGCAGGAATTAACCTGATGGAGATCGATGTCCTGCGAATGGGTGAGCGACTGCTGCCTGTTGCTCTGGAGGAACTTCGTCGATTTGATCGTACAGCGCGGACCGTCATTCATTCTGGCGGGAATCGACATTATCGGAGTTGGGGATGGAGTGAATCCGAAACCCTGCCGCGATTGGAATGGGAGATCGAAGCGGGCTTCAGTACCGTTGTGGACTTGGAACTGTCTTGCCAACGTATTTGCGAATTTAACCCTTGGGAATCAATGGTGGCATGACGCCTTGCGGATAACTGGTATTCACAGGAACAAACTTCATGAAGCCCAAGTTGCAGACATTTCTGTTCTGGATCGTCCTGGTCGGGGTATTGATCCTATTCTTCGCGTCAAACCGTAATGAGTCAGCGCGAGTTGTCCCATTTGGGATGTTGGAAAGTCAGGTGCAGACGGGTGACGTGCGCTCCGTCGAAATTGAAGGAAAGCGAATCCGATTTCGCTCACACGGGCGATGGTATGAAGTCCACGGAGAATTGACGGAACCGTTGTTATTGGAACTGCAGGACATCGGAGTTGAACCGAAATACGGTTCTTTTTCGTCCGACTCGATGTTTGACGGATCCAGGGGCATTGTGACGATTTTCGTTATTTCCGTTGTCATCTTCGCTGTGCTGTACTTCATTGCGAAAATGAGGGCCGGAACGGGTGGTATGGACTTGGTGAAACTGACAAAGAGTCGTGCTCAGGATGCGACCGGTCACAATAAAGTCACGTTTGAAGATGTTGGCGGGTGTCACGAGGCGAAAGAGTTACTCGGTGACGTGATCGATTTTCTGAAGGCTCCGCAGCGGTGGACAAAGCTCGGCGTTCGTTTACCGCGGGGAATTCTTCTGGAAGGACCACCGGGTTCCGGAAAAACACACCTTGCCCGAGCCGTAGCCGGAGAGACAGGGGCGAAGTTCTACGTTGTCGCTGCGTCTGAATTCGTGGAGTTGTTTGTGGGGGTCGGTGCCAGTCGCGTGCGTGACATGTTTGAAACCGCCGCAAAGAACGCGCCGTCGATCATCTTCATTGATGAGATCGATGCCATTGGCCGTCGACGTGGATCGGGTCTCGGCGGCAGCCACGATGAGCGCGAGCAGACCCTGAATCAGCTGCTCGTCTGTATGGACGGATTTCAGCATGATGCCCGGGTGGTTGTGATCGCGGCGACGAATCGCCCGGATATTCTCGATAAAGCGTTGCTGCGCGCCGGACGATTTGATCGACGCATCAAAATGCCGCCACTGACGCGCGCCGATCGCGCTGACATCCTGAAGATTCATACCGGCAAGAAGCCGTTGGGACCGGATGTCTCGGTGCAGACTGTGGCCGACTGGACAGACGGTATGTGCGGAGCAGATCTGGAAAGCCTGGCCAACGAAGCCGCACTTCTGGCTGTCAGGCGTGCCCGGCATGAGTCGTCCGAGCCTGTCCTGCGCCAACAGGACTTTCGCGATGCTCTGAAGCCACGTAATGAACAGACTCGCCTGTTTGATCAACTTGACAGCGTGCTGATCGAATCCACTTCACAGTTGTCCGAGCCGACAGGACGTGCTGTCGTTCGGCTTCAATTGCGAGACGGTTCATCGGTCGAAGGAAATGTCCTGTGGGCCGATGCGACGTTTATCAAGATCGCCAGGACGGATGGTTCAAGTTTACTGGTCCCCAAAATTCAAGTCCTGCGACTGGAAGCGGCGGCGGGTACCG
The DNA here is from genome assembly GCA_037146815.1 of Planctomycetota bacterium. GTDB lineage: Bacteria > Planctomycetota > Planctomycetia > Planctomycetales > Planctomycetaceae > Schlesneria. The sequence continues at coordinate 5,119 of JBAWWJ010000127.1, forward strand.
AATCTGTCGCGCGGGACAATGTTTCGGAAGACCGATGGTCGCGAGGCCGAGCGGATCTAGGCTGATACTTGATACCATTGAGTAAGATCTAAAATACCGCCATTGAGCCCCGCTCAGTGATGACGATGACGGAGTATCGAAAATGGATGGCGACGATTTTCTGCAGCGATTCATGTTGTTCATTCCGGTGTTGCTGTCTCTGACAGTTCACGAATGGGCTCATGCGTTTGCTGCCTACAAGCTGGGTGATGACACTGCGAAGCTGCTGGGGCGGCTTTCCTTGAACCCGCTCGTCCATATGGACCCGATCGGGACATTCCTGCTGCCATTGATGGGCGTTCCCTTTGGATGGGCCAAGCCAGTTCCTTTTAATCCACTGAGATTGAAAGGGGTCAGCATGCGAACCGGAATCTTGATCGTGGCGGCAGCGGGGCCGATTTCGAACGCTGTCATTGCCATCGCGTCTTTCGCCGCGTTGAAGGTCTTCTTGAGTCAGCCGGACGTTCTCGGGGAAGGTGGAATGTTTCTGCTGATGTTCCTGTTCCAGGTCAACGTTGCTCTATGCCTTTTCAATCTGATTCCAATCCCGCCGCTGGATGGCAGCAAGATCGTTGACGGTCTGATCCCCGATGTCGCTCGTCCCGCGTGGGAAAAATTCTGTCAACTTGGACCGATACTCTTGATGGGCCTGATTCTGGCCCCTCTACTGCTGCATTTCAGCCCCATCAGTTGGGCGATTCAACATTTCATCGAATTGTTTCCGTGGTGAGCCTGGCCTGTCATTGCGGTACTTACAGTCTTTTACTGATCGAGTCACCTCAGAAACAAACTTACATTCCCATGGCAGGAAAACATTTCACCATGAGCGCAGATTGCAGGCGATGGAAAACGGGAACAGCTCTTTTGGTCGTCTTGTGTGTGAATTCCGCGGGCCTTGCGCAGGAAAGTGTCTGGCGACCGAGTCAGCGAACGGCACTGGCCGACGTGACACAACGCGAAGTCGAACTGAAGAAAGTCAATCAGCAGATCTGGGAATTTGCTGAAGTGGGATTGGAAGAAACACGTTCCTCGCAATTGCTGGTCACGAAGCTGAAAGAGACCGGGTTTGAAGTTCGTGTTGGTGTTGCCAACATGCCGACAGCTTTCGTAGCGACGTACGGTTCCGGAAAACCGGTCATTGGAATTCTGGCGGAGTACGACGCCCTGCCTGATCTGTCACAGAAGGTTTCGCCTGTACTTGATCCTGTAGATGCGGGCAAGCCGGGACATGGATGCGGACATTGCGGGTTGGGAACCGGGGCGCTTGGAGCGGCGCTGGCCGTCAAATCCGCGATGGAAAAGCATCAGATCCCGGGCACATTGCGATTGTATGGTACTCCTGCAGAGGAAACGCTGATCGGCAAGGTTTACATGCTGCTGGATGGCAGTTTTGACGGTTTGGATGCCTGTCTGCACTGGCACCCCGCTTCAAAAAATGAAGTCTGGAACGGCAGTTCCAAAGCAATGGTCTCGGCGAAGTTCACGTTTCATGGAGTCGCAGCGCACGCGGCTGGAAGCCCTGAACAGGGCCGCAGCGCATTGGATGCCGTCGAACTGATGAACGTCGGTGCCAACTTCATGCGCGAGCATGTGAAGGAAGACACGCGGATTCACTACGTAATCACGGGTGGTGGGGGAGCCCCCAATGTCGTACCTGCCAGCGCTACCGTCTGGTATTACGTTCGAGCCGACGATCATCGCGACGTCGAAGCGGCGTTTGTCTGGCTGAATGATATCGCTCGCGGTGCAGCACTGATGACGCGAACAAAAATGACCTCCGTCGTGGACACCGATTGTCACGAACTCTTGCAGAACACTCCCTTGTCAGAATTGTTGCATCGCAACCTTCAACGGCTGACGCCACCCAAGTTCACTGCGGAAGAACAGGTCTTTGCCAGGAAACTTCAGGAACCGTTGACGGAACAGTTTCAGACGAAGTTTGCCCTGGCCATCGACGATGCCGTGCAACCGTTGGCGCTGGTGCCAGAGACCAGCAAAGGGTCCACAGATGTTGGCGATGTCAGTTGGTTCTTTCCCACGGGCGGGCTGCGTACGACCTGCTTCCCCTCAGGAAGCCCAGGACACAGTTGGCAGAATGTCGCGGCAATTGGCTCGACCATCGGTGAAAAAGGAGTTCTCTACGCCGCGCAGGTTTTATCTGTCAGCACACTGGATCTGCTGGAGCAACCGGAATCGCTGGCGGCGGCGAAACAAGACTGGCAGGATAAAATGAAAAGCCGGAAGTACACGTCATTGGTTCCCAAGGGCCAACGGGCTCCGGGCAAGATCCGATAGGGAAGACTTTTTCGTTCATAGACGCTGGGTTTGCGGTAACGTGTTTCTCGATCGTTCTGCCCCTCATCGTCCTGCCAACTGCCTGGCCCGAATCGAAGAAGAGACCTGCGGTCGACCGTTTCGGCGGGGTCAGGAGACCCGCGCCGAACAGCTAAGTCACATCCGCAATCAAAAGAGTTCGATCGTCCGATGGTGGAACATGATTCGTGAATTCATCAACGGCAGCGACAACCTGATCGAGTGACCCCTGCGTGTCACGATGGCAGCACCCGACGATTTGATCGAGGCGATCGGTCCCAAACAATTCACCGACTGGGTTGGCGGCCTCGGTAATCCCGTCCGTGTAGAAGACGATTCGATCGCCAGGACGAAGAACGATCGTATGATTCTGGTAGTTGATGTCCGGCATGAACCCCAGCGGCATGGATGTGGCGTGATCGAGTGCCGTCACTTCCTGATGACCGCAGTGTCGCAGTCGTGGGGGATTGTGTCCCGCGCTTGAGAATGTCAGCTCGCGTGAACGATCGTCGTAGATCCCATAGAACGCGGTCACGAAATGCCCTGATTCGGATGTGTACCGAGTCGTCAGGTGATGGTTCAGATGATTGAGCAGCAGACTGGGGTTCATCGGGTCACCCGGATACATGTGAGCCAGGCTGTGAAGAACAGCCATCACCACGGCAGCCGGGGTTCCATGACCACTCACATCGGCAATCAGGATGCCACATCGACCTTCCGGGAGTGAAAAGAAATCGTAATAGTCACCACCTGCGTGGCGTGATGTTTCATAATGTGCGGCCATCTGCAGCGTCGAAAGCTGTGGAAGTTCCTTGGGCAGCAGGGATCGCTGAATATCGGCGACAACTTTCAGTTCGCGTTCAACGGCCTGATAGGCCACATCCAGTTGTTCGGCGAGAACCAGATTCTGAGCGGCTCGCCCAAACAGGTTGGCCATCCAGACGCGTTCAGGAAGTTCCTCTTCAACAAAACCGTTCGGCTCATTGTGCGTCACGACGACCATATTCTTTGACTCGCCCTGGTCGAACAACGGGATCGCCATGAGCGATCGGGTTCCGCTAAGGAACTCTATGGCCGGATCATCGTGAGGAATGTGCACGTCATTGAAGACGCGAGGTTCATTTCCGTAGATCAAGTCGGCCAGGACGCCACCGGACAGCAACGGCAGTCGTTCCGGCTGCTTCCACGGATTGATTTCTTCGGCCCATCCGCTGTAACGGGTGATGCGGAATTGAGGATGCTGGAGACTTCGTCGGCTGAGCGAAATCCGCCGAGCGGCCGGCAGCAACTTTTGCATCCGCTGGCCATAGATCCGCACCATAGTCTGCGGATCCGTTTGCAGGCTCATTTCCCGCATGGTCTCTACGACCGTGGACAAGCGATCCTGCCACTCGTTGCCGGGTGAAGTAAACATGCGAAGGATCCTCAGTCAATTCGGGCATGTCCGCCAAGACTGTCGTCTGGACGGCAACCTTCAAAAAAACGCGGCGACATCAGTTGATCGCCAACAATACTGAAACCGCACTCCGCCCGCCATCGCTTGGGATTCGGATGAGTTTACCGGTATGCGATACCTGACGAGTTCCCAATCGGCTCTGTTTACTGACAATTGCGTTAGCAATTGTGCCGATTGTATCAGCGGAGCCGAATGTGGCAATTTTTCACCCTTCCTTCCGAACATTCTGTACGGGTTGTTCCGGAGAGTCCAAATGTTCTCGCCAGTCCTTAAGCTTCAGCATCGCTTTAGCTCACATCGAAATCGATCCGACCCCTACAGATGTTCGGACTGCTGTTCACGGAGGAATGCATTCCATGCGATGGATCGTTACGTTGGCTTTCTTTACTATCAGCCTTACCACGCTTGCGGACGACATTCCCCCAGCACCTGAGGAACCCTCGCTGACGCTGGATGAATGCGTCGCCTGGACATTGATGCGCCACCCGAAGTTGACGGAGGCGGGATTCCAGATCCAACAATGGCGGGGAACGGCCTTGCAGGCGGGAATGTATCCCAATCCTCGTCTGGACAGCGGAAACCCTCAAACAATCGGCCCTCAAAGAACCACTGTCCTGACGACGGGTTTGACTCAGGAAATTGTTACGGCCGGCAAGCTGAAGCTCGATCAGGCGGCAGCGTCAGAAGCCGCACGGCAGGCAGAATGGAATCGCGTAAAAACGCGATTCGAAGTCCTGACACTGGTCCGGCAGGAGTTCTTCTCGACTCTTGCGGCACAACGCCGGAAAGCATTGCTCGAACGCCTGCTGGCACTGGCCGCAAAGTCTGAAAAAACGGGTGAGGATCTCTTCAAGGCAGAACGAGTCAGTGAAACGGACGTCTTGTTGTTGCGGCTGGAACGTCGTCGAGCGGAACTGTCCGTCAATACCTCCGAAATCTCGCTCGACGGACAGAAACGCCAATTGGCCGCGACGATGGGTGTGCGTGAGATGAAGATCGATGCCGTCGCGGGTACTCTTTCTGTCCCCTTGCAGGACTTTGCCTCGGAATACGTCATTGCACAAATCCTGTATGGCAATCCCACCGTTCAGATGGCCCAACTGGAAATCACTCGGAATCAGTTCCTGTTGCATCGAGCGGAAGTCGAGCCAATCCCGAACTTGTCCGTTCAAGGGGGCTTTCAGTACTCGTATGCCACAGACAATGCACAGGGAATCATTGGCGTATATCTGAATATCCCTCTCTGGAATCAAAATCAGGGAAATATCGCTGCGGCCCAGGCTGCAGTCAGCCGTGCCAATGCAAACCGTGACGTCGTGCAACTGGAGCTTGCCAAACAATTGACCGATGCTCTGCAGCGCTACCGGATCGCCGACAAGACGGTAAAGACGCTTGAGGAAGGAATTCTGCCCGATGCCCTGAGAACGTTGGACTTGATTCAGAAAGCTTACGCGGTCGGGCAGTTTGATATCACACGATTACTGCAGACTCAGCGATCGGTGTTCGAAGCAAACATCGATTACATCACGGCCCTGGAAAACCGCCTGATCGCCGCGGCCGAGATCGCCGGGCTACTTCAGTTGGAAGAGTTCCCCTGATCCTCATTTTCCATGGACCTTGGCGATCTTATCCCTCTCGGTGGCGGTGAAGGCCCGGCAAATTGTTGATCCTGGCTCGTACCGGTTCGTGTGTTGCCAGGGCGAATTTCTTTCGATCGGGTTCAGCTTAGGGCTGATACAAGCGGGGCATCATGCGTTATCATGCTTGTACTCTTGCCGTCATTGGTGACTTGGTCATTGGGGGCAGATCGAGGAAATAGAGACCGTTGTGAAAGCTGGGCCAGAATGACGATGAGGATGGTTTCGCAAGTCCTTTTGGCAATCCTGATGTCATTTGCCGGGACGATGCACTTTGCAAAGGCAGACTTCTTCCTGAAGATCGTGCCACCCTATCTCCCTTATCACCGAGCTCTGGTCTATGTCAGTGGCGTTTGTGAAATTGCCTTAGGGGTCTTACTGCTCATCCCACAGTTCCGGCCATTTGCCGCCTGGGGCATCATCGCGCTGTTGATCGCCGTCTTTCCGGCGAACATCTATCTCTATCAGAATCAGCACATTGTTCCGGCGTCACCGGTCGTTCATTTTGTGCGTCTGCTCCTGCAGGGAGTGTTGATTTATTGGGCGTACCGACACACCACGTGAAGTGGCAGGACCGCCAGCAGATGCAGTGACCGCCGGAACTCAGGAGGAAACGTGTTCGAGAACAAGAAAGATCCTGTCGCTTCCCAACCGGTCTTCATCGCCAGAATCGCGATCAGCGTTCTTATTTCGCTGCTGGTCATTTCCGTGTCACTCGGCGTTGGGACCTTGGGATACCATGTGTTTGGCGATCTGACATGGATTGACTCACTGCTGAATGCCGCCATGATCCTGACGGGAATGGACCCTGTCGATCCGATGAAGTCAGTGGCAGGAAAGCTTTTCGCCACGTTTTACTGCTTGTTCAGCGGCCTCGTTTTCTTGTCATTGATGGCCATCATCCTGGCCCCGATCTACCATCGCTTTCTGCACACGTTTCATCTTGCTGAGGATGATGACTGATTTGCAGAATCGTGGCGGGGGTGGCCCAGACATCGCTTTGGATGTCTGGGTTGCAATGCAACACGAGGGATTGGCTGTCGGCGTTGAGCGTCAGAAATGAGTCGCACGAACACGCTTCATCGAGTTGGATTGGTGATGGGGTTCGGCAAGTTGGTGCCTTGAGAGTCGAACAGCCGGAATTCCGATTCAGTGGGTGAATACACTGCCGCTTCTTTCCTCCTGTTCCTCCGTCACCCAGACATCCAAAGCGATGTCTGGGCCACCCCGCCCCTATCCCCGCCAAACGGGGAACCAGTCCGCAATTGGCCGAACCGGCTGGGCCGAGTGACTTCGCCGCTGCGTTGATGATGATTGCCACCTTGCCGCTGTCCGAATCTGAAAAGGCAGAAGCCGTCCGACGACTGCTTGCGGATCGGTAGAAGCGTCAGTCTGCAAACGATCGATTGCTCATCTGGCCTGCCCATCACCCGCCCGCAGTAATCTTCGTCAATCGCTCGAAAGCCTGCCGATCCTCGTCGCGAACTGCACCCCAGCGCCCATCAGGGCGCCGCCCCCCGCTGTCCGTAACCAGAGATATTTTCGCCGAGAACGCGGAAGATCCTGGTTGCAGCTTACCGTCATTTTGCCATCTGACGCATTTCCAGGAACCTGATGGACATGACCAGGAGAAGTCCCAGCGTCCCTGGACGCTCCTTCGGTCGGTGGCGAGCGTTTACGTGAATCAGTGATCGCTACCAGATTGCGAAGCGCGATCGGGCACGGCGTCGGCGCACTTTCGAGCGGCCTATGAGGTCATGAAGTCGATAGGGTGGAACAAGAGGCAGGATTGATGGCGCAGGGGCCGGGTTGCCCCCCCTCGACACCCTCCCCCAATTGAATGTCTGCCACCTGGATTTTTCAGATTTCTAAAACTTGCCGAGCGTGCGCACCGTCAGCAGGGTGTTGAGCCGCTCCGGCGCGAGCGTGGCACGTAATTCCTGACACTAGGGCGGGCAGTTCGCATCTACCGTCCCTATGCTAGAAGGGTGTCCTGGCCGGGGGCGCCACGATATCCTGTATGCGCAAACGCTCTTCGTCCGCTCAATGCGTTTGACTCCGCAGTTCTGCCGAAGGATACCGAAGTGAACGATAACTGCCATGTTCCGCCACCAGTCAGATGCTACATTGACTATGACAGCATTGGCTTCCCGCAAATCAGCAAATATGGAATCGCTTTTCATCTGGTTTTCGGAGACATTAACGCCCCACCTCCACCGAAGCCCCGACCGACTTCCACACCCGCCTTCCAGTCATTCGAAGATGATCTGCTGTCCTATTCCTATCGTAACGAGCGCCTGTTCTGGAGCGCCGAATCCCGCTGTATCACTCCAGTAACGGTTCACTTTCCAGAGGCGATCACGTACGTGGCAGAAGGGGCGAACAAGATCTTGAGTGTGCGGGCAGAGCGAGGAACCACCGCCTCCACCGGCCGGAATAAATTTGCCCATCTCAAGGCGAGCTATACGGAATTTGTCACGGGCGTCATCATTTTGCATCTAGTGCTCACCCCAACGTTCGATTCGTACGACGAAGATCTATTGAATGAATCTTCGTTGAATGAATACGAAGTTGTAATGCTCCCCAAGTTCTGGCAAGGCGGAGAGGGTCTAGACGTCGGGAAACCGAACGGCATCGACTCACAAGTGACATTCTCCCGGCATCCTGCTCCTGACGTGGCAGTACGCGGGAGCTTCGGTGACCTCGCACAACATGCCGCGCGGGAGTTGTTTAAGTCGACGAAGCCCGCAACATCGGCTCTGATGAAACAAATCGACAACTTCGACGTGTCGGAGCACATCAAAGGGGGGACAATCCAGGTCATCGTCGCGAAGCCCGAATCGCCTCAATTCTCGACACTGTTTGAACCATCCTTCTTCGACACTATTCGAGACATCCGCCGTTCGAATGTGACTGCCGCGAACACCGGTCGAGATGCGGTTCGCGATGATATCTGTCGGCCGGGACGAAGTCGGCGATTTTTCGAAATTCGTGCCCTTCAAGGCATCTTATGCGGTTTGATGGATTTCTGGGATATCGGTCCCGAGGAGATCGGCGACGTATTCGCTGACCCGGTCCTGATTGAGGGTGGAACGTTTCTGACCTTTCATAAGGGAACTCTTTGCAGTTTCAGTGACGACGCTCGCATGTTTGACAATGTACAGTCGTACGCGCACATCGGCATTAGCACTTATCTCATACTTCCACAGGCAGTCCTTCTGCACAACGATTACATCATGGCCCATTTGAACGGCATGTCGAAACTCGCTGTGAACGAGACCGTCGATTCGCAAGAGCTGCACATGCGTGGATTGAAGTTGCGCCGAGAATTGTGCACGCGCTGGATTCCGAATATTTTCCATTACACAACCGAACGTGATCTTTACGACCGAGGATTAGAAAGCCGCGGTGCCAAGGCCATGCGAGTGACCTTGGACGAACGACTCGGCGAATTGGACGCCGAAATTGCCAAGCGGAAGGCAGAGGACGACAGCAAGTTCGTGACACGAATGACGGTGCTGGGGATTGCCATCGGATTGTTGCAGGTCAGCGGCGGGTGGGAGGCGCTCGCCAAGGCGGTACAGATCACGGTCCGTGGAGGTTTCGATGAAGGGTCTCCAGTCGATCGCTATTCCATTCGACACATGTTCGCCGCGATGTCCGCCCTGCTATTGTTGATTACATTGTCACCATTGGTGAATCGGATGGTTTTCGGAGTGCGTGATTGGCTGAGAAATCCCAAACAAGCTCGGCAAAAGAAAAACAAGCCAGGGCACACCACTAAATGACAAGCGTTCAGTACAAAACCGCATTCAAAGGGCGCCTGCTGATTGTCGGGTTTGGTTGCATTGGACAGGGGGTCCTCCCCTTGCTATTGCGCCATCTTGATCTGCCTGTCGATCGAATCTCAGTTTTGGCGGCCGACGACAGCGGGCGCCAGATTGCCCGCAAGTTTGGCATTCGCTTCACGGTCTCTCTTCTGACGCCGGTAAACTTCCCGGAACTACTGGCACAGCGATTGAACCAAGGTGACTTTCTGCTCAATCTGGCGGTGAATGTCTCCAGCGTCGCGTTGATTGAATGGTGTCAAAGTCACGGAGTCCTGTACCTTGATACCAGTCTCGAACCTTGGAAGGACGAGTCCTTCCAAGCGAGCCCGTTCACCGCTCAACATTCCATTTACGCACTACGCGAAACATTACTGAATTTACTCCGACGCAAAGTGAGTATCACAACAGCGGTTTCCGGACACGGTGCTAACCCAGGACTCGTGACCCATTTCGTCAAACAAGCGTTAGTCAACTTGGTCAATGATCTCGACCGCCCAGCGGCATTCCGCTCACCTGCCTCACGCCAGGAATGGTCAATGCTGGCTAGCGATCTGGGGGTCACGAGCATTCAGATTGCCGAGCGTGACACGCAGGTTGACCGCCAGCCAAAGCGACCTGGCGAATTCGTAAATACCTGGTCCGTGCCCGCTTTTATCAACGAAAGCCGTCAACTCTCCGAGCTAGGCTGGGGCACGCACGAGCAAGCCTTGCCAGCATCGGCATCATGCCATTCATTCGGCTGTCGGTGTGCCATTTATCTCGATCAACCCGGCGCACTGACCCGCGTGCAAACCTGGACACCATCCGGCGGACCCGCAGAGGGCTATTTGATCAGCCACTGCGAATCGATTTCGATCAGCGACTTTTTCACGTTTGGCAGCGCAGAACATCCCGACTATCGACCGACAGTACATTTTGCCTACAACCCGTGCAGCGATGGGAAAAGTTCCCTCCAGGAATTATCCGAGCGAAACTGGCAGCCGCAAACAAGTCAGCGCGTCATCAATGAGGAAATCATTTCCGGTGCCGAAGAACTAGGAGTCCTCATGATGGGACATTCGCGCGGCGCGTATTGGTATGGGTCGAAACTGACAATCGAGGACGCCCGTGCATCCGCCCCCTACAACAACGCAACCACGCTGCAGGTGGCGTCCGCCGTGCTGGCGGGTGTCATTTGGGCAATTGAGAACCCCACCTGTGGAATCGTTGAACCAAGCGAAATGGATTTCGAACGCATCCTGAAAATCGCCTCGCCCTACTTAGGCGAAATCATTGGAGTCTATACGGACTGGACGCCAAACGTCGGTAGGAAGTTCGCCGTCATCGATCAACTTGAACTCTTCGATCCCTGGCAGTTTCGCAGTTTTCTCCTTTCGTGACGGTCGGTCGTAGAGCCTCTCACAGACCGAAAAACCAGTCAAACGCATCGAATCTGGACACGACATCCCGTCCTGCCCTTCCGGTCCGATCAGCGCATCAGCCGGAATCGTGGGCGCGCGGGCTGATCGTTTAGGATCTTGTTCCACAGCATGACCGCGACAACTGCGGCCTATCAGGAACTCCGGATGCGGTATACCGTGGAAACGCGGGCAGCGATTCGTCGTAAGTGATTGTCTCGCATGATCCATCAATGTTGACAAATCCATGATATGCCGTAAAACTTCGGTAACGTTTTACCGTGGTTTTTCGGTCGAATACCTGTTCGTCGGCAACAGCGTTTGAATCAATGATCGACCTTGAGCAATATCAACTCGTGCGAATCAAGCGGCTGCTTCAGTCCCCATCTGAATACGATGGCTGGCGACTCAACAAACGCCCGCCAACAATAGGCGACGTTGGTACGTTACTCGACATTTTACATGCCGACGGTTTTCGTGACCGTTTCGTCGTCGAATGCTGCGAATCAAATGGAACAGCGGTCTGGCTTGCCGATTTCCACAGAGATGAACTGGAACCGCAAACTGACGATCAAAGAGCGACTTCGGATCGAGCACATTTGGTATTCCGTCGTTCCGATCGTGTCGTACTTGTAAAGCGACCAGATGTTGATTGGCGGGTTCTGCAAGACAAATTTCCGGATTACATGGCGTCGCTGGGACCGTGGAGTGCCGAAGAGATCGCATCGTATTTCACGGATGACTATACTGACGATGATTCAAAATGGCCGTTCTCACGACAGGAAATCAGTGAGTTCTTCACCTCGTCTGGAATGGAACTGTCAAGCAAATAGCCGACGAACAAAGCGTTGGACGCGGAGTCGCGGATCGGGCGGCTTTGACATGGATACTTTACTCGCCGCGGCCCGGTCAACTCGGTCGTTCGGCGGATATGGGGAAACGATGGACGCTGACGATCAGTTTGGCACGCTTCGTCTCAAGTTCGCAGACTTTCTTGATCGACTTGCTAACGACAACCGTGTTTCCACCATTGAATGGCAGCGTCTGGTTGTCGCACATTATCCAGATGAGTTCCTTGAAGAAATTCGTCGATGTACCGTTCGGTTGATGCAGGATCGGCTTCCGTATCATTCCAACACGGAGCCCGCACGCGAGGCTTTACGTTGCTGGGCAATGGCGCTCCGCTCATCGTGTTCAAATCACGTCGAGCATCCAAATGATGATGTGCGTCTCCCCGACGCAGATCCCACCGGCGGCAACATCCTAGTCTACGCAAAAATCCGGGATCCGGAGCGGCGAGACGTACTTCTACATCAGTTCGCGAATCTCCCAGGCGAACGCGTGTGTGCGAACATCTTCGAGATCTTCACGGAGGACTGGGATGACGGTTTGTGGGGCGAAGAAGTCGAAGAAATGCAAGATCTTGTGGACCCGGCGACAGACACGCTGATCTTTTGGCAGGTCGTGGACGGGCAATTGCAACGGACTTGCATTGCAGGCCGGTATGTTTGATGCCCGTTAGCTCGTCACGGGCCGAACGAAGCGGTCAACTTGACCCGCAGTCGCTGGTGGTTCAAAGTGTTGGTGTGTTGATTGGAAGCCCGTTGTTGATCGCGGGCAAGTTACCTTGGTCGTTCGGCAGTACCTTCATCGACGTGTGTCCAAGAGCTCAAAATGCACATGGCGAATCTATCAGGACGCTCGGTGATTGTTGCAGTTGCCGTGTCCAGTTTGTTGGGTTGTGAATCGTCAACCGACAGAATTGGCGGGTCGACAACGGTCGACTCGCCATCGTCGGAAAAGTCTACGACGAAAACAGTCGCTCCTTTAGATTTGTCTGCCGCAGCTTTGGCATCGCAAATTAAATTGCAGGAACCCGTTTCGGCATTGGAGATCGAAAATGCGTCGACAAAGTCTTTTTCCCAAGACCCCAATACAGGGGCTTTGAATGTGAGTTTCGCAGATCTCAATCTTAAGTCGCTACTGAACATCGAGTCGGTGACCGAGGATGCAGGTTGATGCGGGGCAAGTATTGTTACTGTGCCCCAGTTTCAATAGCCGCAACGGCACCTTCGCAGGGATATCTTGTTCATAACCTCCGGGGGGCTCGTTCACATCCCGACCACTCCACTTGTTTTGACGGTAGCGAAATTCGCGTACCGTCGGGTTACACGAAAGGCCGCCATCTTCGGATGACGGCCTTTTCGCGTTCTATCGCCAGTTCTGGCAACCACTTCAAGCATCGCCTTGTGTCTCGAAGTCTCCGTCTCGCCCCGTCGCGCGACGTTCCCGTCGCCCGACCGCGTCGTTGTTCCAGGCCGATCTCGCCCGAAACTCTCGGTTCTCTCTGCGTCTCGCCCCGTCTGGGTTAACGACCGTTGCGAGCGCTCGACCGGTCGCAGAGGACATGGTTGCGAGTGGTAGGACGCACTCAGCGCCGCAGACGTTTCGCCTCTTCGAGCGTGATAGCACCATCCTTGTCAGCATCAAGCCGCATCAGGTTGTCGCGTTGAGCCTCCGGGATCTCATCGCCGATCAGTTTGCCGTCGCCGTTGCGGTCGAGGCGTTTGAAGATTGCTTCGAGGTCGAAGCCGGGGCGTCCGCCGCCAGCGGCTCCGCGCCGGCCGTAGAGCGAAGGCGATTCGCCGGGCTTGGCACCGGGGATGTAGTATTCAACGTAGCCCAGGTGCATCTCGTCGAACGTCTGCGCTCCCCAGCGGACCGTCTTGGTTGGGTCGGGATTCGCGGGATTCTTGTCGCTGTTGTCGTACCACACTGTAAAGCGGATCGTGTCGCCGGCATGGAGCGACAGCGGCTCGAAATAGCGGTAGAGCAACTGCCAGTTGAAGTCGTAGCGGGGAATATCGAGCAGGGTGGTCGTTTTGCCGTCGGAGCGTGTGACCTCGTACTTGCAGGCTTTTCCACGGAGGTGCATGTGCGGGAGAAATCCCATAATCTGCGCATCCATCGGCAGTCGGAGCGTCGATTCTTCGCGGTGATTGTCGGCTCCTGGCGGGATGCTGATACGGGCGTTGACGATCCCCGCGACGCGAACTTCATGCTTGGGCGGTTCTTTGGCCCAGATCAATCCGATGCGAGTTTGATCCGTGGTGGCAGTTCCGTTGGGTGTGTAATGCATTTGGAACTTGAGCTTTGCCCCCTTCGGGATGCGTTTGGCGAAGCCTTTGGGATAGACCAGCGTGCTGTTGCCCGGCACATAAATACCCCAGAAACCTCGCCGTTCAGCGGCCGCATCGTCGCTTGGCTCTCCCTCGTCTTCGCCGCCATCCTGCACGAACACCAGTACGTGATGGACAACGCCCCGGTCACCCGGTTGAACTTCGATGGCCTGCACCCATTTGTCCTCAGGAAGGTTCGTTTCGACAACGATTTTCTGATAGGGCATCACGCCGGTCGCCTTGATCGGCACAGGCTTGGCAAACTGAAAGATCGCGTCAGGTTTGCCGATGAGCCAACCGTTATCGAACTTCAGTGGCTGCGGAGCATCGCGGTGATCTCCCTCTGGCTTACCCCCGGCGATCCATGACAGCAGGTCATTCTTTTCGGCTGCAGCCAGCGAGCGATCATTGGCCCAGGGTGTGTGGACGACCTTAGTTACTGCATTAGGTGTGGTCTCGGTGGCGAACCACGGCGGCATGATGCCACGCTCGATGACTTGTTTGATCATCCCCGCGTGAGTCTCAACATCGTCGAAGGTGTCGAGCGGGAAGGGGCCGACGCCACCATCGCGGTGACATTCCACACAGTGCCGCTGCATTATTCGTGCGACCTGATTGTGATAGGTCACTTCCGATTTCGCTGAGGGCTTTGTCGGTTGTTCCAGCGTACAGCCTGGAGCGTCCGTTGCCGCCACCAGGGGCGACTTGCCTGCCTGAATCGCCACAAGCGCATCGGCCAGATAGCGATAACGAGGTGTGTCGATGGAGTAACCGAACCCGTACTGATCGTCAATCGCGCCGTGATAGACGATGGTTCTCGACCGATCCAGAATGATCACATCCGTCGTCGTCAATGCCCCGCAGGTATTCGCCAGATTGCCGTCCTTGTCGTGAACATAAATGATCTTCCCGTGGAACTGCTCGGCCGCTGTTTGCATGTCGCTCAGCTTGTCAGTTGCGAAAGGATTCACGAGCACCCAACTCACACCATCGCCGGAAGACTTCACCAGATCGATCAATGTTGGCAGGTACTTTTTGCTCAACGGGCAACTGGTACTCGTCATGGCGAAGACGACGATTTGCTTCCGCGAGAGAGCACTGAGCTGATGGTTTTTGCCGGCCAAGTCTGCGAAGGACACATCGGATACCAAACGACCAATGCCATGATCGCCAGGACGGATAGGTTGCGGTCCTTGCCGAACTGCAGCTTCGGTTGGCGTTACCCACTTTGGAGCGGGGGTCACGGGCTTGGGTTTGACCAGCTCATCGTTTTTTCTATCCTGGGCGCCGCACTCGTTCAACAAGACCATCAAGCCGAAGCAGGCACAAGTCACATTGACTCTGAACATGTGAACACCTTCAGTTGCTTTGGTAAGTTCCCGAATATGTAACCCCACCCGGAGGAAAAGGTTTCGGAGGCACAGCCAAGTTCAGCAACTGCGGACGAATTTTTGTACTCGGGAAATAGCAGGGGCAGCCGAAGCGATGAAAAAAACTGGCAGTAACCGAAACTTTGAGGGCAGAACGGTGTTTAGCCACATATGACAGTTATCACGGCCAATCTCCGAAATTTATACTCCGATCCCGTATGAAAACCATCGTTTTTCTCGTTCTCTGCCTCCTCGCAGCCCCGCTGTACGCGAAGCCTTCCTATCCACCCACATTCAAGAACGCCCGCGTCGAGACCTACCGAACGATCGACTCCACCGAGCTGAAGCTTTGGATTTTTGGGGAGTCGGACCCCAAGGCGAAGAAGCCCGCGATTGTGTTTTTCTTTGGCGGAGGTTGGCATGGGGGAACACCGGCCCAGTTCGAGGATCAGGCCCGGTATTTCGCCAAGCGCGGCATGATCGCCATCACCGCCGACTACCGCGTGAAGTCCCGGCATGGTGCGAAAGTGGTGGAATGTGTGAAAGACGCCAAGGCGGCCATCGCCTGGGTCCGGGAAAATGCCCAGCGGCTCGGCATTGATCCGGACAAGATTGCCGCTTCCGGAGGGTCTGCCGGTGGTCACCTCGCCGCCGCCACCGGCACGATCACCGGTTTGGGCAGCGACGAACGGCCCAACGCCATGATCCTCTTCAACCCCGCCTGCACGCTCGCTCCCATCGCGGGCTGGGAACCCCCTAAAACGCAACCAGGGAAGAGAGCCGGGGATGAGGACAGGACTGTGGATCTCAGCATCGAGCGATTGGGCGTGGAGGCACAAGTGATTTCGCCAGCCCATCACATCGGCCCGCACACGCCGCCGACTCTGATACTGAATGGCAAGGAGGACACCACGGTCCCCTACGATTCCGTGGTCGCGTTCGAGAGTGCGATGAGGAAGGCAGAAAGGCCGTGCAAACTGGTCGGCTACGACGGTGCGGAACACGGCTTCTTCAATCGCGGTGAGGGTTACTCCAAGGCACTCGCGGACGCCGACAGTTTCCTCGTCGAGCTCGGCTGGATCAAAAAGTGAAGTCCCGCAACCAACGAGCCGAACAAGGCGGTCAACCCGAGTGGCGGATCGAGCGTTTTCACAAATCAAAGTCGCTTGGGCGCCGCCGGGTTACCTTTGTCGTTCGGCCATCGGCGGGATCGAACGGGGTGAGCGGAACATCGAATCCATCGCCCAGACGCTGGGAATCACGCTCGCCGAGCTGATGGAAGGGCTGTGAATGGCGAGCGTTTCGACCTCTTCAATCAGCCGGATTGCCGTGCAGACCACGAACACATCGAACGTGTGATCGTTGAGCCACGACAGAAACGTGCCGAACATCCTTGAGGTGACCCCCGAGTCCCCGCTGCCGTTCACCCCGGCGAACGCTTTCTCGACTTCGTCGATCCTCGAAGCTCCATCACCTCGAATCTCGGCGAACCACCGTCCGCACGTAGAACGTCCACATTTCACATTTGGCAGCAGTCGGCCACCCGCCCGTACATTTGGTCATAAGCAATCATACCGTTGAACTTCACTGGAGCCGAGCTGAAACACGCCAGCGTTGCCGAACGGCTTTTGAACCACGTCAACCGGGAATGGCGGCTGCATTACAATCGGGAACGCCCGCATGAGGCCCGAGGCCATCTGCCACCAGGGATGGAGAAGCCGCCCGAGGGCAACGAGACTGTTCGGCTGAACGACGTCGTCTATTCGTCGCGGCTGGGCGGCCTGCTGAAGCACGATGAGCGGCGGGCGGCGTGACGGGAGCCGCGGCAGGCTGAAGGAGCGGGCAGGGGCTGTGGCGGATCGTTCGGCAGTGCACGAGTTTCGTCAGCGCTGTGGCGATCAACCATTGTGGCGCGGGGGCAGGCCCCATTTTGGCTGCCAGTTCGACGTTTTGCGGGTGTGGCCACCGCCGCAGCCAAGCCCCCGTTTCGACGCGTCGGTCGATTAAACGGCCGCCAGACCGACGCAGCCAATCGCAGTTTTCGCTGCTTCGGTCGATCCAACCGACGCGTCCAAAAGGTAGGGACGAATCACCCCGCCTTTGCGGACCGGAGCGAATTAGTCGACAGAGAGAAATACTTTTGATTTGTCCAGCAGCAGATTTCGTACTTCTGCAGCATCATGGCGACCGCTTGAGCCATGCCGATGATGGACGAGCCTTTGCCGTTGCTCGCGGAGTAGGTCGCCAACGCCTGCTTCAACTGATCGGCTACATTCAGCGGTCGATCCGCAACCCAATGGGAAATCACTTTGAGGGCGGACCTGCAAACCGCACAACGTAGATGGTGGCGTTGGCGTTGCCGGTGATGAGGTGGCGGCTGTCGTCGGTGAAGGTGAGTTCGTGGACTCGGCCGGGGAAGGTCAGGCGTTTTTCGACGACTCCGCTGGCGAGATTGATGATCTGCACTCCGGCGGAGGCTCCGTTCTCCCAGAACGAGGCCGCCAGACGACGACCATCGGGCGAGAACGCGACGGCTCCGGTTCCAGGGATCGCGAAGCTTGTGGTCGGCTGGGTGAGGTCTGACTTCAGGATCCAGA
>JBAWWJ010000128.1:0-22836 GCA_037146815.1 Planctomycetota bacterium
TTTGAAAGTTGCCAGCGACCCAAACGCCGCGTTGATGGCGTCGGCCAGTGCACCGGTCGGCTCGCCACCCGCGCCAGGGCCCATGACGGTCCAGAACAGCGAGTGATTGGCATGACCACCGGCGTTGTTGCGGATCACGGTGCGAATGTCGTCCGGGACGGAAGCCATGTCGGAAATCAAAGCTTCGACGGACTTTGCTGCCAGTGCCGGATGAGCTTCCAAGGCCTTGTTCGCGTTGTTGATGTAGGCCTGATGATGCTTCGTGTGATGGATTTCCATCGTCTTGGCATCAATGTGAGGAAGGAGGGCGTCGTACGCATACGGCAGCGGGGGCAATGTAAAGGCCATCAGATTTCTCTCCCAGAGGGGTCGGTGAATAACGGAAATTCCGCGTTCATCAATGTTTCGCGGTGCCTGAGTATTCTAGAAAGTCAGCCGCCGCGATGCAAAGAAGTGGGGTGGATTCAGGAGTTCGAACATCAGCAACGGCCAATGCTTCTTGGAACTCGGGTTCCACGGATCAGCAAGCGGTACCTGTCAAAAGCAGTACTGATACGATCTTGCCGATAAAAATGAGCATTTCGAAAAAGCTTGCGAGATCAAAAGCAATGATCACACGGACGATCCGGTTTCAAATTTCATTCCCGGTGACCTGACATCGGTTTGGATTGAACTGGCTGGCGGGCAAAGACGAGAAATGACGATCTTTGATCGTCCTGATTGAAGCCACGCCAGGTGTTACGTGTCATGCCGTTCGATTTTTCGTATTTAGGTTCCGTCCTGTCGAATGCGGCTCTGCCCATTGCGTTCGTCCTTGCCTTCGCCTATCTGGTGCTGAAGCCTCGACGAAATCGTCGTCCCAGGCGGTTACGAACGGCCTTGCGAGTTCTGCTGGCACCACACGTCTGGCTGAATCCCAGTACCCTGCTCGACTTTCAATATTTTATTCTCGCCTACTTCGCGTTTTCCGTCCTGTTTGGATACACGCTGTTAACAGGATTGGGTGTCCGCCACGCGGCATGCGCGGGTTTGACTCAACTGCTGGGACCGAATGTCACGCCGACAGACATTCCCGTCGTCGTCAAAGGTCTGATCATTTTTGCTCTGTATATGGCATTCGAACTGGCATACTGGCTTGATCATTTCCTGTCGCACAAGATTCCGTTTCTCTGGGAATTTCACAAAGTCCACCATTCCGCCACGGTTTTGACTCCATTCGCCAACTGGCGAGTCCATCCCGTCGATTCGATCGTCTACATGAACATCCAGGCGATAATAGTGGGCTGTACGAGTGGTCTGGTTCAATACTTCGCTGGCGAGTCGTTTTCGCTGACCAGCACAGCGATCGTGGCAGTTCTCCTGTCGATCTACATGGCCCTGTGGGGTCACGCGCAGCATTCGCAATTCTGGATTTCCTGTACAGGGCTGGCAGGCCGGATCTTCCTGAGTCCGGCACATCACCAGATCCACCATTCCAACAACCCGATCCACTTCGACAAGAATTTCGGAGCCAGCCTGGCTCTCTGGGACTGGCTGTTTCGCACACTGCACGTCCCGCAGCGAGAGAACGAACGCATCCGCTTCGGTACCGACGGCGATGCCCACCTGAAACGGCTGATTCCTTCTGTGGTCTACCCGTTCCTTTACGCGTGGAAACAATTCATTGCCATGTTCCGAAAGGCAGATGCAGTCCCGGCAGTCGTGGATCCCGAGACCAGTTCGACAATTGTTCGCGACGAGACCACACGATCACGCGCGGAAGACACACCACGCAATTTGCCGGTTTAGCAGCCGACAACCCGATATGTCGAAGCGATTGGCAATCGAAATGACTATTTCAGGTTTCGCAAGATTGCTTCCTGGCTGATATAGGCGTCGCAGTGGTTGCGGAATTCTTCGCGGTTCAGAAGTTGAGTGACCTCCATCTCGGCCACGACCGGCGACCACAGGGTTTTACTCGTCGATTTGAATCGGACCTCCGCGTTCCCTTTCGTGATGTGAATATTTGGCTCAGTCGCGAATGAGCAATTGAGTCTGTCAGTATTCCAGCCAAGGAACATCCAGACGCGGATGCGACCTGTGATGTCGTCGTACGAGACGGGAACCATCATCTGGGAATCACCTCCGACATCCGAATCATGATCCCAATGGGCACGCCAGTCCTGAAACACGTTGTGATGTTTCACTCCCTTAGAACTGTCGTGAGTGCCACCGACGGAAAATTCTTCCGGAAGCATTCCCAGTTCCAGTTCCGCCGTGATCGCTGCGCCCAGGAACAACTCTTCGATCCCTGTCAATTCCTGGAGTAACGGCGTATTGCAGGGCTTGGTCAACGTGGCGCGAAAAGTCTGCTGGAGCGCGTCAGCACCAAATGCCGCCACCAGGTGTTCTCGTACAAAACGATACGCGGCGGCCCGGCGACGATAGCACGTTGGCAACGGCTCCACAGAAATCAGTGGGTCAATGTCAATTGTGACGGGTGGATTGCACATGGCCCCTCCGTAACCGACCTTCAACTGTTTGACGTGCGTTTCGCGGATGAGAGCCATGGCACCTTTGAAGAGTCGTTCGAGATGCTCGTGATAGCCCGTTCCAGTATCAACCGTTGCGATTCTGGATTCCGGTCGGGAACAATGAGCGGTTCCAACGACCAGATCTGTCGATCGTACCAGCCTGATTCGGCTGTCGGCGGGGTGGCCCAGACATCGCTTTGGATGTCTGGGTTGCAAAGCAACATGAGGGATTGACGGGCGATGTGTGATTCAGCGGTTTACGCGCTGTCAAGCACGACGTTCATTCACTGCTACGCCAGCAGGCCATCAATCGGCTTATTGGCTTCGGCCAGCTTGATGATTTCGCGGGGGACCTGCTGTTCCAGACGTAATTTGCCGACGTCGAACAGAGTGTGCAGGATGGTCGACAGCAGGTGCTCGGGTCGATAGCTGTTGCCGATCGGGCGCGTGGCGTGGTTGTCGGAATGACCGATTACTTGTCCCATTTTCAAACCGCCACCTGCCATCAGCAGTGGTGTCAGTTCGCCGTAGTGGTCCCGGCCGCCGCTGTTGTTCTTCCTGGGGGTGCGACCCATTTCGCCTGTGACGACCAGCAGGATCTTGTCGCTCAGGCCTCGATATTCCAGGTCATCGATGAAGGCACTGACCGCATGGTCCACCTGTCCCCCCATCGGGTAGATTCCGGCCATGTTTTTCGGGCTGTTCCCGTTCGCGTGATAGTCCCATCCACAATCCGACACCGTGACGAAACCGCAGCCCGCTTCGCACAATCGGCGGGCCAGTAACATCTGCCGACCGAGCAGGTTCGAAGCGCGACGCATGTCGTTCCAACGTGTCAGGTCCTCCAGTTTGAACAGGTGGCTGGTGTCATATCGCTGCACCGTAGCCGGATCTTCCTTCGAAAGATCAAAGGCATCGGCGACTCCGCGAGTGATCATTTCAAACGCTTGTCGCTGATAGGCGTCGACACCTTCAAACGAACCATTCACATCCGCCTTACGACGGAACCGATCCAGGTCACTTAGCAGTGACTTGCGATCACCGAGGCGAGCGGGGGTGACTGCTAAACGCATATCCTGCTGCAGGTCACCACCTCCACTCGGATTGAAAGCGGCATACGTCGCACCAAAACTTCCGGGTTGAGTCAGCGTCGGCAAGGCAGATGTTTCAAAGTTGCTCCCGAGCTTCAAGCCGTCACTGACAGCTTCCGGCAGGACCAGTACGTTGGTCGGTAATCCGCTGATCGGGTGATTGTTGCCGCGAACACGGGCATACATCGAACTGACCGTCGCCTTCGTCGGGTTGTTGGCACTGAGAACTTCGCCGTAACTGTGACCGCCGTTTCCAGAACCGTACGAACGCACAATCGCCAGACGATCGGCTCGTTGAGCCAATTGAGGAAAGGTTGCCCCGAACGTTATTCCCGGTAGTCGCGTCTGCACCTCGCCCGTCGTGCTGTTGATTTCGGTCGGGGCGGACATCTTGGGATCGAAGAACTCGATATGCGGCGGACCTCCCTGCAGGAAGAGCAGGACGACCGACTTATCCTTCAAGACCCCCGGAGATATCCCGGCCGAAGCCTGCATGCGCAGCATTTCAGCCAACGACAACGCCCCGGTACCGATGGCACCGACACGCAGAAAGTCCCGGCGCGAATAACCCTGGCAGGTCCGATTCGGTAATGGATCGTGAATCGTGAGCATGCAAAACCTCCACCAAGGGGACCACCCCTTAAACTCATCGTCGAATATTGATGTGATTATGCATTCGAATCTGGTTCAGGAAAAGACAAATCGGGACCTTTTTTCGTTCAGTGAGCAACAACGAGTAAAAGTTACGGGAACCGCGCCATCAATTCTCGACGTTTCCTTGGTGGGCCGGCGCTCGAAGCGAGCTGGTCCCACCCTACTTTGAAAAGGCCATTGACCCGCGAACTCTGAATTCGCCCTCGATCCATCCTCAAAAAAATCCGATTGAGATGCCCAAAACGGTACCAGACAAGTTATTCTTCCTGCGGTACGAACTTCAGGATGGTGTCGGTTTAAGAATTTGGGCAGGGAAATGTCTTCGATGGAAAAGTCGTCGCTCAATCAACTGGCTCCGAATCTGCGTGGCTGTGCGGGATTTCGCGGAATGTCGCGGCGTCAGGCCATTCAAGTCGGCGTTTGCGGAGCACTGGGACTCTCTCTTGGTGACCTGCTGCGACTGGAGTCGCGTGCGGACGACACGAATCAGGCATTTTCTGCTGCGGGCTCCAAGGGGAAACTGGCACCGAAGGCCCTGAGTGTCATTCAGCTTCATCTCGGGGGCGGCTGGCCTCAACAGGAATCGCTCGACCCCAAGCCCGAAGCACCTGTCGAATATCGAGGTTCCTTCGGTGTGACAAAAACGAAGAATGGCGATGTCTTCAGCGACAACTTCGCCAAGACGGCGGCCATCGCCGACAAGATCACCGTCATGCGAAGCATGGTCGGACGGATCCCCGACCATGCCCAGGCGACCTATCATCTGTTCACCGGTTACACGCCGACGGCGGTCATTGACTATCCCCAGATGGGTGCCGTGGTTTCGCATGAACTGGGTGTGCGAGGCGAACTGCCGCCGTACATCGCGATTCCGAACAACCACAGTTTCGCTGGCAGTACGGGTTTCCTGAGCAGCACGTATGGTGCCTTCGACTTGAATGCCGACCCGGGGCAGCGTGGGTTCAAGGTGCGGGACTTCGCCATTCCCAACGGCGTTTCGACAGAACGATTCACGCGTCGCCGTTCGGCAAGGGACGTCATCGAAAAGCAGATTCGCCAACTTGAAGCAGACCCGACGACCATCGACACGATGGACGATTTCTATCAGCGAGCCTTCACTTTGTTGACATCGTCGCGGGCTCAGGCAGCCTTTACGCTCGACGGCGAAACCGAAGAAACGATGCAACTCTATGGTCGTGATGTCGTCGGCCTGCGCGGTCCCGACAACAAGTTTCATCCGAAGGGACTGGCCGAGCGACTGATTCTGGCCCGTCGCCTCGTCGAAGCAGGGACTCGATTCGTCACCGTGACCTATGGAGCGTGGGATTCCCATGTCGATGTCAAAAACAATTGTCTCGATCAGATGCCGGCACTCGATCATGCTATCGCCGGATTGGTCACCGACCTGGACCGGCGAGGGATGCTGGATTCAACACTGTTCTGGGTGACCACCGAATTTGGGCGTACTCCCAAGGTGAATTCGACCAGTGGCCGAGACCACTGGGCTCGCTGCTATTCGAATCTGATCGCTGGCGGCGGATTCGCACGCGGCCTGATCTATGGTGCCAGTGACGCAACGGCCGCAGAACCGGCTCGCGACGCACTGCCACTCGAAGACCTGCTGTTTACGATCTACCATCAGTTGGGGATCGACGCCGATAAGGAACTGGTCGCATTTGGGACTCGCCCCATCGAAATCATCAAGGATGGAAAACTGGTCAAGGGCCTGCTGTCTTGAGGGAGTGCTTCGAGCGACAGCTCGAGAACTGCCACCGCCGCTCCCGTTGATCGTTCGCCAAAACAGTCTGAGATTTCTTGTATTTGAACCCGTTCGGGTTGCGGTTCGCCGGATGATTCGCGAGACTTCTGCCAGTTTATCGGCCACGGGGCCGATCTGATCTTGGACGGAAGAACTGGGTTTCGGAAGGAAACGAAGCAATGCGGCGGATCACTCTTACGACGTTGTTGTCCCTCGGTATTATCAGTTGCGGCATCGGATGCCCAGGCAATAATTCAGAATTCAAGAAGACGGGCGAGCTGAAGAAGGCTCCCCCGGTTCATGAGCATGGCCATGGTGCCAAGGGCCCTCATGGTGGCGGCCTGATTGAACTGGGAGCGGAAGAATACCACGCTGAAATCGTTGTCGATCACGACGCTCATGCCGTGCGTGTCTATGTCCTCGGCAAAGACGCCAAGACGGCAGAACCGATTGCCGCCACCGATTTGACGGTGACCCCGGCCGGTAAAGAAGCTCTGAAACTGAAAGCGGCTCCTCAAAAGACCGATGGCGAAGGGAAGTCGTCTGTCTTCGAATTGATCGACGACGAAGTCGTTCACACGCTCATGGATGCGAAGGCGATTCACGGGAAACTGCAAGTCGCAATCGGCGGCAAGCCCTTTACCGGCGAAATCGATTATCACATCGACGGCTCGGCTCATGACCACAAGGACGATAAGGGCCATGCCGATCACAAGGACGAAGCCGCCAAGCCTGACGCTGCAAAGAAAGAGGACCATCCCGATAAGCCGGCTGAAGCTGCCAAGGATGCCGAGCCTAAGAAATAACGGTCGCCTGCAGTGAAGCGATTCAGCCGACAATAATAGTGCGGTCAAAGGCTGATTCTGGATGATCTCAAAAATCGTCCCGGCCTTTGACGCATGCAAGCTTGATCAAAGTTCCTGCCGGTCCCTGGTACGTTTCTTGTTTTGAACCGAAACCAGGAAGCATTTGAAACGCGGAGGACGCTGAGATCGCAGAGAGAAGGCGGGAGAAGGCAATCACTTGCCTTTTCTCTGCGTCCTACGCGCTCTCTGCGTTTCAAAAACATATCGGTTCTCAAAGATCCCTGAAGCTCATGAAACGCGATTTGGCTCACCCCCAAATCAGAGCACTGACGCTTCACGAGCCTCTGTGCCCATTCGACGATATCTCGTTGATTTGAAGTCCCACATCTCTGTCATCACCATCTTGATTTGAAAGGACTGCGTCATGCCTTGGCGAACCAATCTGCTCCCGTTTCTTGCCCTCATTGGATCGTTCTGTTTCTCTCAAGCTAATGCTGATGATCCGATCGTCCCCCCCGACGCCAAACTCGAAAAACTGTTTGAATCGCACGTGTTGACGGAAGGTGTCAGCGTCGCTCCTGACGGGATGGTCTATTTCAGTGAAATCACTTTTTCGAACAAATCCAAGGATGAAAAAGGGGTGATTGAAGCGGGACACATCTGGAAGTTTGATCCTGCCAGTAGCAAGACATCAATTTTTCGGTCACCCAGCGGGATGTCGAACGGTATCAAGTTCGACGCGGCTGGAAATATGGTAGTCGCGGAAGGAGCAGACTACGGCGGTCGCCGCGTGACTCGTACGGACATGAAAACCGGCAAGAGTTATATCATCGCGGGAATGTTCGAAGGCCGTCCATTCAACGCCCCCAATGACATCACCATCGATGAAAAGGGGCGGATCTATTTCAGTGATCCACGCTATCTGGGACACGAACCGATCGAGCAACCGCTGATGGCCGTCTATCGCATCGACACCGACGGTTCCATTCACAGGATTATCACCGATGCAGGAAAGCCGAACGGCGTGGCAGTTTCTCCGGATCAGAAATCACTGTATGTCGTCAGCAACGACAATGGCTCATCAGGGATTGAACGTCTGAGTGCCGATACCCCTGTCCGTAAAGGAAACATGGCACTGATGGCCTACGACCTGGCAGCGGACGGAACCGCGAAGTTCCGTAAGACGCTGGTCGACTATGCCCCATTCGATGGTCCTGACGGACTGGTCGTTGATAAGCAGGGGAACCTGTACGTGGCAGTGCGAGCCGAGAATCGTCCTGGAATCTGTGTCTATTCCCCCGATGGAAAAGAACTGGCGTACATCAAGACGGAAGTCCCCACCAACGTTGGATTCGGGCGAGGTGCCGACGCGAAACTGCTCTACATTACAGCCGGTTCCAGCCTGTATCGCATTCGACTGAATCGAGAAGGGTATCAACTGCCTGCCGCCAAATAGTCGGATGGTTGTGAACTGCGCTGGAGGCGATCAGGAATTGGAGACCTTCGGTCGGCTGCTTCGGCGGGGTCGGGAGACCCGCGCCGAGCGAGCGTGATTCTTAATCGTGCTGCTCAAACACTGTTTTGGAATATCTGACATTCGAGGAGCCCCCAAGAATGTTGGAACCATCAGCCGGAACGCGTTCGCGTCCGGTTTCGGCCCACCGAGTCGGTCGTGTCGATCTGAACCGGACGCGAGCGCGTTCCTGCTGATGTGTTCGGAGAAACAGCAGCTGGTTATGTATTTACGGTCCAGGAATTCCAATCGATGGAACTCAGGAATTTGAGACCTTCGGTCGGCTGTTTCGGCGGGGTCGGGAGACCCGCGCCGAGCGAGGAGCGAGCGGGTGTTTCAGCAAGGTAAAGAGATTCCCGCCGAACGATGAACAGTGCCGGATGGAATTCATTGAGGTGAGACCTGATGCTGCTTGATGCTTATCTGATGATGGTTCTGTTCGGATCGCTGGCGTTGCTGATGACCTTGGTTGTCCGTGGTAAAAGCATCTTCGTGGTCGGTCCGCTCTGTGCGTTGATTGCAGCCGTCCTCAGTGGCGAAGATCCTGTGGCGCGAATGAATGGCGCGTACATGAATGGGTTTTCGGACTATATTCGCAGGTTCTATCTCTTCTTTGCACTTGGGGCCGTGTTTGGCAAGCTGATGGAAGAGTCTGGAGCTGCGATCACCGTGGCCAACCGCATGGGAAAATCACTGGGGACGCAGCGAGCCTGCCTGGCAGTTGTGCTGGCCTGCGCGTTATTGACCTACGGCGGCGTCTCGCTCTTCGTCGTCGGATTTTCGGTTTATCCGCTGGCGGTTCACCTGTTTCGGATGGCGAATCTGCCTCGACGGTTTATCCCCGCTGCGATCGCGTTTGGATCGATCACTTTTACAATGACGTCGGCAGGTTCACCGGAAATCCAGAATCTGATTCCGATCCAGTTTCTTGTCGACAAAGTGACGAAGGAACCACTCACCGATGCGCGTGCGGGTTGGCAGGTCAGTCTGATTGTTGCACTGTTGATGTTTGGTACCGGACAGCTCTATCTGGATCGGGTGATTCGGCGTGCCACGCAACTTGGCGAAAAGTTTGAACCGCGCGATTCCGATCACGCCGCGACGGAAACCTCCGAGCGGGATCTGCCGGGATTTCTCGCGTCGATTGCCCCCCTGGCGACAACGCTGTTGGCGCTGAATGTCGTACCGACGCTTTGTCACACGATCGCAGCCGAACTTGGGGATTCGCTCCTTCAGCGGATTTTGAAAGCCTACCCCGAGGATGGAACACTGGCGATATTCCTGGGAGTGAACGTCGCTGTCATCGTCTTGCGAAGGCGTTTGAAAAACGTCTGGGGCTGTTTTGGCGACGGTTTCATCAACGGACTGCTGGCAGTCGGCGCAACGAGTGCCGTGGTAGGATTCGGTATGGCGATGAAGGACTTGCGAGCGTTTCAACTGGTGCTGTCTTGGGTCACTCATCTGCCGGGTGATCCCCTGATCAGTGCCGCACTGGCTGTTGCCGTGATTTCTGCCATCGCCGGTTCGGCATCTGGAGGGCAAGGAATCGCTCTGCCGATCATCAAGCCGATCTACATTGATGAACTTAATGTCGGGGCCCGAGCATTGCATCGGGTGGTCGCTATCTCGTCGGGAACATTGGATTCACTGCCTGCCAATGGCTATCTGGTGATGCTGATCCGAAATATCTGCGGAGAGACGCACGCTCGTGCCTATCCACCGATTTTTGTCACAACCGTCCTGATTCCACTGGCTGGAACGGCAATTGCCATCCTGTTGTTCAAGCTGTTTCCACAGTGGGGCTGATCGTTTGCAGGCGGGCGTTTGACGACCCTTTTTCAGTTTTGGGTGACACGGTCTTGGAGTCCTCGACAAGGCCGTGTCTTCGATGGACGTTGACGATGAACGACGGGTCAGGTCTGGCATATGCAGTGATGCCGCATGTGAACCTGCTCGCCCGGTCTGTTGAGTGGGAATCCAAGATCAGCAAACTGAAGATGGCGAAGAGGGCCGTTGCGAAACGTACCGGAAACCAAATCCTGCACGACCTTGTCGAAGACTCCAAGATCGTGGCACCCATTTCCCAGAATTACAACGATGTTTGCCACATCTTCTTCGGCTTGTGCGCCCGAGACCCTCGACAGTTTGCCGGATTGCATGGTACCTTTCGGCCTGTAGTGCTGCTTTGTAACGTCTCGGACCCGAACGATGTCCTCATCTTCTCCACGGCCTGCCGTGGTGCTCGTCAGCGGCGGACTTGATTCCGCAACAATACTTGCGATTTGTCTGTCGCAGGGATTTGAACCCTATGCCATTTCCTTCGATTATGGCCAGAGGCATCGTCATGAACTGGCGGCCGCCGATCGCGTCTGCGCTGCTGCCGGCGTCCGTCGTCACATCGTCGTCCCGCTGGATCTGCGAGCGTTTGGGGGATCTGCACTGACCGCGGATATCGCCGTCCCGAAAGACCGCAGCGATGCACAAATGTCGGCAGGGATACCAATCACGTACGTTCCCGCTCGAAACACGATCTTCCTCTCAATATCACTCGGCTGGGCTGAAGTCCTGGGAGCGAGTGATCTGTTTATTGGGGTGAACGCCGTAGATTACAGCGGTTACCCCGATTGCCGTCCCGAATTCATCAATGCGTTTCAGTCAATGGCCCGTCTGGCCACCCGATCCGGAGTTGAGGGGGAAGGTGAATGGCAGATCCACGCGCCGTTGATTGATCTGAGCAAGGCAGAGATCATCCGTCGTGGCATGGAACTGGGAGTCGACTACAGCCTGACCCATAGTTGTTATGACCCCGATTCCGAGGGCCGGGGCTGCGGCCACTGTGATTCGTGTCAGTTGCGGTTAAAAGGATTCGCCGATGCAGGCCTGACCGATCCGGCTCCGTACGTCAGCCGCTAAAGGATGGACACCTGATCGCGAATTCACTGACAGCCAGTCCAGGCTCCAAGCCAGATACGTTACTACCTCAGATTGATCCGGGGGCCTCTGGGATTCGCATTGACCTGCAAGACAGGCTGTGTGGTAGAACCAAGCCACTGGTACTCGCTCCACACATTCCCGAGGCATTCACGATGAAACGATCGGTTCCTGCCATCGCGTTGGTCCTGGCCCTCATCAGCAGTGCCCACGGCCAGTTTTCATCGTCCAGTCCTCTGAGGCCGAGGCCGACGTCGACGCAATCGATCGACGAACTTCTGCTCTTTTTTCCTGTCAAACATCCTTCTGGTGACTGGGCACCCAAAGATCTTGATTTCAAGGATGTCGAATTCATTTCGGCTGATAAAACAAAGCTGCATGCCTGGTATTGCCCCTGTGACAACCCCCGTGCGGTGATCTTGTTGTCGCACGGAAATGCGGGAAATCTGGCGGGACATGCATCGTGGTTGCAGTATCTGCAGCAGCAGGCCAAGGTCTCGGTCATGATCTATGATTATCGCGGATTCGGACGGAGCGAAGGGAAGCCGACGGTTGAAGGAGTTCTGCAGGATGCCACAGCCGCTCGCGCGAAACTCTGCCAGCTCGCGTCCGTCAAAGATTCAGAACTGCTGTTAATGGGAGAATCGCTTGGTGGAGCAATTGCCGTTCAACTGGCGGCGAAGTCTGCGCCGCGCGGACTAATCCTGCAAAGCACGTTCGCCTCAATGAAAGATGTTGCGACAGTTCATTATCCCAAACTGGCCTGGCTGGTTCCGGCCCACAAGCTTGATTCCGTCAGTGCGATCTCACAATACCACGGTCCGATCCTGCAGAGTCACGGCGACAA
Organism: Planctomycetota bacterium; assembly: GCA_037146815.1. Lineage (GTDB taxonomy): Bacteria > Planctomycetota > Planctomycetia > Planctomycetales > Planctomycetaceae > Schlesneria. Next base: position 12,115 of record JBAWWJ010000128.1, read on the forward strand.
GGATGAGATCGTTCCTTTCAAATCGGGCGAAAAGCTATTCCAGGCCGCCAATGAGCCCAAGGTTCTGCTGACGATTTCGAACGCGGGGCACAACAACTGGATGTGCAAAGACTACCTGCAACGATTCGATGAGTTTGTCGATCGCGTGAAGCCAACCGACAAGCGGTAAACAACAGCCCCCAACCAGCCTTGCAAAGCGGGTTCACGCAGAAGCACGGAGCCACAGAGTAGAAATTTATCTGCGGAATTCAGAGGGTAGCCGGACTCGTTTTTGTCGCCCTGCGTGGCTCTGCGAGAGGCCTCATCCGTCATGTCGGACAACTGTCAGGCCACTGCAACGGGGATGCGCAAAGACGACCTGCGACGATTAGATCTGTTTGTCGATGGCATGAAGCCAATCGAAAACGTGGTTCACACGGAGGCACGGAGCCACAGAGCCACAGAGCAGAAATGCATTTGCGGAATTCAGAGAGCAGCCGAACTCGTTCTCGTCTCCCTCCGTGACTCTGTGAGAAACCTGATCCGTCGTGTCGGACAACCGTCACAACCGATATTTCCGTCATCGCATTCATTGAACGGCAGACGCAAATTCTTCGCGCGCCTGCGGCAGGTTTGACGTAGAGTTGTCCATTGTCTGAATCAACGTGCGTCCCTGTTTTCGCGGAAATGATCGCGTGAATCTGCCTCTTGCTTGCGAACTCGAACCGGCTCACAGTGACGACCATGCCGCAAATCTGGTCGAGACGGCGATTCCACGGACAGTGCTGATCTGCCATGCTGACGATGCACTCAATCGCGAGGGACTCGCCCGCTGGCTGGCCGCAGCGACGAATCTCGCGGCAATTGTTGTTCTCGAAGAACCTCCCAGCCGGATGAAGCAACGGATCCGCCGCGAAATCAAACGCGTTGGCTGGTTGCGATTTGTGGATGTGCTGGCCTTTCGGTTGTACTACAAACTGTTTCTCGCGCGGCGAGACCTTGAATGGGAAGAGCAGACCTTGATGCGGCTCTGCTCCCGTTACCCAATGATTGGTCCAGAAACGAAGGTCCTGCACGCGCCATCGCCGAATTCTCCGGAAGTGGAAGCGTTGCTGCGCGATGTCGAGCCCGACATCGTGATCGCACGCTGCAAGACGCTCCTTAAGGAGAGCGTTTTTTCCATCCCGACTCGCGGAACGTTTGTGATGCACCCGGGGATCTGTCCGCAATACAGGAATGCCCACGGCTGCTTCTGGGCACTCGCCCGACAAGACCGGGACCATGTCGGTATGACACTTTTGAAGATCGATCGAGGGGTCGATACTGGACCAGTTCACGGCTACTTTCGCTGCCAGTTTGACGAACAGGCGGAATCGCACCACGTCATCCAGCATAAGGTTGTTTTCGATAACCTGGATGCGATTGGGGCACGGCTACTCGATATTTATCACGATCTGTCTGAGCCGATCGATACGCGCGGCCTTCCGTCCGGCGAATGGGGCCAGCCCTGGCTGACAGCGTACCTGCAATATCTGAAACGGGCTCGTCGAGCCACCAGAACCTGAACAGCGTTGTTTGCTCAAACTTCGAATCAAATCAGCATGTCGATCAATCTTCTTTATCACGATGTCACCCCGACAGGTGCCGACGACACCAGTGGCTTCGCCGGTCCCGCAGCGGCACGGTACAAACTGACTTCCGACGAATTCGCCGCGCACCTTGATCGGATCAGCGATTGCGTGACTGCAGTTCCGGCACGCAACCCACTCGATGTCCTGCGATCCGAGAAATCGTGGTCGATCACATTTGACGATGGCGGCCTGTCGAATGCCACAGTGATCGCTGGTGAACTGGAACGTCGCGGCTGGCGGGGTTGGTTCTTCATCGCCACAGATTTCATCGATCGTCCAACATTCTGTTCGCGCGAACAATTGCGAGAACTCCATGAACGGGGCCACGTGCTCGGCAGTCACTCCTGCAGCCATCCCGAACGGATCTCCAGTTGCACTTCAACACAACTGCTGGATGAATGGTCACGCAGTTGTAGAGTATTGTCAGAGATCACCGGGCAGGTTGTGACCACAGCGTCAGTTCCGGGCGGGTTTTACTCGACAGAAGTCGCCCGGGCGGCATCGCGAGCTGGCATCAGGCTGCTATTTACTTCAGAACCGACAGTCCACGAATTTGTCGTGGAAGATTGCCGAATCGTCGGTCGGTACAACATTTATCGTGGCATGAGTGCCGCTGACGCCACTCGGCTTTTGACCAGCCCCATGCGCCGCTGGCGACAGGCTGCATTCTGGACTGCAAAAAAAGCCGCCAAGACGGTCGCGGGCCCTGTTTACAAAGCGATGCGGCAACGATTGCTGAGTCGGGCGTATTCGTCGTAGCTGGCAACATTGCGGTTGCGGACGACCTGCACGTTTGTCCTTCGTCATGATGTATTCCATCCAGGCGATTGTCGTGGGCATTAGAGCAGTGGTGATCTGATAGAACGAACCGTGTAGTGCACAGGCCTGTTCACCACCGAGACAAGCTCGGTGGGGGCTTTTGCTGTTGTCGTGGTGTGGTTCCCTCGCTGACGCTACGGGTTACCTCTGATCCACCGTCTCGCTTTTTCAGCCTTCTGCAGGCAGCATGGTGACTTCTCACATCCGTTCCGATATAACGATCCGTTGATTTACTTCCTGGCGAGAGGCCGTTTTCAAACGGCCGATCTGCGTTTGTATTACTCCTGCTCGTGGAGGCGCTCATGATCCCTTCGACACGTCGCGCATTTTTGTCGGATGTTGGACGCGGAATGTTGGCTGCCGGACTGGGGGCTTCCCTCGCCAACGATCTTGGGTTTTCAACCGTATTTGCTGCAGCCGGGGCCGATTCGATCCCGCTGGGTGAATATGCGGGACTCGTGGAATTAATGCGGAACACTCCCGCTGACAAACTGCAGCCGATCCTCGCCGGAAAGATTAAAAAGGGTGAAGCGACACTGAAAAGTCTGACGGCAGCGGGGGCTCTGGCCAATGCGGTCACATTTGGCGGATGCGACTATGTCGGTTTTCACACCGCGATGGCGATGTTACCCGCACTGGAAATGAGTCGTCTGCTGACCAGCGGGCGCGGGCCGCTTCCTGTCCTCAAAGTTCTGTATCGCAACTCGCAACAGATTCAAAACGTCGGGGGAGCTTCGAAGACCGAACTCGCAGCGATTCATGCGGCGGAACATGCCCCCGCAGAGGATCTCGGAATCCAGATCCGCGATGCCTGTCGCAAGATGGATGTGAAACTTGGCGAATCACTGCTTGTCAAAGCCGGAAATTCTCCGATCGATGCATTCAATGCTCTTCAACCTGCCATGCAGGACGACATGAATGTTCATCGGTTCGTGTTTGCTCACCGGACGTATGGGCTGGTCGGTCTGCTCGGTGCTGAATATTCGTACTCGATGTTGCGTCAATGCGTCCGGCTTTGTGCTGATCATGAGCGGATGCGGATTGATCACAAACAGGCGGAGTCCCCGATTCGGGCGTTGATGCCCAAGTTGATGGACCAGTACAAACTCGCAGGCTTCAAGCCGGGAACCAGAGACCCCGGTGACGCTGCGGTCGAAGCGTTGAGCCTGGCGATCTACAACGGCCCCCGTGACAAAGCAGCCGAAGCGGCTGCCGGTGCTCTGGCCGACGGGATCAATCCAGAGATTGTGGGCGAAGCAATCTCCATGGCTTCAAATCTGTATGTTTTGCGTCAAGGAAGTGATAAGGGGCGTACGCACGGTGATTCCGCGGGTGTCCACTCGTCTGACGCGACTAACGCCTGGCGAAATATGGCTCGAGTCGCCGAGACGAAGCATGCGATTTCGGGATTGATCGTCGCTGCCTATCATGCGGGGATTCAATCAGCTCCGTTCCAGACTCCACCGTATCCGACAGATGACCACCGAGCGATGATCAAGACTCGCGACGCCAAGGGGTTGCTCGCGGAAGCTGAAGATGCGGTCCGCCAGAATGATCAGGGACGTGCTGCAGCGGCAATCCAGGTTTACGGCGAACAGGCCTTGCCAGTCGACCCCGTGCTGGACTTGATGTTGAAGTATGCTGTCAGCGAAGATGGCCGTTTGCACGGTGAGAAGTACTATCACACCGTGCGAGAAGAATATCAGACAACTCGCCCGGCCTTCCGCTGGCGTCAGATCGTGGCCCTGGCACGGGTGACCGCTAGCGAGTTTGGATACAATCGCGACGACAAGCATGGCTTCCGTGCCGCAGGGTACGAAGAAGCTTGTCGACTGCTGGGAGTGGATGCCTGATCCTGAATTGACAACCTGAGTGACCTCATCTGCGCTCCGACAAGGCACCCATGACTGCAACAAATTCGCCATCATCCCAGGGCATTCCGCCGTGGGACACAGCCGAGCTACCGGAACCTCGCCCCCTGGGATTACGAAACTGGGCCAGTTTTATTGGCCCCGGGATTGTGATGATGGGGATCCAGATCGGGGGCGGCGAGTGGTTGTTGGGGCCATCGATCACCGCCAAATATGGCGGGGGCTTGATGTGGTTGGCTACCGTCGCCATCATTGCTCAGGTCTTTTACAACATCGAGTGCGGTCGCTACGCGCTCTATTGCGGTGAACCGATTTTTACGGGATTCATGCGATGCCGTCCCGGCCCGGGATTCTGGATCGGCGTGATGCTCGTTCTGAATGCCGCGTCATTGATTCCCGGCCTCTCTTCGCACGGGGCGACGATGATCGCGGCGCTCTATCTGGATCGGCCGCCGACCATTGAAGACAAATGGCTGATTGATCCGCTGGCGTATTTATGTCTGTTTGGCGTTGCTCTGCCGGTCCTGATCGGGGGCAAAGTCTACAACATGTTGCAAGTCGTGATGACGGCCAAGGTCGTGATCGTGCTGGGATTCTGCCTGATCATTGGCGTCACCTGTGTCAGTTACGAGAGCTGGTGGAATGTCTTCAGTGGATTCGTCAAATTTGGCAACGTTCCCGTCCAGGATAGTAACGGCAAAGAAATCGTGGTCAGTGCACTCGGGCACCGCTTGGAAACAGGCGAATGGCCAGTTGTCTCGGTCGCCAGCATCGTGATGCTGGGGGCATTCGCCGGGTATGCAGGTGGAGGTGGGCTGGCAAACTCGACCTACAGTAACTTTGTCCGCGACAAAGGCTGGGGGATGGGCCAGCAGGTCGGGGCCATCCCGAGTGTCGTCAGTGGCCACCATGTGACGCTCAGTCATGTTGGAAAAATCTTCGAACTGACTACCGATAACCTGCGTAAATGGAAGGGATGGTGGCGCTACATCCTGACTGATCAGATCATCGTCTGGGCCCCCGGCTGCTTCATGGGAATGGCCCTACCGGCGCTGTTGTCGATGCAGTTCGCTCGGTATACGACGATTACGGACGACCAGGCCAAGGTCGCTCAGGCGATTATCACGTCCGATGGTATCCGGAACGCCGAGTTCTTTTCACCGACACTCGCAAAAATCCTCTGGATTGTCGCTCTGTTTACGGGCCTGATGGTAATGCTCCCCAGCCAGATGGCGATTGTCGATGACTTCGCTCGCCGCTGGACGGATGCCATCTGGACGGCCAACACTCGCGTCCGCAATACGATGCAGCCTCACCAGGTAAAGTGGATCTACTACTCGATCCTCGGAATGTACATCCTCTGGTCGTTCGTCTGTGCATTCCTGTTTCGCACGGCACCGCGGCTGATGACCGATATCATTGCCAATCTGAACAACGTGGCCCTGGGAGTCACTTCGTTCCAATTGCTCTGGGTGAACCATACGCTATTGCCGAAAGTCCTGCGGCCGCGCTGGTACAACACGGTCGGAGTCACTTTGTGCGGATTGTTCTATCTGGGGTTGGCAACGCTGGTCTTTGTCTTCAAGATCTTACCCATGATCAAAGGTTAGGGCTTTTGACCATCGGTTTAAGCTGCCTCAATGAGCAACAATTGTCTGTCGGGATATTTGGGAACTGCTGATGAACCTGTTTGATTTGTCGGGCAAAGTGGCCGTGGTTTCAGGGGCCGCCCAGGGAATGGGCCAGGCAACGGCATTGGCTTTGGCAAATGCCGGGGCCGATGTCGCACTGGTTGACCGCAACCTGGAAGGGGCACACGCGACTGCGACAGAGATTCGGCGTCTTGGTCGCAAGACGCTGACATCCAACTGCAATGTCTCAGACCCCGTCGCGATTGCCGCGTTGTTTCGGCAGGTCGATGCCCAATTCGGGCGAGTCGATTTCCTGGGGAATATCGCGGGGGATGGCCACCTGGCTCGCCCTGAAGACCTGACCATCGAAGATCTTCATCGAGTGTTGCAGAACCTGGTCGTTGGCAGGTTTGCCATGTGTCAGGAAGCAGGCCGCCGGATGCTTGCTCAAGAGCGTGGCTCGATTATGAATATCGGATCTCTGGCCAGTACTACCGCTCTGGGACGCGGCCACATCGCCTACAGCATGGCGATGGGTGCGGTCGTTCAGATGACTCGGGAACTGAGTACCGAATGGAGTCATCGCGGTGTACGAGTCAATTGCGTCACACCCGCACAGGTCATCAACCCGAGCCTGGCCGCTCGTATGGAACAGGACTCGACACTGGAAGGCCGATTCCTGAAGGGGATCCCAGCCGGGCGACTTGGCAAGCCAAGCGACATTATGGGATTGGCTGTTTTGCTCGCTTCGGATGCGTCGGAATGGATCACGGGGGCAATCATTCCGATGGACGGAGGAAACATGGCGATGAATGCCGGTGGAACCCCCGGCCATCAATTGGCGGGAGTCCAATCGTTTCGAGCAGAGGTCCCTAAAACCGGAGGGAGCTGACTCACTTTCAGATTGAGAGAGTCGTGGTTCGCTCCGCGAACCAACGCTTCTTTGTTGACATGACTTCTGAGAACGAGGCGAATATTTGAGGTGCCATAAAACAATGCGGCGTGGGTGGTACTGGCGGCAGCCTTGGGCCGCCCAGTGTTCCGATGACATTGGCCACTGCGCGACCTGTTCAGCGGGACGTTCTGGTCACCCGTAGTCGCCGTTGAACTCAGTGAATTTCCCGAACACTCAAAGAAACGACGAGGTACAATTCTGCAATGCTTTCACCAGACACTGGCGGCCCAAGGCTGCCGCCAGTGTCACCCCATTCGTAGCTGAATTCGAGAGAATTCGCATTTCTTCAATGCATCTCCGAACTCTCACGATTTCGGCTACTCAAGTTCTGCCGTACAAAACACCTTTACCTACATATCCATCGACTCCATCCGAATCGACTTCATACAACCTGCTTCGAGTAGTCCCAGGAAATCGTAATGCCAGCAGCCGACGTAACTCTCCCTGCCAGTGATGTCATCCAGTCGCTTTATCGTGTCATGCAGACAATTCGACAGACCGAGGAGGAACTGGCTCGCTGCCACCAGCGAGGCCTGATCCATGGTGCCTGTCATACGTACGTCGGCGAAGAGGCGATCGCAACCGGTGTTGCAGCCCATCTGCGGCCAGCGGATGTTGTCTTCAGCACGCACCGGGGGCATGGGCATGCCTTGGCAAAGGGAATGCCTCCACGCGAATTGATGGCGGAACTCTTCGGACGTGAAACGGGTTGCTCCCGCGGCCGTGGGGGCAGCATGCACCTGTTCTCACCCGAAATCGGCATGATGGGGACCAGCGGAATCGTCGGCCCCTGTATCCTGCAGGCTTGCGGTGGAGGATACAGCTTCAAGCTGCTGAAAACAGATAATGTCGCGGTCGCGTTTTTCGGCGACGGAGCGTCTAACAACGGGGCCTTCCACGAAGGCTTGAACATGGCCAGCATCTGGAAACTCCCCGTCCTCTTCATCTGCGAAAACAATCAGTTCGCAACGGAAGTCCCGAATGCCTACGCGGCAGGTAACCCGAGTGTCGGCAGTCGCGGAGAGGCCTATGGAATGCCTGGGTTTACGCTCGACGGCAACGATGTTTTAGAGATTCATCGAGTCGCTGGAGACGCCGTGAAGCGCGCCCGCACGGGGGGCGGCCCAACCCTGATTGAATGCAAGACCTATCGCACGCGGGCTCATGCGGAAGGAATGGGCGACTTCACCTATCGGACTCGCGAAGAGGTCGAAGAATGGAAAAAGAAGTGTCCGATCACTCGATTGCGACAAACGGCGAGTCAGAAAGTGACCTCCAGCCAGTTCGACGCGATTGATAGTGACGTGGCTTCGATCGTGAAAGAAGCTCGTGATTTCGCCGAAGCGAGTCCCGTGCCAGACCCCGAAACGGCCACGCGACATGTCTATTCTGAGTCGTCACGACCGATCCCTGCACCTCCCCCCGCGACCCGTTCGATCACGATGACGCAGGCGACCCAGGAAGCACTCGCCGAAGAAATGAAAACCAACCCCAGGATCTTCGTCATGGGAGAAGGAATCGGTGTTCGTGGCGGCAACTTCAAAACGACAACGGGCCTGTACGATCTATACGGCGCGGAACGTCTCTGTGACACGCCAATCTGCGAACGCGGTTTCGTCGGATTGGCCTGTGGTGCTGGAATGACAGGGACTCGACCCGTTATCGATTTCATGTTCGCCGATTTTGTGCTCGATTCTGTCGGCGAAATCATTAACCAGATTGCCAAGATGCAGTATATGAGCAGCGGTCGCTTGAAGATGCCTGTACTGCTGCGAGGTTGTATCGGGATCGGCCATTCTGCCGCGACACACCATTCCGGTAATTACTACCCGATGTACTCGCAAGTCCCTGGACTGCGAGTGGTCGTGCCATCCAATGCGGCCGATGCCAAGGGTTTGCTCAAGCATGCATTGCGTTGCGACAACCCGGTGATGTTTCTGGAGCATCGTGAAATTCTCTCGATCAAGGGACCTGTCCCGGAGGGGGATTACGAGATTGAATTTGGCAAGGCGGCGATCACACGAACCGGGCACGACGTCACAGTCGTCGCCCTTGCACGGATGGTCCATTTGACACTTTCAGTCTGTGATGAACTGGAAAATGCGGGGATCTCGGTGGAAGTGGTCGATCCGCGAACGGTTTCGCCTCTGGATATCGACACGATTCTGCAATCTGTCCATAAGACCGGACGGCTGCTGATCGTCGATGAAACGTTCGGTCCCTGCAGTATCGCGAGTGAAGTGGCAGCTCAGATTGCAGACCGAGGATTCAATGATCTGGACGCCCCGATCAAACGAATTAACGGAGCCTTCACTCCGACTCCGTACAGCCCCAGCCTGGAAAAGATGGTTGTCCCCCAGGCGGAAGAAATTGCCCAGGCGATCCGCGACCTGATGAACGAATAGATTTGGAGTAACGCATGGCTTTCGAGATCACAATCCCCCGACTCGGCTGGTCGATGGAAGAGGGGATTTTCGTACGTTGGTTGAAACGGGACGGCGATGTCGTCACGCCGGGCGAAGCGTTGTTTGAACTCGAAGGTGAGAAAGCCGCTCAGGACGTCGAAGCTGTCGACGGCGGGATTCTTCGCATTCCACCGACGGCCCCACAGCCGAACACGACTGTCGCCGTTGGAGCAGTCATCGGCTATCTCGTTGCAACGGGTGAAGCAACTCCCGGTTCCTCAACAGGCACTGTCACTGCAGCAAGCAATGTTTCAGCAGTAACTCCTGTGGCGAAGGCCTCGTCTCTCGTCGAGCCAGCCACAGAATCCGCGGCTCCACCCTCCGTGCGCCGCATGGCTCGTGAACGTGGCATCAACCTCAGTCAAGTCGCGGGGAGTGGTCCTGCCGGACGAATCCTGGCGTCGGATCTTGTCACGGCGAATCCCGTTGCACGTCAACAAACGAGCCGTTCGAATGTCGCGAGTCCACGAGCCCGACGGATCGCCAGGGAATTAGGAGTCGACTGGAAGGCGGTCGATGGCTCAGGGCGTAATGGTCGCGTCCGCGAACGCGATATTCTCGTGGCAGCGAAGCGACCCAAAACGACGAGTTCAGCGAGTACGAATGTATCGTCATCAGGTGCTTCGATTCCAATAACACGTCATCGCCGCACGATCGCGGATCGGATGACGTACAGCCGCCAGCAAACAGCCCCCGTCACTTTAACGACCCGCATCGATGCCACGAATCTGGTAAGCCTGCGACAACAATTCAAAGCCGCAGGAGGTGACGTCGTTCCGTCGTATTCGGATGTCGCAATCAAGCTGGCCGCCATGGTCCTGGCGCAACAACCGCAGATGATGGCACAATGGGGCGAGAACCAATTGGTGATCCCCGAGGAAATCAGCATCGGACTTGCTGTCGATACCGACGCGGGCTTGCTGGTTCCTGTTATCCGCAACGTCCCATCACTGACGGTCACAGAGGTCTGCAGTCGGACCAGCGATCTGATCCGCCTGACACGTGCCGGTCAACTGAAAGCGAATGACATGCAGGGAGGCGTCTTCACGATTACGAATCTCGGAGGATTCGGGATCGATGGATTCACACCCATCATCAATTCCCCCGAAGCCGCCATCCTGGGTATGGGCCGGATTCGTCGAGAACCGGCAGTGGTCGACAATCAGATCATCCCGCGAGATCAGATGACGCTCAGCCTGACTTTTGATCACAGAATCATTGATGGTGCTCCTGCCGCCCGATTCCTGCAAACAATAAGTCAGGCACTGGAATCACCATCCGCCTGGCTGTTGCGCTGAAAAGAATTCAGATTGAATAACACAACTGTCCGGCTATAAGTCGAACAGCGTCAACTGCTTATGTGGTTGGTTA